>CAMZFW010000097.1 GCA_947306225.1 uncultured Bacteroidales bacterium
TGGGATTGCCCACGGTGGCAAGAACGCTATAGTTGAAGTGGAAATTGTTGTTGTTAGAAGCGGCATCCCAGAAAAGACGCACACCAAGGGCAGTGTCGGCGGGGATGGCGATGGCTTTGGAGATAATCCAGCTATCAAGAGTACTGCTGCCGCACATCGACTGTAGCAGCCGTGCCGACTCGGGTTGGTATTGCGGCACATTATCAAACCAATTGCTGCCTTCAGGCTTATACCAGCAGCGAAGACCGTCAGCGAAGGTTTCGAGCCAAGGAAGAGTGGTGGCAGGGGAACAGTCTACCACGCGGACACGTTGGCTTAGGGTGTCGGAGCCATAGGCGTTGGTGGCGATTACGGTGAGGGTGTCGTAGTCGCTGCCACCAGCGGCAGTGACGTAGGCGGTGTCGCCCAAAGCATTGGTGACGATGGCGGCACCACGGGCAGACAGCCAAGTGTAGTGCAAGCCTGTTGTAGAGCCATAGCGCAATGAGGTAGTGCAGAGCACAGCCGAGTCGTTGTAGATACGGGCAGGCACTGTGAGCGCGTCTATCTTGGGCAAGGTATCATAATCCACCCCTGCATTGAAGATGCGCATTATATAGCCGTACTGTACCATTAGTGCCAGCCGAATAGTTTGTCCGGCATATTGGCCGAGGTGCACCTTGCGCACACGACGGGCATTGCCTCGCGGAAATGTGGCAAGGGTGTCGGTGAAAAGTGACAAATCGGTACCCACCGAGGAAGATGCCAGAACGTCTATGCTGCAGTTGCCCCAATAGGAGAGACCAAATGCCAAATCCTGCGCATTGTAAGGCACTGCAATAGGGGGCGTGATGAGATATCGGTCGGAATTGCTAATCGTTTGCAAATGGTTGGTGGAGTTCCAAAGTTCGCCATTTTCATCGGTGCTGCCGATATTGGTGCCTGGGTCGTTATGCACAAAATTGTTCATCTGCCAACATACATTGTATGAACCGAGGTAGGGAAACGTGTCAATCCAAGGAAAGGTATTGATGGGTTGGCAGTCGTAAACCGAGACATGGGCGTCGGTGATTAGCGTGCCAAAGGGGTTGCTAATGGTGAGGGTGATAGTGTCGATGCCCGCAGCATTATATCGCACACGGTATAGCACATCGCCATAGTTGTTAATCACTGGAGTGTCCACTACTATGGCAAGTCCATTTGTCACCATAGTACTGTGCCAATTGACTGTAGTCAACGAGTCGGGTTCCGTAGAGAGTGAATAAGAATGCTCAACGGTATCGCCCACCTGCACAATTCTCTCATTGCTCCACCAATACCCCCAAGGCATACGGTCGCTACGGATGGTGAGGTTGGTGAGGCTGAGCGTGCGCCGTGTACCTGCGGTGGGCGGCACACAGAATGCCACTCGGACTGTTTGTCCGGCATAAGGTGCCAAATCAACCGGCCAAGTATCTTGCAGATAGGTTTGGTTGGCGTAGTAGTTCCAAGTGGTAATGGTGTCCCACGAGAGGCCGTTGTCGGTGCTAATAAGAACATAATAGTTTATTTGTGACCCACCACTCTTGGCATTATCCCAACTCATTTGCAGTCCCACCGTGTCGTTGGGCAGTTGCAGCGGAGGAGAGATAAGCCACTGGCTGATGGTGCTTGGGACAGTAACTAAAGCTACCGGCATAGTGCTAGACTGAAAATTGCCCGTGGTCCATGTAGAGGAGTCGGAAGGGGTCCAGCCGTCAAAGTCGGGACTGAAATTGGTGGCATAAGGGAAGATGCGGACCGTGTCGCTCGTCTGCGCCTGTGCACAACAAGCGAGTAAACACATGATGGCTATAAATAAAACTCGTTTCATATTATTGTGGATTATGGTTTAGTCTATTATATATCCTAGAGAAATCATGGCGGCATGGCGACCTTCGCCCGAAACAATGCCCGGCATGTAGTATTGGTAGGCTGCGGTGAGGGTAAGATACTCATTGAGACGATATCCTGCCTCGGCATTGAGGCGTAGTCCAAGGTCAAAATTGCCAAACATGATGTAGCCACCAATATTGAGACGCATAGTAAGGTTATCGGTAGGACGGTAGCTCAGACCATAGCCATATTGAAGGCCCACTGACATCGAATCGTTGCCCGCAGCAGAAGGCATGTCAAAAAGCAGATATAAAGCCCCTTGGTTGTGGGCACAGATGGGACCATCGTTCTTGGCATCTCTGGTAGCGACTATGCCGACAAGAGCCTGCTTTCCCATAAAAGGGGAGAATGTGGCACCAAGAGTGAGACCTACCTGAATATTGGGGTGATAATATATAGTTTGGCCAAACCTTGTCCTAGTCCTTACAAGAGGGTCTTTTGGGGTTTTCTGTTTATCTATCACACTCGTAATGCCCGTTTCCTGAAAAGCCTGTAATTGCGACTGAGTAGTGGGGTTCTGAACTGATGGTTTTGCATCGGGCTGACCGTTGGGGACGACCTCAGTATTGTATATATCAGTAGGGAGCGTCTCTACGCTTATGATTCGATGAGCTTCGGTATTTTCGAGTGTCGACAAATTCAGTTGGGGATCTTGAAATGACCGTATGGTATGAGTGTGAGTGTGGATGGAGGGAGGAGTTGTGAGATCGATAGGATTGCTCTGAATATTCGGGTTATTCTGAGTCATTGGGAGAGTCTGACTGCTCTGCGGACGAAGTTCGGCTACCGCAGGAAGCGCTGTGGAACTATCCATGGGACGCAGCCACAGCAACCATGCCACACCGAAAAGTATGGCAACACTGGCGGCGGCACTGCCAAACCATAACGGCAGCGAACGGCTACGTCGCTTATGCGGTGTCAGCATGGCGGCAATGTCCTGCTCCGAATGACGCGGAGGGGCAGCCTGAAGGCGTTCTTTCTCCGCCTTCCATGCCTGACGATAAGGTTCTAGATTCAGTTCTTCTTTCATAATATCTCCTTTCACTTCTGTCGGTCTTTTAATTCCCTAAGGCGTACTTTAATGCGACTCAATCTTGTACGGACTGCTGGTTGGCTGAGGTTCATTTGCTGGGCTATCTCGTCATATTCGTACCCTTCAATATACAGACCTATAAGCTGACGGTCATCTGCATTGAGTTGGTCTATCAGGTAGTACAGTTCGCCCACTAAGGGGTCGGGAGAGTCGTGCCAGTCTTGGAAGTCACGTTCTATGTCGGCAAGACTGATATCAGGTTGTCGCAACTGATTTTTCCGATAGTAGGCTACTGCCGTGTTGCGAGCTACGGAATAGAGCCACGAACTGAAACTGCTGTCACCCTTGAAGGTGTCGTAACTCTCCCAAAGAGCACAGACAATTTCCTGATAGAGGTCTTCAGCCGATTCGTCACGACGACAGCCATAGAGCCGACATACACTGTATATCAGCGCATCGCATTTTTGCACTTCTGCTACAAACTGCTGTTGGCGATGACGATCCTCAGCTAACGTTCTTTTGTCCATCTGATAGTATGTAGCAAAAAGTGGGCGTTTTGTTACAGAGGGTAGAAAAAAAATTTTACTGGCCCCTCACAGCAGCGTCGGTCTGGAAAAGGTCGTCAAGCGTAGGCTCGGCAATAAATGGGGCGGTATACATCTGATGCTCAACGAAGTCGGCAATCTGAAGGAACGATATCTTCCCTTCAATGAATTGTTGCACTGCGACTTCATTGGCGGCATTCATAATGCATGGCATATTGCCCCCACGGCCAATGGCCTCATACGCCAAGGGTAGACAACGGAAGGTGTCGGTGTCGGGATTCTCAAAAGTGAGTTGCGAGTATTTTTCGAAACTGAGGCGTGGCAAATGGCTCTCAATACGCTGAGGAAAGGAGAAAGCATACTGGATAGGGGTTTCCATGGTAGGGACACCCAACTGTGCCTTGATACTGCCGTCGACATACTGCACCATCGAATGCACTACCGACTGGGGATGCACCAGCACCTGAATACGCTCGGCCGGGATGTCGAAAAGCCAGCGTGCCTCAATAACCTCCAACCCTTTGTTCATCAGCGAGGCAGAATCAATCGTCACCTTGCGGCCCATACTCCAATTGGGATGCTTGAGAGCGTCGGCGAGTGTCACCTTCTCCAGCTGTTCTCGCTTCCAACCACGGAACGGACCGCCCGATGCGGTAAGCAGTATCTTATCTACACCGCCCACCTCACCGACGAGGCTTTGGAAGATGGCGGAATGCTCCGAGTCGACTGGCAGAATGGGCACATGGTTACGTGCAGCCGCCTCGGTCACTATCTGACCGGCCACCACCATAGTCTCTTTGTTAGCAAGGGCAATGGGCTTGTGATATTCGATGGCACGGAGCGTGGGACGCAGCCCGGCAAAGCCTACAATGGAGGCTAGCACCATGTCGATGCTCTCCATCTCCATCAAGTCGGCAATGGAGCCCATGCCGGCAAACACCTTTATATCGTGTGTCGCTAGCGCCTCTTGAACCTGCTGGTACTTGCCTTCGTCGGCAATGGCCACGGCGTTGGGGTCGAACTCCAATGCCTGCGCAATCAACAAATCGGCGTTGCTGCCTGCACACAGCACCTCGACAGCCAGCTCATCGCGGTGGCGACGAATGACATTGAGTGCCTGTGTGCCGATAGAGCCTGTCGACCCTAGTATCGCAATCCTTTTCATAGCGGTATCTATTTGCGTTTCTTATTTCTTTTTTGCTTCTCTTTCGCCTCTTTGCGCTGCTGCTCAATCTCCTGCCTCAGCAACGAGTCGGCACGGGTATGACGATAGACCACCTCTTCGTCTGTCACCGTCTGCGTCGCAGTATCTTTCTCTGCCCGAAACACCTTCCCGTTGAGAACATCTTGAATGATGGCGATATGCTGCTCATGCTGGTCAATAATAACTTCCAGCGAGTCGATAATCTGGGCGTTCCGCACTGCTTCCTCTTTCAACTCAGGCTTGATGTAGCCCGGTACCAAATTGCGCAGTGGCGTAAAAGCGATAAGCAGCGACGTGAGGACGATAAGCACAATGACACTAATGCCTAGGTACGTGAAGAGGTTGAGTCCCGTCAGCTCCATAGAGAACTTCTCCTGCAGCGTGTCGGTATCCAGCACCATCAGGCGGTGCTTGTGCCGCATCCGTTCGCGGAAGTCCTGCCATTTGTCAGAAAGGCGCAGCCGCATGGCCGCGCCTTTCTCCTTTATATTATTTGAACTGTCGCTATCCATTAGAAGAACTTATTGCGCTGGTCAACGACCTTGGCATTGTCCTTCAGCACCTGCTGGACACTGCGCAGACCCTGCATGAAGCTCTGCTCCTTCTGGCTGCGGATGTTGGCGGGGTCAACAGGAGTGGGGTTGTCCATCTTGGCATTGACCTTGACCATATACACACCTTGTGCACCCTGAATGGGACCGATGAGGGTATTCTCAGCAGCAGCGGCGATGGCAGACTGAACCTTAGGCTCCATGCCATATTTGCCAAGATAGTAGTCGTTGAACGAAATGCTGTCGAGGGTGTCCACAGTGGAGTTGACCTTAGTGGCAATGGCGTAGATGTCGGCACTGGCGTTCTTAGCCTCTTCCATACGGGCCATCAGCAACTCGCCTTTCTTCTCATTGCGCACTTGGTTCTCAATCATGTTACGAACCTGGTCGAGGGTTGCATAGCCCACCTTGTACACATCCTTCAAAGCAGCGACGATATACATGTCGTCAGCCTCGAAAATCTGGTCGGCCACGGTACCTTTTTCGGTTTTCTCGTTGAAAGCCCACTGCACGATGCTACGGGCATTGTTGATGCCGCTGACCGAATACTGCATCGGGGTCACCATGGCGTTGCGCACCTGCAGGTTCTCCTGCTGTGCACCGGCGGTCATCTCAGCGTAGGTACGGTTGTTACCGGCAAATCTGTTAGCCTCATTATATATATTGCGGGTAGTGGCCTCCGACGCGGCAATGGTACGCACGATGGCGGCAACGCGGTACTTTCTGTGCGGCACGGTCTTGCCCGTCACCTTCACCACATAGTAGCCCACTTCGTTGGGATGCTGCACAACAAAGACACCGCCTTCAGGCGTGTTGACAATCTCCTCGTTCAGGAAACCGAAACTGCCGTCCAACTGCCAATCCATGTCAGCTCTCTGAGCGTCATCGGAATATTTCTCCACTGCCTGCTCAAACGTCATAGCACCGCTCTTCACCACGTTCATCACGCTGTCGGCAAGCTGCTTTGCCTGCTCGTCGCCACGGGTGATGTTGCCACCCACCTTGTCGTTAAAGATATAGATAATGCTGGCACGCAAGCTGTCGGGACGGTTGGCGATTTTCAGAACCTTTGCCATCATCCACTCATTACCAGCGATACGGGGGCTGATATAAGAACCCTCGCCAGCTGCCATGAGTGCGGAATCCATCGGCGAAGCAAATTCGCTGGCTTTGCGATAGGTGGAATCGTAGCTGCGGTCCGACTCGGCGTTGACAAAGAATGTCAGCTCGTCAGACTCGACTGCCTGAAACTCTTCCCAAGTCTGCTCTACCGCAGTCTGAATGTCTTCCATGTCTTTCTGAGTGGGGACAATGGGATAGACAATATACTCCATCTCGCGCATCTCGTCACGCAGACGGAACTCGGCCTTATGCTTGTTGTAATACTTCTGATAGTCTTCCTCCGTGAGGGTAATCTCGCTGTCGTCAACCGACTGGAACGAGCAGTTCACCGCGCACACATTGCTCAACTTGTTACCCATCTCGGCAATCTGCTTGGCAATGGCATTAGGCATATACAGGCCACGAGAAATCAGTGCGCTGTATTTCTGCTGTTTGCGGTCGTTCTTCACAGCCTTCTCCAGCTCAACCCATTCCATGCGCTGTGCGGTATCTAGATTCTCGAAGTTGTCCACATAGTATTGGATAGCCTGTATCTGGTACACACCCGTCTTGGGGTCGGTAAAAGACTGACGGAGATAAGGGTGGATAAAGGTACCCACGTACATGTCACTCACCTCGGCAGGGCTCACCGTGAGGCCTAGCTTATCAAACTGCTCGTCAACGAGGGTCTCTGTCACCAGATTCTGCCACACCTGTTCGCGAATCTGATAATCCACGTCGGCTGGCACTTGGCTGACACCCTGCTGACGCTTATAGTTGTTCTCCATCTCTTCAGTTAGTTCAGTGAAGCGCTGGTATGTGACCGTGCTACCATTAATCTTGCCCATGTCGGGGATGCCACGGTTGTTCTTGGTAAGGTCACCGATAATAAATGCTACGATAGCCACACCAACCACGGCCACGGCTATCCAAGAGTGTTTTCTAATACTTCCTATGATTCCCATTTGTGAGTATTTTTGTTATATTTATTATTATTTTTTTGCCATTTTAAGCGTGCAAAAGTACAAAGAAATTTCCGTGTACGAACTTTTTTGCTAAAGTTTTTTTAGCAAATAAGCAATACAATTATGTATATCAATACTTTGTATTAATACAAAAATATCACAAGTCGGCATCAAAACCGAACGGAAGTAGGCTTTCCACCCCCTCAATTCTCCGAATTCGACCACCTTTCAAATAGCAATAAACCGTCAATTTGTTACCATACCTCAACTCATATTCTGCCATCACCTGTCGGCAGGCTCCGCAGGGCAACGCTTCGGTATATTCCCCCTCAAAATGCCCCACCACCGCCAACGCCACTACCGCTTGTTCGGGATGCTGGGCAGAGGCACTGAACAAGGCTGTACGCTCGGCACATAGTCCCGACGGGTAGGCAATGTTCTCCTGATTGCTGCCTTGCACCATCGTGCCATCGGCCAAAAGCACCGCAGCACCCACGTGAAACTTCGAATAGGGCGCATATGCCTTGTGTGCCGACTCCATGGCACACTCCATCAGTCGTCTCGCATCATCTGGCAACTCAGCCAGCGAGCCATACTCTACATAATCAATAATCAATTTCTTATTTTCCATATGGGTTAAAATGTGTGAATGTGTTAATGCGTTAATGTGTTAGTCCTTGGCGCATCAATGATTAACGAATTAACGAATTCATGAATGTGTTAGTCCACGACGCATCAAAGATTAACGAATTAACACATTAACGAATTAACGAATTCATTTGTCTAATCACTGGTCACTAAATTTTTAATTTTTAATTATTAATTTTTAATTTCTTACTATCTTTGCAATCTGAAAATGGAAACGCTGAATTTCGAAAAATATTGTGTCCTTGGACTTTCACCCATGGACGACATCACCGACCTCCCCTTCCGCCAGCTTTGCAAGGAGTTCGGTGCCGACCTTCTTATCACCGAGTTCATCGCCTCCGAAGCCCTCAACCGCGATGCCGAGAAGAGCCGTCGCAAAATGCTTTTCACCCCTGAGCAACACCCCATCGGCATCCAGATATTCGGTGCCAACGAAGATGAACTCATCCAGTGTCTCGACATCGTGGAACAACAGCAGCCCGACTTCATCGACATCAACTGGGGCTGCCCCGTCCGCAAGGTGGCAGGCAAAGGGGCCGGCAGCGGCATCCTCCGCGACATCCCCAAGATGCTGCACATCACCGAAGCCCTAGTCCGCCGTGCACACCTCCCCGTCACCGTCAAGACCCGCCTCGGATACGACGCTAACGACCGTCCTATCGCAGAACTTGCCGAACGGCTTCAAGACATCGGCATCGCCGCCCTCAGCATCCACGGCCGCACTAAGACCCAAATGTACCAAGGCACCGCCGACTGGACCCTCATCGGCGAAGTGAAGAACAACCCCCGCATGCACATCCCCATCTTTGGCAACGGCGACATCACCACCCCGCAGCAAGCCGTCGAAGCACGCCGACGCTACGGCGTCGACGGCATTCTCATTGGTCGCGCCGCCATCGGCAATCCTTGGATATTCGAGCAGACACAACGACTTCTTCGGGGCGAAGAAGAACGCCCCGTCACCGTCCAAGAGCGTGTCGAAGTATGCCGCCGACACCTCCTCGCCGCCATCCAGTTCAAAGGCGAGCACACCGCCATCTTCGAGATGCGCAAACACTACGGTGGCTACTTCCGCGGCCTCCGCGACTTCAAGCAGTTCCGCATCCCCATGGTCACCACCACCTCCCCCGACGAACTCTTCTCCCTCCTCGACCGCGTGGAAGAATACTACGCATAGCAGTATCCTATAGTGTCCGCTTCATCATAATCCATTACTTTTTACCCTGCAAAGGACGAAGTCCTCGCAGTGCCGTGACAAGACAACCTATAGACCAGCGTCCCGACAGGGACGCGACCTTGCATAACACGGTACAAGAGGACGAAGTCCTCGCAGTGCCGTGACAAGACTGTCTGAGAGCCTGCGTCCCGTCAGGGACGCGACACAAAACGAACAAAGTAATCCACCAAAAGAGTGCAAGATGATTCTTCCACCCTTCTTTAATCTCCTTTCGGGTCGGGCAACAGGAAGTCTGCAATATTGTCCGGGGTGATAACCCGGAAGTCAGTATTAGGATAGGCCTCGGTGAAAGTCTTGGTAATGGATGCTTTTGCTCGCGGATTCCATTTCATTTCGTATGCATGGAGATTCCCGCCGCCCTCCTCCAGATAGTCTATCTCCTGTTGCTGCTTGGTCCGCCAGAAGTAGCGGTTCACCCACCGATGGTAGTACTCGTTGCTCTTCATCCTCTCGGCAATGACGAAATTCTCCCACAACGCCCCTATATCCTGCCTCACCTCCGGGGCTCTATAATCGGCTATCAAGGCATTCCGTATGCCGTTGTCATAAAAGTATATCTTTCGGCTGGACTTGAGCTCGTGGCGCAGGTTGCGCGAGAACGAGGGCAGACGGAATATGATATAGCACTGCTCCAGCAGGTTGATGTAGCGTTCCACCGTCTTGCTGTCCATCGAGCACATCTGGCTCAATTCATTATACGACACTTGCGACCCCACCTGATAGGCCAATGCCCTCAACAGGGTTTGAAGTTTGTCTGGATGCTTGATGCTCTCCCACGAGAGAATGTCCTTATACAGATAGGCATCGGTCAGCAGTTTGAGTATCTCCACCTCGTTGCCGTCGTTTGTCACCACCTCTGGGTAGTATCCATAAATGATACGCCTTGGTAGCATCCGCATCTCTTTCAGTTTTCCGTGATGCGCCACCATCTCGCCAAACGACA
>CAMZFW010000098.1 GCA_947306225.1 uncultured Bacteroidales bacterium
ATTCCAGATGTCGGCACCGGCACGGCTGCTCTCGAGCAGGAATGCATTGCCATAGTCGAAGAAGTACATGCCCTGCGCAGTGAGTTTGTTGACCGCAGCCACATGACGGCGGAGGCTCTCCTGCACCTTCTCTTTGAAGAGTTCGGGCTGCTCGGCCATCATCACCTTAGAGTCTTCGAAGCTGATGCCCACGGGATAGTAGCCACCCGCCCAAGGATTGTGCAGCGAGGTCTGGTCGGAACCGAGGTCGACATGGATGCCCTTCTCGGCGCAATAGTCCCACAGGTCGACCACATTGCCCTGATAGGCAAAGCTGCGAGCCTGCTTGGCGGCAATGGCCTTGTTGACTTCGACAAACAGTTCGTCGAGGTCGGCGTGCACCTCGTCCACCCAGCCCTGCTCGAAACGTTTCTGCGTGGCGGCGGGGTTGATTTCGGCGGTGATGCTGACCACTCCGGCAATGTCGCCAGCCTTGGGCTGGGCACCGCTCATGCCGCCGAGACCGGCGGTAATGAACAGTTTGCCAGCCGTGCCGCCACCCAGCTTGCGGGCAGCGTTAAGGACTGTGATGGTGGTGCCATGGACGATACCCTGCGGGCCGATGTACATGTAGCTGCCAGCGGTCATTTGGCCGTACTGCGTCACACCGAGGGCGTTGTAACGCTCCCAGTCGTCGGGCTTGCTGTAGTTGGGTATCATCATGCCGTTGGTGACAACCACGCGCGGCGCGTCCTTATGCGAAGGATAGAGGCCCATGGGGTGACCACTATACATGACGAGGGTCTGCTCGTCGGTCATCTCGCTGAGGTATTTCATCACGAGACGGTACTGCGCCCAGTTCTGGAAGACGGCACCATTGCCACCATAAGTAATCAGCTCGTGGGGATGCTGTGCCACAGCGGGGTCGAGATTGTTCTGAATCATCAGCATGATGGCAGCAGCCTGACGGCACTTGGCGGGGTACTCGTCGATGGGACGGGCGTACATCTTGTAGGTGGGACGCAGACGGTACATGTAGATGCGACCGTATTTGCGCAACTCCTCAGCAAATTCGGGAGCCAACAGGGCGTGGTCCTTGGGGTCGAAATAACGCAGGGCGTTACGGATAGCCAGTTTCTTCTCGGCCGGGGTGAGGATGTCCTTGCGCTTGGGCGCATGGTTCACTGTAGTGTCATAAGGCTGTGGTGCAGGCAGTGGGTTGGGAATACCGGCACGTAGTTCGTTTTGAAATTCTTCGAGTGTCATATATTGTGTATTATTTGTTTTTTCAATTAACAGCAAGGCTTGCTAGCGCAACGCTTTAATCGCCTCATTAGCGGGCACGTTATGTATTGTGCCGTCGGTGTGACATACCACGATGTCCTGCCCGTGCAATGCCTTTTCTTCCAGCATACGGCGCTCGGCGATATCAAGTCCGTATTGCAACTTTTCGGCAAATTCCTGTATCTCTTTATCTGACATACTCATTCATTTTAGCAAAGAGCTCCTTGTTGAGTACCGTGGTGGCCACATTTTTGCCACCATGAGCCACCTCGATACGCGGTGTGTCGCTGTTGTCGTAGACAAACCAGCCATCCACCTCGGGAGCATAAAGGTTAAACAAATTCCTGATTCCAGCTGTATACCTTCTGCGAGTGGTAGGAGCCGGGATGTCGTGTCCACCGTTGCTTACACGCTCAGCCACGCGACGTAACGCCAACTCTGGAGTACGCAGCCAGAAAAACATCAGCGTGACGACATAGCCCTTAGTCTGAGCCTGATGCACAAGATTGACATACGATTTGGTGGCAAGGGTTGTTTCGATAGCAAAAGTCTCGTCGCGACCCATCAGTTCTCCAATGCGTTGCAACATCAGTCGACCTGCCTCAATAGCCACATTGCCTGGGTTGAACGGTGACAGACCATGGGCTATTTCATCAGCATTAACAAATTCACGACATTGCAGTATATCAGGCAATACCGTGTAGGAAGCTGTCGTTTTCCCAGCCCCGTTGCAACCACCGATGATGTACAACCTCTTATCCATTTGAAATTGCAAAATTACGAATAATTATTGAAATGACAAAAAATTCTTCAATGCAAGAATTAAAAAAGAGTGACAGCCATGCTGTCACTCCCTTGATAACTTATCAAAACAATATGTGCCAAAATAATACAAAAAAAATATATAATTAGTATCAAAATATTACAAAAAAACGTATCTTTTCACTCATATTTAAGCAATTACCAATTAAGATATAATGATACAATGAATAGTATCACAACATCTTTACTACGTAGGCCAAATAAACAAAATACTCTCAAGAATAGAGTAGCTTAGTCCCTTACAGAAAACGCCTGCACACACCTTATATGGAAACAATACAGGGCAGAGATGTGAATGCCCCTGCCCTGTTTTCAAATATCGGGAATCACTTTTAGAGACCCACCTGTACACCCAATTCGAGCATGGGTATTTCGGCGGTGCAGTCACATTTTGAAAACACAAACGGCAGGGAGAAACGTCCGTAGATGCCGATGATGTCATACACCACCCGGGTGGTGACACCCCACACAAACCGATAATCTTCAACGGGAGTGGTAAGGCTGTACTCGGTCGTTACCTTGCTACTGCCTGTGGGAGTGCCAACAGTCTGACGGGTGAGATAGTCGTTATCGAAATTCCAGCCGACGAAGGCACCAAGGTCCCAATGGATGCCGTTGCCACCAAGACCACCCGCAGCGAAACGTACACGCTGGAACAGCTCGAATGCCAATTGGTTTTGTTGGAGACGTTTGACATCGTAGTTAACAGCAGGAAGCCCCAACACTCGGTCAATTGTATTAGTTTTATCGGTTGCGTAATTAACGTTCTTGACGTTCCATTCCAGCCCTGCTCCAAGCTTATACGCCTTGCCGTAGGCGCGCATCAGGCGGTAGCCGATATGGAAACTAGGAGACCACGATAAGAATGGAGCATTGACATACCCCCACCAAGACTGGGTACCAAACTGCATATAAAAGTCATTATTGAACTTGGCGTTGTTGCCCCAATTAGAAGGAATCAAGTCGGAGGCATCGCGGTCGTATTGTGTGGTCATTGTATAATTATTGTCGGGTGAGAAACCTACCGTGGATGGGTTAGGCTGTGGCTTAGCTACAAATTCGGCTCTTTCAAGGCGCATACGCTGCCAGTCTTTGTCGGAGAGACGGTACGACTGAGTGAAACCATTGTAGCAGACGTTGAGGCGGCAGCTGTCGAGAGAGCCTTTGTAGAATTGCAGGCAGTCTTGGGGGTGGACATTCTTCAACTCGATGCTAGAATATTTCACCAAGGTGCCGTCGGGACGCTGCTTGTTGTAGAAGATGGTGGCAAATTCTGTCGGCTCCAACAGGTGCACTTCCACCGAGTCCTTAGTCTCGCGAAGCACAAAGGTGGGCTCTATCTTCCTAGGCTCATTGACAAAGAAGGAGGCTTGCGGCACACCATAGCCCAGCGCATAGTCGTAATAGGGATATAGGTCGGCGGACTTCTGTATCAGGTCGAACATTTCCATAGCGGTCTTGTCGGGCATGGTCTGCCAAGCACAGGCCGCGAAGCCTGCCGTCAGTGGGCATGAGAAGGAAGTGCCATAGACGGTGTTGACAGCCTTGTTGCTGCTGTTGGCAGCGGCATAGACGTGGCCGAAAGCCGACACATTGGGTTTCAGTCGCCCATCGGCTGAGGGACCGTAGGAGCTGAAGCTGATGTGGCGGTAATTTTCGAGGCTCATTTCGATGCCACCCACACAGAGCACGCTGTCGGCATCTGATGGAGTGACGATAGTCTTCCATTCTTTCGTGTCAGCCTCGTTACCTGCCGAGCAGCAGACGAGTATGCCCTTCTTGGCTGCCAAGTTGCCAGCCTTAGCAACATAGGATTTACCGTCCATGTCTTTGGTCCAGTAACGCTCCTTGCCATAGCCGAGCGAGCTGCTGATAATGTTGGCACCATGTTTGTCGGCACGTTCCACCGCCTGCATCCACCACACCTCTTCTTTGAAAGGCTCCAAATCAACCTCGGTGCGATAGAGCAGAAATTCGGCACCTGTGGCCATGCCCAACTGCATCTTGCCGACAATACCGGTGATGCAAGAGAGGGTGGAAAGACCGTGGCTATTCCAACCATACACGTCCGCCTTCTTGTTGGGGAAGTTCCAAGTGTCGAGGATGCGGTGGTTGTCGCGCAGATGCTTGAAAGCCTCATGTGTGTTGACACGAGGGAAACCACCGTCAAACACAGCGATGCGCATCCCCTTGCCGTCGATGCCTTTGTCGCGGAAGAGGTTGCCCTGCATGCGCACCACCTGGTCGGTGAGATTAGGCTGGCCGGACTGGTCTGACTTGTCGGACCAATCTGACAGATTGGACACTGCCGCCAGCTGCATGTCGCCGCCGATGCGCTGAGTGCGGCTGACAAAGGGCAGCTGCTCAATGCGGACAATCTGGTCGGGCGTGGCCATCACCGCCACAGCATTCATCCAACGGCTGCAACCCACCTCCTCAGTGGCGAGGGCATCCACCTGGCTGACATAGCTGCTGTTGAGCGGGTAGTTGCTTATGTCGTAAAGGTCGGCATCATTTTGCTTATAACGTTCAATGGCTTTGGCATCGAAATAGCTGTACGGGTCAAACGTAGTGCCTTGTTTGTCGGCGAGAAACACCCAGTAGCACTCCTGCCCAAAGGATGGCACAAGTGCCAATGCAAAAATGAATGATAGAACTATTTTCTTCATAACGGTTTATTGTAAGATTGTATGTAATATTTCGTGAGACTTGAAATTGCGGAACTCAGCCAGATGCATCTGGTAGTATTCCAACAGCCGGTTGATGAGTTCGGTGCGTTGTGTCAATGTTGCCAGCGGACATGGTGTACCATTATGCACCGCCTGCAGGTAGTAGTGCAACAACTGCGAGGTTGAGGCATCCAATGTGTGTTCGCCTGCATACTGGTATCTACCTGCCAGCATATCAAACAGTGGTTCACGGCTACTATAGTTGTCCAGCGGCTCAATACCCAAATGTCTTGCCACTTTCAGCAAAAACCGTATGGGATGCTGCGACAGCTCCACACCCTTGTTATCAAACACGGAGCTGTCCGCCACATAGTCAAACAACTCCGGCATAGGCTCTTCCTCCCTAAGTGTTTTATATAGCACTTCGGTCATAAAAAAACGCAGTGCATTATGGACTGCCATATCCGACGGCTGCAGCCGCTGTTCGGGCTGCTCGCCGATATGTCGGCCCATTTCCTTAATGTAGTTTATCTGGGTCTTAGGGTTGTTATACACCACCAGGTCTAAATGGCTCAACGGCTGTAGCAGATTCTGCTTCGTCCTAGCACCCCCTTTTCGCACTCCTTTGATAATATAGGAGCGCACTCCCAACTGGCGGGTGAACACCTTGGCTATCACCGATGTTTCAGAATACTCTGTAGTGTGTAGCACCAATGCCGAGGTGGAGAGCGTGGGTGTCATGCTATCTAATTATTAGTATCTTGGCCACGGAACGCATCTCGCCCATCTGGTCGGAGGCAAACACAAAGTATGTGCCGCTGGCAACACGTTGGCCTTGCAGGTTCTTCCCATCCCATACTGCCTGACCTCCATGTGCGGTTGTTGAGAAGACCACGTGCCCGCGTGTATCGGTGACATGCACCAACGCGTCACGTGTGAATCCTTTAATGGCAATAGGTCCGTCATACTCAGGCCTGACGGGATTGGGGAAGGCATGAATGTCGTAGTCGGGGTATGTGTCGGCAACCGTCGCCGTGGAGCGGTACGACTGCAAGCCCATATTGGTGCCAATATATACCACCCCCGTTTCAGGGTGTACGACCAATGCTACTATCTTGTCGGAGTTTAACGGACTATTGGCTGTGGTAAAGTGGTGCAGCTGTTCCAGCCCATTGGCAGAGATGAGGTACAGCCCATTGTTCGAGGTGCCCACCCATTTGCGGTTGGCTCCGTCTACGGCGATGCAGGTGATGCTCTCGTATGCCATCAGATATTCGTTGATGCCGTCTTCGTTATACAGTATGTTGCTGCATGACACCGGCGACTGCTCACCACGCCCACCATTATTAAAGGCGCGGTAGCCATCGTAGATGACTTTCAATCCCTTGTCGGTGCCGAACCATATATCGCCCGAACGGTCCTGCACGAGACACGTCACCGTATGGGTCTCCAGTTTGCTGCCGTTGTTGGGGTTCACGTATGCCATCTTTCCCTCGCCGTCATGGATATAGATACGGTTGGCACGGCCTGTAATCCACTTGTAGCCACGGACACTGTCCCAAACAACCTTATCTATCTCCCTCTTCTCTCCCGTAACACCTTGCATCATCGGACTGATGTCAAACGCTGCCCATTCGCCACTACGGTATCGCACCGCCAAGCCATTATCCACCAACGAGTTCGTCACCCACAAATTTCCTTGGTCATCGTATGCCACACCCGACACCCGCAGATGTGTGAAGTCGCCACTTCGGTAGGGTGTCAGTGTCTGTCCCGTATTGGAGGCATCGTATAAAGTGGTAATCTGTCCGTCTTGAATATCCACCACTCCATGACCCCAAGCAGTTGCGCTCAAGTGATTCTTATCCTTCGGGTCTATAGCCACATATAATATGTCTTGATATGCCTCGCCCAGTTCGCCGCCCGACACGTTCGTCCAATTCCGATTGTCAAATATCGATAGGCTCCCTGAGAGCGACAAGTTTTCGTATGTAGGCTTCTTTCCTCCCGGACAGAGATATACCTTGTCCGCCGCAGTTAGCGAATAGACGTAGTCGTTGTTGTATGGTCCCACTGGCACATAGCTGCGTGTCTCCGAACGGCTGGCCGGCGTACTGACCAGTCCCGCCCAGCTATGTCCTAGCCACAACGTCCCGTCGGCATCTTTGTCCACATCCCACACACTCACACCAAAGTCTGGCAGATTCTCCACCACCTCGTCCAACAGATAGTCATCATCATACAGCTCCACGCGGCCATACCTGCCCAATATCACTTGACCCTGTCGGCATTTCAGCGTTGTCAGTCGCCCTGCCGCCCAACTGCCCCAGTCGTTCCAATTGTTGGATTCAATCTGATAGAAGGGTGTCAGACTGTCGGGGTTGCCCACACATGCCGCTGCCACAATCCTATCCCGGCACACCTCTAGCTCCCGCACCGACATATTTCTAAGCGGTGTCACCGTGTCGAGTGTCCACATATCGTATCTGTGCAGGCTTCCGCCATTTTTCGGGGCATACATGAGTCCTCTGTCGGTGCCTGCCACAATCAGGCTGTCGGTGAACGCCACGTCGTATACTGCGCATCGGCTCCCATTCTCGCCAATATAGTAAGTCTCTTCTATCTCATGACGTGCTATATCCATCATCACAATACCAAAACCCGTGGCAAAATAGACCTTGTCGCCATTAAACCGGATATTGTATATCTGCTTGTCGCCACTAATATTGCCATATCTTATGTCTGCCACATGATATATCTGCTCGTCATATATCAGGTCGATTCCCGAATTGAGGTAGGCAACTACCAGTCCGTCATGAACCTCGTCGTAGGCTATGGTGCTTATGCCCACGTCAGTCAACCCGCTCACCTTGGTCATCACCACAGGTTTCGAGCTATTCCTATCGAAATAGAACATTGCCATGCGGGTGGCGGCATACACCCTGTCGGGTGTCGCACATACTTTATACACTCGCACAAATGAGTTGTGGTCCTGCCACTCCCCTATCGCCGGCTGAGCCTGTATCGCTACGCCGAGTCCCACAAAGCAAAGTATAACCAACAGCCTCTTCATCGTCATCCTATTTCGATGGTGAAATCAACAACTGGCACAGCATCACCAATATCCATGTCACGGCGGTATTCACTGCCATCGATATGGCCGTCAAGCCAAAGTTGCCCAGACTAAAGGTTTCCAACAGACCGTATGTCACACTATATACCAGTGCCATTAACAGCACATACATGGCAAACACCTCAAACGGTACGCTACGCACACTCGGCACCTCCACCACCTCTGTCGGGTCGTCGCGGGTGAGCATCTTATTGCCGAACAAGATGCGAAAGAATGCCATCATCGTACAACTGAACATGTGGAAACCCGGTATGTTGCAGAACAAATCCACAAGTCCGCCAGACACAAAGGCTATCAGCAGCAGCGGTATCTTACCCAGCTGCGTAGGCAGCATCATGATGGCCAATATATAGATAAATGGCACCACATAGCCTCCCAGATACACATAGTTGAGCATCAGCACTTGCAGTGCTATCAGTGCCACAAACCGAAAGATATTTGTCAAAACCAGTCTCGTCATCTTGCTATTCCTCCTTCCGTGTTCTTGCCATCAGCGAATCCTGCTCCGCCTTGAAGCGATTGTCGATAATATACACATGGTCCAGTTTGGTAAACTCCGTTGCCAGACGCACCTTGATGGTGTAGAATCCGCTGCCACGCTCGGTGAATGCCTTTTCGACATAGCCTACCATTACCCCTTCGGGAAAGTCGTTCGCCATGCCGCTTGTCACCACCGTGTCGTTTTTTCGCAGCTTATACGTGGTCGGGATGTCTATCAACGTGGCATAGCGGAAGTCTCCGCCCGTCCATACCAGCGAACCATTGGTGTTGATGCGCGGTATCTTCACGCTGTTGCGACTGTTCGAGTGCAGCACTGGCATCACCGTGCAGAAGTTGTCGGTTGTGTTTACCACCACACCCACTATGCCCTGCGGCGAAATCACCGCCTGGTCGAGCTTTATACCCTGTTTGCGACCTTTGTTCAGCATAATGTAGTTGTTGCGTTGGTTCCACGAGTTCTTTATCACCAATGCCTCAGTATAGCTGTAACGCTGGTTATACACCGTGTCCTCATGTTGGAACGTGCGTAGGTTATAGCTGATATACGACGATTCCAGCTGTGCCCGCAGCTTGGCATTCTCGGCGGCCAGCAGCTCGTTCTCGCGCCGCAGCCCGAAATAGTCAAACACCGATGTCACCACACCATAGCAGCGGCCTGCCACGCCGTTGCTTGCCTGTACTATCTTCGACGACTGGTAGTTGCTGTTCTTTGTGATTAAGACTATGGCAACGACCTCCAGTAGCAGGAATACAAACACATAGTTGTACCGTTTGAAAAAAGCCAACAGCGATTCCATCTCAATTCATTAGGTAGTTATTAATAATTCTCTGCGTCTCGTCCACCGCACGGTCCAGCAAGTCGTTCACCACTGTCACGTCAAACTTATCCGACATCTTCAGCTCCTCGGCACTGCGTGCCAGCCGCTTGGCGATGGCCTCCTCGCTCTCCGTCCCGCGGCTACGCAGCCGCTGGCTCAACACCTCCACGCTGGGCGGCATCACAAATATCGCTAGCGCATCCGAGCCGAAATATTTCTTGATGTTCATACCTCCGTTCACATCCACGTCGAAGATAATCACATGCCCATTATCCCAGATGCGGTCTATCTCCGACTTCAGCGTGCCATAGCGGGTGCCTGCGTACACCTCTTCCCACTCCAGAAAGTCGCCCGCTTCCACACGCTGTGCGAAGGTCTCCGGGCTCAGGAAATAGTAGTCCACACCGTCCTGCTCGCCCTCGCGTGGCTGACGGCTGGTTGCCGATATCGAAAACTCGAAGCAGTCAAACCGCTTCAATATCTCGCGGATAATAGTGGTCTTGCCGCTCCCCGACGGAGCCGAAAACAATATAGCCTTACGATAGTTCATATTTCAACTTTCAATTTGAGTGATTAGTGATTAGACAAATGAATGCGGCAGCCAACTTTCAACCTTCAATTTTCAATTTTCAACTTTTTTAGAACTTTCTGTCGAATATCTTGTAGAAGCCCTTCACCACCACCGAGTTGCTGTCCCAGTTGTTCTGGGCGGCAATCTCCGATACAAATGCCAGAGCCTCTTCTCGGGCAGCAATAGCGTTGAGGTGGAGGATAAAGTCGTTATATGCCTTCATATTGTTGTGGAACAGCTCGCTCATAAAGCTGAACTTGTCGTTGATGTTGAT
>CAMZFW010000099.1 GCA_947306225.1 uncultured Bacteroidales bacterium
TCCTATATGTTCTTTGAGACCTTTGGCCGCAATGTGGAGCAAATCGATTTTGGCAGAGGCTTCTACACCGCTAATGTGACTACGATGTCCAACATGTTCGGTGGTTGCACCCAACTCACCAGTTTGGATATTTCAGGTTTCAACACTGCAAATGTGGCCAACATGACGAACATGTTTTCCTACTGCCGAAACCTTGAGACCTTAAACCTTTCAAACCTCAACCTCCAGTCCGTCACAACCATGTCAGGCATGTTTAATTACTGCGGTGTCAAAACGCTGAACCTTTCGGGTGCCACTACCTCTTCTTCCCTGAACGATGCCACCAATATGTTTAGTTACTGCGAAAACTTGTCCGGCACGCTCGACCTTTCCGGAATCGAACTGAGTACAATCATTAATCATTGGAACAAAGTTGGCATATTCCGCAACACTGCCACAAACGGCCAATTAACCGTCCTGTGCACACTAAACACATATAATGACCTCATAGTGCACAGTCCTGACTATGGCTTAGCAGGCAACATCCATATCACACTTCAGGTGGCAGAATAAGCGTCTCCACAAGACTCGCGGCACCTGCCGCCCAACGACCAAGAACGCCGCAGGGGATGCCCTGCGGCGTTCTTGGTTTATTGCCGAAAACACGGGGCTTTACAAAAAGATTTCGCACATTAAGAAAAATAATCGTATATTTGCACTTGGCAATCACCGTGCAGTATATCACACAAGTGACATACTGCCAGTGTGTTGTATGAATATTAGTGTATCAAAACAACAATAATGGAACCGAAAAAAATAAAATCAGCCCTCATCTCCGTCTTCTATAAAGACGGTCTTGAGGACATCGTCAAAGCCCTCGACCGCCAAGGTGTAACCATCTATTCCACGGGCGGCACACAGAAATTCATCCAGGAACTCGGCATCGAACCCGTAGCCGTCGAATCGTTGACGGGCTATCCCTCCATCTTGGGAGGGCGTGTGAAAACACTGCATCCCAAGGTGTTCGGGGGCATACTGAGCCGCCGCGACATGTACAGCGACGGCGAGCAGCTGGCCCAGTACGAGATACCCGAAATTGACCTTGTCATCGTGGACCTCTACCCCTTTGAGGCGACCGTTGCAAGCGGGGCAGCGGAGCAGGACATCATCGAGAAGATAGACATCGGCGGCATCTCGCTGATACGCGCTGCCGCCAAGAACTTCAAGGATGTGGTGATTGTGCCCGCAGTGAACCACTACGAGGAGTTTTTGAAAATATACACCGAGCAGGAAGGCAGCACAACCCTGGCGCAGCGGAGACGCTTCGCGGCGTATGCCTTCAACGTCAGCTCGCACTACGACACCGCCATCTTCAACTACTTCAACCGCGAAGAGGGGCTGCCGGCATTCAAGCAGAGCTGCACGCAGGCACAGGTGCTGCGCTACGGCGAGAACCCCCATCAGAAGGGTTACTACTTCGGCGACCTGGAGGCGTGCTTCACCAAGCTCAACGGCAAGGAAATCTCGTACAACAACATCGGCGACATCGACGCGGCCTGCGCCCTGATTGACGACTACGCCGACACCACCTTTGCCATCCTCAAGCACAACAACGCCTGCGGACTGGCCTGCCGTCCCACCCTGTTGGAGGCTTGGAAGGACGCGCTGGCGGGCGACCCCGTATCCGCCTTTGGCGGCATACTGATTGCCAACCGCCCCATCACCAAGGAGGTGGCGGAGGAGATGCACAAGATATTCTTCGAAGTGTGCATAGCCCCCGACTATGAGGAGGATGCCCTCGCCATCCTGAAGGGCAAGAAGAACCGCATCATACTGAAGCGCAACGCCTTTAAGATGCATGACCAGATGTTCCGCAGCGTGCTGGACGGGGTGCTGGTGCAAGACCGCGACACGGTGGTGCCTACCACAGCCGAGATGGCGAAGAGTGTCACCTCGACCCCCATCACCGACCAGCAGGCCAAGGACTTGGCATTTGCCACCATATTGGTGAAACACACCAAGAGCAACGCCATAGTGCTGGCGAAGAACGGCCAGCTGTGTGCCAGCGGCACAGGCCAGACCTCACGCGTGGATGCCTTAAAACAGGCCATCGCCAAGGCGCAGAGTTTCGGCTTCGACCTGCACGGCGCAGTAATGGCCAGCGATGCCTTCTTCCCCTTTGCCGACTGCGTGGAGATAGCCCACGAGGCGGGCATTGTGGCAGTGGCACACCCGGGCGGTTCGATTCACGACCAAGACTCCATCGACTACTGCGAGAAGAACCACATGGGCATGGCAATAACCGGCTACCGCCATTTCAAGCATTGAGAAACAATCTAATGTAAATAATAAAGTACAATAATGGGTTTATTTTCATTTTTCAACAAAGAGGTCGCAATGGACTTGGGCACAGCCAACTCCATTGTCATTTACAACGACCAGGTAGTTATTGACGAGCCCTCCATCGTGGCCGTCGACCGAACCAGCAACCACATTATCGCCGTCGGTAAACGCGCCCAGCAGATGGCGGGAAAAACCGACAACAAGAACGTCGAGACCATCCGCCCGCTGCGCGGCGGTGTTATTGCCGACTTCGAGATGGCACAACACCTCATCCGCGAACTTATCGGCATGACCAACATCAACCGTTCGTTCATGCCACCGTCGCTGCGCATGGTCATCTGCATTCCCTCGGGCATTACCAACGTCGAGGAGCGTGCCGTGCGCGAGTCGGCAGAGCAGGCGGGTGCCAAGGAGATTCGCATGATTCACGAGCCTATGGCGGCAGCCATCGGTATCGGCATCGACGTGCTTGAGCCCGAAGGACACATGATTGTGGACATCGGAGGCGGCACCGCCGAAATCGCGGTCATCTCATTGGGCGGCATCGTGTGCAACAACTCTATTCGCGTGGCCGGTGACGAGTTCAACGAGAACGTGGTGGAATACATGCGCAAACAGCACAACATGGTCATTGGCGAACGTACCGCCGAGCAGGTGAAAATCAAGGTCGGCGCGGCCATCAGCGAACTGGACGAGCCCCCCGAGGACTACCCCACTCTGGGACGCGACCTGCTGACCGGTCTGCCTAAAGAGATATTGGTCAACTACAAGGAGATTGCCCACGCGCTCGACAAGTCTATCGCCCGTATTGAGCAAGCCATCCTCGACACCCTGTCCGCCACACCTCCCGAGTTGGCAGCCGACATCTACCGCACAGGTATCTATCTGGCTGGCGGCGGTTCGCTGCTGAGGGGCTTGGACCAGCGCATCTCGTCGAAGACCAAACTGCAGGTGCATATCGCAGAGGATCCCCTGCGTGCCGTGGCCCGTGGCACCGGCATTGCCCTGAAGAACTTCACCAAGTTCCACTTCCTCATTCGATAATAATATCAGATAACAAAAGCGGCTCCACATGCAATGCGGGGCCGCTTTTCTATTATCGGAGGAGTCGGATTATTCGGAAGAATCTGACTTATAAACGGATGATTTCTTCGAGGATGTCGCGGATGAGGGTGTTCATGGTGGCATCGTCACCATCATAATTGTTGCAGAGAATGGCGAAGCTGTACATTTCGTCATCGTCGTTGGTGAAGTAGCCCACACAGTTGCGCACGCCCGACATGATGCCGGTCTTTATCTTCAGCGAGCAACCCTCGGGAACTTGTGGAATGATGGAGTATTCGGGCATTTTGCGGCTGATGCCCAGCGTGCCGACAAAGTCCCAGAAGAAGGGCTGCCGTGCCACCACGTCGAGGAACTGGGCGACAAAGTACGCCGTCACGCGGTTCTCACGCGAGATGCCGCTACCGTCGACGACTCGAACACCCGACGGATTCAAGTCCAGTTCGTTGAAGTAGTCGTACATAAATCTGCGTCCCGACGCATAGCCGCCATGCCCGTCGTTCAGACAGCCGAGCATCTTGTAGAGGCTTTCGGCAGCGATGTTGCTCGTGGTTTGCATGGTGAGGGCGGTGATGGTGAAGAGGTTGAACGAGGTGTCCACACACACCTTCTTATACTGTTTGGGCATGGTGAATTGGTCGGAAGGGGTGCCAGAGACCGTAATGCCGTGGTTGCGGAGATATTGGGTGAAGTCGCGAGCCATCGTCAGCGCGGGCTGCGGCATCGAGGCCCGGAAATGGGTATCCGCCGTGCCTAGTGGCACAACGCCCTTGCAGATGCGGCTATCGCCGTAGGGAGAGCCATAAAAACAGACATCGCACATCGTGTCGCGCGGGCCAGTCACCACTTGGTTGACAAACTCAATGCCGGGATGGGTGCTGGTGATGGAAGCCATGTCCCCTACCCTACGTCCCGAACGGAAATGGACATCGATGGAGTTCTCGTTATAGTTAAGCCCGCAGGCACCGCTGCCATAACCATTGCCCATGTCGGACCACTGCCAGCTGGGATGCATCATCATATCCTCGAACAGGGTGGTGTCGGCATAGATGTGGCCGTTGATGCGCTTGATGCCTAACTGGCGGATTCCGTTGGCAAGGCGGTGGAAGGTGGAATCGGTGTAGGTGAAACGGCTGGAGCAGAAGAAGGGGTCGCCCGAACCAGTGACAATGATGTCGCCATTCAGCGTGCCCTGCTTGTCGATAGAGCCTGTATAGTAGAGATAAGTCTCGAAAGTGAACTTCGGTCCCAAACGGCTGTAGGCAGCGGCCGTGGTGAAGAGTTTGTTGACAGCTCCCGGCAACAGGGCGAGCTCCTCATTGCGAGTGTATACGGTGCTGTCCTTATTGATATTATGCACACATACCGCCAAAGAGGCGTGCCGCACGGCAGGTTTGCGGGTGATGTGCCGCACCACGAAGTCGAGACGGTCGGTATTCTGTGCCACCGAGACGAGGCTCGTGAAGGTGAGAATAAATATCAGCAGCAGTTTCTTGCAGTACTTCATTATGCTAAAAGTTGATCTATTTGATGTATACGTTGATAAGGTGACTCAATCACCGTTCTTTAACAATTGATTAATCTCGTCGATACGGTTGAGCAGACGCTCCCTCCCATAGCGTGTCACAGACGAAGTCATAAACATCTCGGGCGACTCCTCCCATGTCTCAGAAAGTACGCTCCGGTAGTTGTTGACCGTTGCTGCCACCTCGCTCTGCTTCTGTTTGTCAATCTTGGTGAACACGATGCTCAACGGCACACCGTTCTGACCCAAGAAATTGATAAACTCCAAGTCGATATTCTGCGGCGGTATGCGCGAGTCCACCAGAACAAACACATTTGCCAGACGTTCACGCTTGAGGATATAGTCCACAATCATCTTCTGCCACCGTTCGCGAGAGGTCTTGGAGGTGCGGGCATAGCCATAGCCCGGCAAGTCTACCAGATACCACTCGTTGTTAATCAAGAAATGGTTTATCAGCTGCGTCTTGCCCGGTTTCACACTGGTTTTCGCCAACCCTTTGACATTGGTAAGCATATTGATGAGCGACGACTTGCCCACATTGCTCCTGCCAATGAAGGCATACTCGGGCAGTCCCGTGTCGGGACACTTGCGGTAATCGCTGTTACTCACCACAAAGGTTGCTTTCTTAATATCCATAGTGCTCTGACGAAAACAGAATCGTATTAACTCGATTTCTTCTTACCCTTCGACGGAGGCACCCCGTCGTTCTCGTGCATTGCCTTCATCTTCTTGAGTCTTTTTAGCTCTACCCGTTCTTCCTCGTCAATCTTCTTCCACCAAGGCATACGCTTCATGTTGATGCGGAACAGGTGCAGGCGGTCGAAGACGCGGTTCTTTGTGTCGTACGACTCCAGATAGCGCTTCTTCTTCTCTGGCACTATGTCATGTAGCGCCACTAGCAGACCCGTCTCGTCAGTGTTGCCGAACTCAGTATTGATGGCCGTGCCGAATGAGCGCATCGTGGGCGAAAGAGTCATATAGGCATTGACCATGGCAGGTACCACGCTGTCTAACGCCCTCACATTGCGTACCAATATTTGGTAGTCATCCTTATAATTGCGCCCATTGAACAGGGCGTTCAGTTCGTTAAGGTCCGACTGTATTGGAAGCACCTCGTAGGGCCACACCAGCCCGTCGCGGTCGGGGAAATGCTTTTTGAGAAAGAACAGCACCAGATCCTTTGCACGACGATTCATCTGCGGATACATAGTAATCTTGCCAAAGAAATAGCGTGTCTCAGGTATCTCCAGCGCAATGGCACCCAAGCCGTCCCAAAGGTTATCGAGCGAGTATAACCCCTTGCGGAAGTTATTTCCAGGCTGGAAGTCGGGCTGCACAAAGGCACGTCCTAACTCCACGGTATAAGGGAGATAGTTGTTTCTAAACTCTTCAGAATACTGAAATAGTTCTGCCGTCGGCGTAGCAATGGTTCCGTCATCCTTAAACAGCATATTGCTGCCGTGAATGAAACGGTAGCCTCCAACAATCTCTTCATCCTCTGGACTCCACACAAAAAGCTGTTTGAAGCAGTAGGGTTCGGGCAGTATGTCGAACTCGTCGATATCGCAGTCCTTGCCCGTGCCACCGCCATCGAGGGCAAAACTCAGTTCGCGCAATCTGCCGATTTCGCGCATGATGTTGGGCGACAGGTGTGCCGTGGTAATATAAATCTCTTTATTACCACAATTTGTCTTACGCAGGAAATGCTTATGCTTCAACTCGGCGCGAATCAGTTCGCGCGGTACCGGAGGGATAATGTACGATGTGTCAACCATTCTAAATCAATAACTAAAAGTATTTCACCATTTCATTATTCAAACACTGCGTCGGGGGCGTTCTGCAGCCGGTAACAATAGTCTTGCACCAACTGCGCCCACTCTTTGGGCGTGTGGCGGCTGTCGAACGTGCCATAGGGGATAGGCCTGCCCACCACCAGACGCAGATGCTTGCCTCTTTGGGCGAACATCTCCGCAGGCAGCAGTGCCATCTCAAAGTTAAACTTGATACCCAGGCGCTCACGCAGGCGGGCTAAATTGTAGAAACGCTCGCGATTGCGTGCTTCAAAGAAGAAGGGCACCACGTCGCGGTGATACTTCACCGCCTTCTTGATGAAGGTAGGCTTCCACTCGAGGTCGTGTATCTCGCCACCCTTGCGCTTACGCGAACAGAGGCCTGCGGGGAAATAGAGCAGCGCGTTCTCGCCTGCAAAAGCCTCTTCCAAGGCATTCACGTTGGCGGTATTGCGATGCACCTTGTCAATCGGCACGAACAGCGGTGCGGGCCCGGGCAGATAGAGCAGGAAATCATTTACGGGGAACTTAATATCCTGCCTATACTTTCCGATAGCACCCATCAGTGCCAGTCCGTCAGGGCCTCCCAACGGATGGTTGCCCGCAATAATAGGGTTGCCCTCAGCAGGCAAATGCTCCGAATTCACCACCTCCACGGTCACATTCAAATCGTGAGGCTCGTTGCCCTCCAAAAAGGCATGCACAAAGTCCAGTCCAAACTTGTATCGGTGGTTATAGATGACATAATTAACCTCATCCAGATGCAGCAAACGCTCCACCCACCGTACCATCCAATTGGGCAACTTCACCTTCTTGTCAGCCAAAATCTTTTGTATATCAACATGTTTTGGCGTGATTGTCTCGGGGTCTATATGGCTATATTCCTCCATAATACACTACATTTCGAATTTGCAAAAATACGAAAAAAAAGTCATACTTTAAAAATATAATCAATTATAAAATGAAGAATGGCGAATTGTATTGCCAATTCGCCATTCCCATTCATCATGCGAAGACACCTATTCAACCACCATTTTCTGGATATTAGTGCCCAGCGTTGTATTAGTGTGTACGATGTAACTTCCTTTAGGCCAATTGCCGACCGCAATTTTCGTCCGTTTTCCATAGACCCTCCGGCTCAACAGCCGATGCCCCTGCATATCGAATATCTCTATGCTTTTTATCGTAGCATCTGCTGTCACGGCAATTGACGAGTGTGCTGGATTGGGGCGGATACGCACCTCTGCTCGCAAGCCGTCAGGTCTATTGATACCCACCTCTTCCTCACGCACAAAGCGTATCGTGTCGCTCCACTCACTATAGGTGTTGTTGTCAAAGCATATTGCCCTCACCCTTGCGGCATATATCACTCCGGGATCGAGGTCTGCAATCGCAAAATCCGTTGTCGAACAAGGCAGTTCAACATAGCCATCAGGGTCTGCATCAGCACGCCCATAAGCCACAGTCCAAGAGCGATTATGCTCTGCGGAATCCCATACCAAATGTACCCCTGTCGAATCCTGCCCGTTAACGTGCAATCCCAACGGCACTTCACAAACAGGTTGCACCGTGTCTATAATCGGGAAGATAAACCAAACATAGGAATCGTGCTCATGATGCCATACCAGCCCGCTTCCATAAACTGTCCCTATCTTATAGTACTGTGGCCAACACGGAGCATACAGTCCAATTGGTTCATGCCTGTATATACAGGTCACCGTTCTCCTTAACGTGTCACCTCCATAATGGTTGGTAGTGGCAACATAGAACGAGTCGGTGACAATCACAGGTTCATCAAAATAAGCCTCAAAGACGGGCATGTAGCGCATTACCACGGAGTGGGAATAGGCATTAGTTAAAAACAACCTCATCCAATGAGCAGTATCCAAGATACTATAGCTCCGAGATGCCAACAGCACCATGCCTGTATCCGTAGGCTTGTATAGTTTCATTTGCTCAGCCCAACCGTCAATTATAACTGGAGGGTATCCAGGATCTTCGGAAGGATTAGGATCAAACGTTGAAGCTTTCTCTATACACACAACAGCCGCCACACCGATTATTGTCAGAGCCGAATCCGTATAGTTGTATTTTGCCACTTCGGTATTTCTACCAAACCCAATATCTTTCCCGCATTCGGGTTTTGATCTCTGGTAGACGCAGTCAGCCGAATCAAACCAGTACTGGTAGAAATATGTCGGCTCCCGATTCCAAATGGTGTCAATCTCATGAGGGGCTTGCGCCCACATACCGACATAAACAACCACAAGAACAATAGTACATAATAGTTTCTTCATATTTATCAATATTATCTAATTTCTCTCTAATTAACGCATCATCTTATGTTTTATTATCTGATATTCTTTTTTTTTAACAGCAATTTTGGAATTATTTATCAATCAAAAAAAAGGGACGCACCTTTCGGGTGCATCCCTTTGGATTGGTCGGCATCGTGATGTTTAGCAGATTTCGATGTGCTGCATCAGGGCTTTCTTTTCCTGGTCGGTGAACTTAGGCAGCGTGATGTGCAGGATGCCGTGTTCCACCTTGGCAGTGATTTCTTCCTTCTTCACGTTCTCGGGAAGGCTGAGCAGCTGCTTGAACTGCAGTTCGTTGAACTCGTGGCGCAGGAAGTGGCGATCTTTCTTCTCCTCCTTTTTCTCCTCTTTCTGCACCATTTCAACTACCAGGTTGTTGTCGCTGTCGATGCTCAGGTTCAAATCCTCTTTCGAGAGGCCGGGCACGCAAAGCTCTAGTTCGTAATCCTTGTCGCTCTCAGTCACATTCATCTTCGGCATTGGGTAATGCTCGTCGAGTGTGCAGTTGTTCCAATTGTTCCAGTCCAGGAGTTCGTTGAACAGTGAGGGCATCAAATCTTGATTTCTTTTTGCTAGTAACATGGCTTAAATCTCCTATTTTTAATTGTTTATTTTTATTGTTTTATTTTTTAATTTCCTGCGGAGGTTCTCCGCTTTGCGCTCTCATTCGCGCTTACAACCCTTATAAGAACAAGTCCAATGCCACCCTAAAA
>CAMZFW010000100.1 GCA_947306225.1 uncultured Bacteroidales bacterium
ATTCTGAATACTATGGGAATGCGGGTATCTACTATGCCTACCACTTCCAAGCTCATTTCCAGCCCGGGCTCAACATCGTCCACCACACCTATCGCTACCAAGCCTCCGTTGTGGCAGGCTACAGATACTATCTCCCCTATGTCCTTACTGCTGCCAACCGTTGGGCAAACCACCAAATTGACGACTTCACCCTCATCCTCGACATGGGCGACCGCCAGTCGTTCTACATCCCGTCCTACTTCTTCGACTCTCTCTCCGAGTGGCAGATACATGGTGCGGGACGTATGAATGAACGCCCTTCAGAGATAAATGGCATGAAACCTACTGCCATGTTTCACGTCAGGCATGGCAAGGTGCTTTTCCACAAGACTGACTTTCACCCGCTGGGTGAACTCGACCTCTACCGACCAGTGTTCTGTCAATATTCTGTTGATGAACTTTTTGATGAGTACCGCAAAGGTTATACCGACGTTTGGGAAGTGCCGAGCCCGAAAGACCCATACACCTCCGAACAACGCCGTATTCTCCGCAACCTGCCCTTCGCCCAACGAGGCTACTGCTTCAAGAATACCGCGCTGCAGGTCTTCTACAACTCTACCGACTGGTATGTCCCCGACAGCACCTATGTCCCCGACCTCGAGACCCTTCCTCCCGACGAACGCAAGTGGATTCAGTTCTGGTCAGAATGACCTAACTATAGTAGAGTTTGGATTAACCCCTCACGAAATAACTTTATTAGTCATAATCTTATTATCTGGCAATGGCAGACAAGATAAAAATAATGAGTATCAAATGTTTCTACATAGTGGGAATGGCTCTAGCCTTAATGTCGTGCGGCCATAACGGAAAGGGTTATATCGACCCGCGCGACACTGTTCAAGTGCCTGAAGGTCTTTCGGGCGAGGACAGCATAGCCTATATTGAGAACATGGTCATTCAAAGTCCTATCTCCGCTGACGACCTATTAGGGTTGGCAGAGGTGCATTCGCTCGAAGAGTGGCTTTTCAACTACAACAACTTTGACCGTGCCGCAGAAGCCCCCGAATACAACAACTTCCTTGCCACTCGGCGAGACTCATGCGCCATGCGCCTTGCCAACCGCTTTATGCGGATGCACCATTTGGTTAACGAAAACGGCGATGCCATGGACGAATTGCAATGGGCCGTGGCGGTCAATGCCATCCTCGACAACTTCCGCGCCGAAATGCCCGAGGTGGTTCCCGATTCCGCCCTCGACGAAATTGAGCGTGTGATGGATAAGTTCTCTTCCACCACCCAGGCCGAAATGAACATGGAATCTTATGTCTTGTCAGCGGTTGACTACTATAAGACCATAGAAGCCTACCGTCAGTGGCTTGAGGATGTTCCAATAAATCTTAAACCCTTGGCACAAGAGGAATATAGAGCCTGGCATGCCCTCAACAAGGCCCGTTTTACTCTCTGGCGTGATGTCTCATACCAGCAAGAACAGTATAGTATGAAACCTATGGAGATTGAAGGTTACTACATGAACCTTTCGCAGAACCGCCGTGCCGAACTCGCTGTTGAGCGTTCCATTGTCCTTGGTGGAAAAACTTACTGTCAACAGGGTCGCACAGTCAACTCCAAACAATGGGAAGACTGGATTGCAAAAAGTTCCGTCCCCCAAGACATCGACCTGCTTGTAGAATTAGAAATGGAAGATCTCATCCCCGACAAAAGTACCGTCGATGAACTTGTCAGCCAACTCAGAACAACATTCTCTCGTTGGCTTGCTGCCCGTCAGGTTTTCGCTGCTGCTCTGCCAGAGGATCGTGGTAAATCCTATGACAATTTTACAGCTGACATCCATTGCCGCATGGTGGGCAAACTCCGGTCAATCGTCCCCTTAACCAAGTAATAATTCCGCTGAATAATATGAAAAGAAGAACTTTGCTATATGTTTTAGTGTCATTGCTGCCTATCTTGTTGGTGGCGTGTTCCAACAATGGAAGCGGTAATGAGGATGACACCACCGACACCGTGGCTGTGCCCACGCAGCGCATCATCATCGACATCGAGCAACTGAAAGCCCCCGACAAACCCCTGCCAACTGTCGGCTACGACAAGATTATCTCCGAGATGATGTACGACATGGAGGAGGAGAAAGCAAAAACTGTGGCGCACAATCGCTGCGATCAGGAACTGGTGCAGTTGCCCCATCCCTTCTTCGACGGCATGCATCAGGCCTATGCCGACCACCGTCCCTTTGTCCTCTCGCCCGATGCCGTCTGGCTGCTCATCTGTCAGGGATTCTCTTATCATGTCAACTTCAACTCCGAAGCACTGCGTCATCTGTTCGTGGATTTTGAGGGTAAGAAAACGCTCATCGTTGTCAGCAACGGCATCCGCCTTGACAACCCCAACAGCCCATGGGAGCGTTACTTCCCCGATTTTACCAAGCAGATAGCAAAGTATGTGGGCGACAGCCTTGTCAACACCCTCACCTGCAACTTCTCCACCTCCACCGTTGTCACCCGCGCCGCCTCTCAGATAACCCTCATGTCGGCCATGCAGGAATATTTCAACTACAAGATGTATGAAATCTGTGGCATCCCGCAGGTCATCCTCGAGGGCAACCCACAGGACTGGCACACTATCGTCGATCGCACCGAGGCACTCCGTAAATACCGGCTCGACTGGTGGGTGGACGAGCTTCTACCCATCCTCCGCAAGATAGAGAAAGCTGCCAATGGCGAGGTGGACACCAAGTTTTGGCGCGGCATGTATAAGCAGCACGACCTCAAGCACGAGATGTGCGGCGACCCATATTATCTTGCCGACGGCTGGATAGTCAAGTTCTATCCCTACGATGACGACAAGCATCGCAACGACTTCAAAGGAATCCGCGACGGTGCCTACAATCTTCCGGCTGAGATTGTCTCCGCCCCTTTAGAGTTCACCGACATTAATAGAAATAAGCAAGACCTCACCCTTTGGTCAGGATTTGTAGGTCTCACACAGGATAGCGAGACCTTCGCCCTCCGCCCCGAGATAGGCTGGTTTATCACAAGAAAAAATAACTCTTCCAACAAATGAAACATATATTTTTTACCGTCATTCTGAGCCTTCTGGCATCAGTGTCCATTCATGCTCAGCAGGTGTCGCGCGACACTTGGCGGAGCCTGCAAGTAGTATTCTCCCCCCAAGAGTTAAGCTTTGGAGAAGTCTCCATCGACGGGCAGCAGTTCACCACCGTCACGCTCGACGGCTATATGCCCTCCGCTGCTGTGGGCGCACCCTCTCTGCCCACCTTCTCACGTCTGATAGAGGTACCGCTTTGCAAGGGCTTTGAAGTAAAAGTGACCCAAGCCGCCTACGACACCATTCAACTGCACGGGGCAAGACTTATGCCCACCCAGCCCTCGCGCAGCAAGTCGGACACCACCCCTGCGCGGCTGGTCATCGATTCCAAAATCTACGCCACCGATGTTTTCTGTGGGCAAGAGGAAGCTTCAGTGGAACCTGTAGGCATAGCCCGCGACCGACGTCTGGCACGCCTCCAGTTCTCGCCCATAAGGTACAATCCAGTGCGCGGACAACTCATTGTCTGCCGTCACGCAGTGGTATCTGTCCGTTATGTGGCGGTGGACAAAGATGCCTCAATCTCTCTTTTTAACCGTCATCATTCCCCCGCCTTCTCTATCGGCAATGGGGTCTTGAACAACCTTTATCCCAAGTCGGTGAGCACTGCGGCTCCCATCCGCTACCTCATTGTCGCCCACAGTTCTTTCCGCGGACAGCTGGATAACTTCGTTCAGTGGAAACGCCGCAAGGGCTATCTCACCGACATTGTCTACACCGACTCCGCCGCCGTAGGCACCACCACCACTTCCATCTCTTCTTTCGTCCAAAGTCAGTATACTAACGCCACAGCCTCCAATCCCGCTCCCACCTTCCTTCTCATCGTGGGCGACCATGAACAGATACCTGCCTTCACCGGCACCACCGCCTCCGACCACATCACTGACCTCTACTATATCAGCTGGACTCCCGGCGACAATATCCCCGACTGCTACTGTGGCCGTTTCTCAGCACAGAACGTCAGCCAACTCACTCCGCAGATTGAAAAGACCCTCATGTACGAGCAGTACACCTTCAACGACCCCTCTTTCCTCGACCGAGCTGTCCTCGTGGCTGGTGTCGACGGTGGCAGTTCGGGCGACTATGGCTACACCCATGCCGACCCAGCCATGGACTATGCCGCCACCCATTACATCAACTCTACCCAAGGCTTTACTCAGGTGTGCTATTTCAAGAACAATACAACCATCATTCCCCTCGCTTCGGGTGTCACCATCGGCAGCAGTGCCTCGTCCAATTCTGCCACCGTGCGTGGCTACTACAACCAAGGGGCTGGCTGGATAAACTATTCTGCCCACGGCAGTGCTACCAGCTGGGGTACTCCGAGCTTCACTACCACACATATCTCTTCCATGACCAACACCCAGAAGTTCGGCCTGATGATAGGCAATTGCTGTCTCACCAACAAGTTTGAGACCACCACATGCTTTGGCGAGGCTCTTCTGCGCAAAGGTAACTACTGTGGTGCCGTCGGCTATATCGGTGGCAGCAACAGCACCTACTGGAACGAGGACTTCTATTGGGCAGTCGGCCTGCGTAGTGGCATCAGTGCCACCATGTCCATGGCCTACAATGCCGCCAATCTCGGTGCCTACGACCACCTCTGCCACACCCACGGCGAGTCCTACAACCAGTGGGCACTCACACAGGGTGCCGTCATGATGGTGGGCAATATGGCCGTCGAGAGCTCCACTTCCAGCCGCAAGCTCTACTATTGGGAAATCTATCACCTAATGGGCGACCCCTCGGTGATGCCCTATCTCACACAGGCCTCGGTGATGCCTGTCTCTGCCCCTTCGGTACTGGCCAGGGGTACCAACTCTCTCACTGTTTCCGCTGTTCCTTACGCCTATGTGGCACTCACCGATACCATTTCTCACAGCCTCATAGCCTCGGCCTATGCCGACAACGCGGGTGTCGCCGTCCTCTCCATCCCTTCCACCTTGCCTGTGGGCGGTTACGAGTTGGCCGCCTCGGCGCAGCAATATCGCACCGCCTTTACCCCTGTGTCGGTTATCAGCCCCAGTGGTGCCTACCCCATAGTGGGCAACGTCGCGGCTCTTCAGCCGCTTGATGCTGGCGACACGGTGTCAGTTGCATTTACCCTTATCAACATGGGCGACAGCACGGCCTATAATGTGTCATTCTCTGCCACTCCGTCCGACACCACTGCCATCACATTCTACCCCACAGGCATTCCCGTCGACAGTCTGCCAGCAGGCGACACCCTCGTGGTCGCATGGCAGACCCTTGTGAGTCCAAATGTCCTTGACGGAACAGTACTTCCTATCACCACTTCAACCACTTGGACGGGCAGCAGCACACCCAATACCGCTGTTTATAGCTTTGTTCTCAATGCCCCCGACATCTCATTCGACATCGCTGTCGGCGACGGCAATATACTTCCTGGCACGACCGACACGCTCCTTGTTCTCCTTGTTAACAACGGCCACGCCACCCTCGACCCATGCCGTCTCATGATCTCCTCGCCCACACAGCTACTTACTGTGGGCACTGGCACAGCCGACAGCTCGTCGCTCTTCTCGCTCACCCCCGGTGATGCCGTCCTACTCACCTTCCCGGTTCATGCCGACAGCCAGCTGCCCACGGGTATCGAAGTTCCCCTAACGCTTACATTAACACAATCAAGCGATAACGCAGTCTACCCCCTCTATATAGGCTCCAATCCCTTGGAGACCTTCGAGGGCGGTGTCTACCATACCTCTGGCTGGACACAGGGCTACTATCCTTGGACAATCAACATGTACGGAGCCTATGCAGGCATCTACTGCCTGCGCTCCGCTTCCAGCCTCGGCAACAGCCAGACGTCCGAAATCAGCATCCCCGTCTCCCTCACCGCGCCCGACAGCGTCAGATTCTACTACAGGGTGTCGTCCGAAGCCAACTACGACAAGTTCCATTTCTATATCGACAATTCCGACCTCCTCGCCGAGTCGGGCATAGTGGAATGGACCCGTGCCGCTTTCCTTGTCCCTGCCGGAAGTCATACACTTAGGTTTACTTATGCCAAAGATGGCAGCGTGTACAGCAATGAAGACTGCGCCTGGATAGACAACGTTACCCTGCCCCACCAATCAAGCCCCGTTGTATTCCGCACCGACGAGCTCTGCGAGGGCAACCAGTATGTTATCTATGGCGATACAATAAACACCGCCGAACCCGGCACAGGCACCCATGTTGTTACCCTTGCCAACGATACCGTGCTGCTGGTCGACTACACCATCCATCCCACCTACAACACCATCGACAGCCTAGTTGCCTGCGACAGCCTCACCTGGCACGACAGCACCTTTACAGCTTCAACTTTCAACTTTCAACTTTCAACTCTCAACTCCTACGGCTGCGACTCCACCGTCACCCTCCACCTCACCATTCATCCCTCCTACGCTGCCGAAGAGACCATTGCCGCATGCGACACCCTCTATTGGCGGGAGAACATATACACTGCCACAACCGATACCATCGAGCAGCTGACCACTACTAACGGCTGCGACTCCATCACGCGCTATCACCTTGTAGTCAACCAGTCCGCCTTCAACTTCATTTCCGACACCACCCACTCCTCCACCTACCAATGGAACGACTCTGTCTACACCTCCTCAGGCACCTACACTCAGGTTTTCTCCACCGAGCAAGGCTGCGACAGCACCGTCGTGCTAATGCTGATAATGATAAACGGCGGCCATCAAGGCATACAGACCACAGGTGACACCAAGTCAATTAACCTCTATCCCAACCCCACCAATGGCGATGTCTCCGTTGTCGGCACTGGCGACCAAGCCCTTGAAATCCTCGTCATGGATATGACAGGCCGTCAGATAGCCACCTTTGCCAATACCAGCCACTTCAACATCTCCAACCTCCCCTCCGGCATCTACATCGTCAACCTCAAAACTCGCTCCACCACCGATACTCCTGATAAAAATATCTACCTCAGACTCATTAAAAAATAGTTAATCCTCTTTCAGAATACCTCACCTCCCCAAAGCATCCTCAGGAAGTCCAGCACATAGATGAGTTCTGTGTCTCCTGACTTGCGGGTAATGGGGTCGAGCGACACAAGAAGCAATCGGCATTCTGGGTACTCTTCGCTGAAAGCTTTCAGACCCTTTTTGTGCTTGGTTTCCACGTGCTCTGTGGATTTGATTTCTATGGCCACTTTGGCATCACCGATAACGATGTCCACCTCCTTTTTGTCGTAGGTGTGCCAATAGGATATAATGTCCCGCCTATCGTTATACCCTTTGTATGCTATGATTTCTTGAATCACATAGTGTTCAAAGGCGTGCCCATAGTCGTCGGTACCCCGCTTCAGGTTGTGGCGTCCCATAAGGTAGTTGGCAAGCCCGACATCGAAATAATAGAATCGCGCTGCCTGGACAACCTTCCGCTTGATTTCTTTCCTAAATGCCGGTATCTCATATCCAATAAGCGTATCATACAGAATCTGAAAATATGACTTGACAGTCTTGGCTGAAACGCCACAGTCGGAGGCTATGTTAGCGTAATTCAGCATCTCCCCATCGCAGATGGCAGCAACTTCCATAAACCGTTCAAACGCATCGAGTTCTCTTACCTCCCCTTCTTCGCGTATTTCCTCATCAAGATACACTTTCACGTAACCAGATAGTCGTTTGGTGGCATCCTCCACCATGTAATGCCGTGGAATCATACCGTTTTGTACTGCACGGTCTATCTGGAAATCTGTCACCTCTGGCCATACAAGCGGATAGAGTGTTTCCGGTATTGCGCGCCCTCCAAGCGTATTGGCTCCGGAACGCTTGAGTTTTCTTGAACTGGAGCCACTGAGAATGAAGAACAAACCTTTCTCCACCATGAGAGAATGCACTACATCTAGCAGTTCCGGCACTTTTTGTATTTCATCCACTATCACAAGCGTCTCCGCCGGCTTGTCTTGAAGAGCCTCCCAAAGCGAATTCGGATTCATCTTAAAGGCTCTTCTCACACTCGGATTGAGCAAATCGTAGTAAATTGCCCCCTTGAACCTTTCTTTCAAAAGAGTGGATTTTCCTGTCTGGCGTGCACCAAACAGGAACATCCCTTCGTCCAATTTGTTCGCTATATCAAATATTCTTTTGTACATATAAAAACCTTCAAATTTCAGGAGTGTACTCCCGATTTTTTCATAAAAATCGGGAGTATAGTAACAAAATTCGTGTATTTTTATTTGGTTTACTCACTATTTATCTATTTTTATTTTAGTGAATTACGTCTAGCAGTAGTTGTATACATCCACTGCAAATATACACAAAAATAGTTAATCTGTGTACGGACGAATAAAAAAAGGTTCATCGGACACGAATTGTCATCAATTTGCCACGAATTGATTCATGAATAATTCGTTTACAATTTGTGACAATTCATGCCCTCTCAGAGGAAGTATATTTGCTTTGCCGGGGGCTATTCCCTTCGACGCTCGGCTGTGTCGGGGGTCAACATGCTGGGTTTCTCCACGTTGCCGTAGCTTTCGGCGGCTTGTGCCAGTGCCTCGTCGGTAGTGTACTGCTTGTATAGCCGGCAGGTGCTGAGCACCTTCTGCGACGAGGCGCTCTGCTCCTCTTCGCCATAGACCACCACTGCCCAGCCTGTGTTCTCGTTGTCGGCACCGCCTATCGCCAGCCTTCCCTCGTGCGAGAGGAACCGCCAGTTCCTCAATGCGGGGTTCTGTCGCGGGTCGTTGTCCAACGTCATTTCGCAGCAGGTCATCTTTACCTTCGGGCAGTCGCCCTCCAGCCGTTGCTCAAAGCGGTAGAAGCGCACCTTGTCGTTGGGCATCAGCTGTGGGTTGCGGTTGCTGTTGCACAGCAGTTGCCGCAAATCATCGTTGCAACGGATAGCCAGCCCCTGCGTCGTCTCAGCATCAATGCCCGTCAGCAGGTCGGTCAACACCACCCGCTCGCCGCTTTCCAACACAGCAAAGTCGTATTCCACCTCCGGCAGCCGTCCCTCCGACACCACCATCCCCGGTATCAGCAACGCTGCCCCTTGTCGTGCCTGTTGCTTAGTAAGGTAAACCGTCGGCAACGCCGAGTTCGCCCGCAGGAAGGCGTTGTAGGCAATCGTCCCGTCCGACGTTGTCATCAATGGTTTGTAAGGGGTGTAGAAACTCTTCCACAACGCGATGCTGTGGCGCATCTTTTCCCGTGTTTTAAACTGATTCATCGACTGCCGGTCAGACACTTCCCGTGTGCTGATACGTGCATACACCTTCCCTCTGCGGCGGTAGAGCGTTATCCCGTGTCCCGCAATGCGTCCAGTGAAACCAAATGTTGTATTCTGTGCTTTAGCCATATTATAACAATTAATTTACCGTATATTTATTCTTATTTAGAAACAATAAAGAAAATATATAGAAACAAAATAGAAAATATATAGAATATAAACATCTAATCAACAGAGAGTTGGGAGTGAAGGCAGTTTGTTCTT
>CAMZFW010000101.1 GCA_947306225.1 uncultured Bacteroidales bacterium
CGTCATGCCCGACACCTGGTACACCTCGCTGCTTGCCGACGGCATTGTGCAGGGTGTCGGAGCGGTACTCTCGTTCCTGCCCAACATTATCATCCTATTCTTCTTCATCTCCCTTATGGAGGACACTGGTTATATGGCGCGTGTTGCATTCCTTATGGACAAGCTGATGCACAAGGTGGGACTGCATGGCCGCTCCTTCGTGCCCATGCTGGTGGGCTTCGGCTGCAACGTGCCAGCCATCATGGCAGCACGCAACATCGAGAACAAAAAAGACCGCACGCTCACCATGCTCATGATTCCCTTTATGAGTTGTGGCGCACGTCTGCCGGTCTATCTGCTCTTCGTCGGAGCCTTCTTTGCCCAACACAAGGCGTTGGTGATGATGTCGCTCTACCTGATAGGCGTGCTGCTGTCCATCATCTTCGCCCTCATCATGAAGCGTACCAAATATTTTCGACAAGACGATGAGGACTATGTCAGCGAGTTGCCCGCTTTCCACCGTCCCGTATGGCGCAACACGTGGAAGCACATTTGGGAGCGTTGTGAAGACTATCTGAAGAAGATTTCCACCGTCATCCTCTGGGCATCCATCATCATCTGGGCACTCTATTATTTCCCCCGCAACGAGGAACTAACTCAGCCCTATCAGGCTCAGATAGAAAATATCAAGATGAAAATGAATTCTTCCGATGCGTCAGCCGTCCCCTCTTTAGAGGGGTGCCACGATAGTGGCGGGGTATGTAGTCTCAATTCTCAATTAGATTCTCTCGCCTTCGAGATGGATGTAGTGCAAAAGGAGCATTCCGCCCTAGCCGCCATCGGTCATTGGATGGAACCCGTGATGCGCCCCTTGGGCTTCGATTGGCGTATGAATGTCTGCATTCTGACAGGCTTGCCCGCCAAGGAAGCCATTGTCAGCACCATGGGCATCCTCTACCATCAGGACAGCGACAGCAAGTTGGAGGAGTCGTTGCGCTCCAATCCCTTCTTCACCCCCGTCAAAGCATACGCGTTCTTGATGTTTGTGCTGCTCTATTTCCCCTGCGTTGCCACCATTGCCACCCTGCGTCGCGAGGCAGGCCGTGGCTGGGCACTCTTCACGGTCATCAACAGCCTAGTTCTAGCCTGGCTGATGGCGTTCCTAGTGTTCCAAGTAGGGTCTCTCTTGCTATAAGTGAGCCTTGTAAGTCCCTGAAGGGGACGAATGAATACAGGCGGAGGCGTAACCTCCGTTTCGATAACACCGACAAAAAAGTCCTGAAAGGGCGACACAACATATTCTGTTGGTTCTCTGTCGCGCCTTCAGGGCTTTGGTTTTTATATTCTCTACGCAGGGGTGCAACCCACTACCTGTAATATTCCAGTTCTTCGGACTTGAGAGGCATCATAGAGAATTGCACAAAAGAAGAGCCCATTCCATTTCTATTTAGCCATTTCATAGACACTGAACATACAGCCCGATATATAAATCACCTCATTAACAATAATATACAAGCTGTTATGAGTAGTGCATAATAGTCAGATGTCATGAGACTGCGTCTCGAATATCTTATATCCACTTTATGTGGTACTATCGACACTTTTTGTATACAGTTAGACCTGAGAGGGAAACCTTATCGCACCACTACCCGTTGTGCCGTGCCGTCTCCAACCTGCACTATGTAGACCCCAGTAGCCATCATACGGAAATGTTGCGTCTCATGAACGCTTGCGTCAGTGCTGAGTAGATGTCCTACAATATCAAAGATACGCACACGCTCTCCAGCGGCACCTTGCACCGTGATAGTGTTGCCTTGCACGGTAATAGTGGCACCCGACGACACCACGTCTGTAATGCCTATTTCATCGGCTGCAAAGGAGGCTGTCAACTCAATATCCTCAGAAACCAACACATGACGTATGCTCTCTGTGTTGCCATCGCTCCACTGTACGAAATGGTTCCCACACATCGGCACAGCAGCAATCTCAACTTCTGTGTTTTCCACAAAGCGACCTGAACCCACAACAATGCCTAGGTTGACATATTCCGATTCTAGTGAGAGGTTATAGTACTCTCCCGGCTCAAACACTGTGTCGTGAATATATCTGTAGATAACAGTGGTATCATACACAAATGCTGTGTCATAAATGTAGTTGTTCACAATAGTAGTATCGTGAATGTAATTGTATACAATTGTTGTGTCATACACAAAGGTTGTGTCGTAGATGTAATTGTTTACAAAAGTGGTATCATACACAAATGCTGTATCATAAATGTAGTTGTTCACAATAGTAGTATCGTGGATATAATTGTATACAACTGTTGTATCATACACAAAGGTTGTGTCGTGGATATAGTTGTTGATATAAGTTGTGTCGTGTTGAGTGATGATTGTGGTATCGTGTATGTAGTTATTAATGATTGTCGTGTCATGGACATACACTGTGTCGTTATTAGCATTCCCTGACCCGAAAATGGCGAAAAACGTTGCATTATATTGTGCTACAAACGTAAGAGGATTTACGGTGGAGTTGTTGCTCCAACGAATGAAATGCGCATTGTCGAAAGGAATAGCCTCTAATGTCACCGTGTCGCCAATCGAATATGAGCCTGCTCCGATAACTATCCCTCTTGTAGCGTCACTTGATACAGCCGTAATTGTCACACACCCCTCGACATAGTGGGTGAAATTGCTCCAATATAGCGCATTCTGATAATTGGACATTACTCCGCACGGTCCTGTCACTGGGATATTGACAGTCACCCCACTAAACGTATTTGATGAGATTGATGGAGGGTAGCACCTTGACTGTATCGATGTGATGTTGGAACAGCCTGCAAATGCACTGGAACCAATATTGATAAGCCCACTGCCTAGTACCACAGAGGTCAGCCCTGTGCAGCCATTAAAGGCCGAAGCCCCAATAGAGGTGACAGAGTTGGGTATGCTAACAGATTGAATTTGGGTGCAGTTATAGAATGCTGAATTACCTATAGTCGTGACCAAGTTAGGAATAGTCACGGAAGTAAGACTGGTACAACTCAAAAACGCACCATTCCCTATTGCTGTGACTGTGTTGGGAATGGTCACGGAGGTAAGACTTGAACAACAACAAAATGTCGAATCTTCAATAGAGGTGACTGAGCTGGGAATGGTGGCGGCAATCAAGCTATTGCAGCCCCAAAATGCATGATTCCCTATCTGGGCAACAGTGCTAGGAATTGTAACAGATACAATATTGGGGAGTGCCGCCATTAATGCGACTTTAGTACTATCTGTATAGTATAAACCATCTTCAATATACCCATTAATACACAATGCTCCCCAAGGTGTCCCTGTAGCATTTCCATTGTAACAAATCATTCTTACATGACCAAATGCATTATATCCTATTGAGGTTACAGAGTTAGGAATGGTCATAGAGGTAAGACCTCTGCAATTATAGAACGCATTGTTTTCTATGGAGGTAACAGAGTTGGGAATGGTAACAGAGGTAAGGCCTGTACATCCATAGAATGCATTATAGCCTATTGAGGTGACAGAGTTAGGAATAGTAACAGAGGTAAGGCCTGTGCATCCATAGAATGCATTATAACCTATACCAATGACAGTATAACGCATTGAATATGTTCCCATATTTCTTAAAACATAGCTGGGAATGATTATACTATCGTATGAATGATAAGCTCCTCCTCCATCAGCAACAATAACAGTATTTCCCCCACCACTTAGGCTATAATACAACGTTTGCCCCGAGGGTGAAACCGCACTGAAGTCGTAGGCTTGGGTGGAGGTGAGTCCTGCAAGAAGCAGGAGAACAAAAGATAGTAGTTTCTTTCTCATATTGTTTATGTTTTGTCTGTGTCACGGCTCGGCGACATGTTTTTACGCAATACAAGAAAGTGGAGCCATCCATGATAACCCTATTTTCATTGGTGGGGCTGGACTCCCTAAAGGTAAAAATAATGGTTCAGTGAATTGCTCCACTGAAGGATGTATCATAGAGTCAGATACTATCCAACAGGAGCATTCATCTTCCCAATATTCCTTAACCTTTATATGTGAAGTGTCCAGTTTCACCAAATTGGAATAGAGCGAAAATGCGCTTTCTCAGTAATTTGCAGACAAGGCTTCTCTCTGTCTACAAATGCAAATATACACATTTTTTTCAATATGGAAGGAAATAGTTTTTTTTCTATAGAAATTTCCATTAAAAGAGCCGTCATGTTTAGCATAACGGCTCGATTGATTTACTTTTTCTTCTTTCGGCTGTCGAAATAGAGCATTCCGGCAGTCCACAGGAGGGCACATATCAATGCCCATATAACTCCATTCATAGGCTGAAGATTAACTCTTTATTCCCGTTCCAGTCTATCATCAGCTGGCGGAAGGCTGAGTATTCTGCCTTGGTGATAACCGCCTTGCGCAGACGTAGGCTACGGGTGACGAGCAGACGATTTTTCTTCTGCTTGATGATGATGTTGATGCTGCCTACGATGTTTGAATATTCAATGTTCACCTCACCACCAATAAGGGTGGCGCCCTTGGGCAGTTCCATAGTGTAATGGTAGTATTCGGGACGGACGCTAGCCTGCAGGTCGCTGTTGCGGCTGGGTGCGAGTAGTGCTGGGTCGATATGCAGTCCGTCTTTCTCGTTGGGCAGTGTGATGCGCACATAGCCGTCAGCTAGTTCTTCGGGTTTCCACTCCAGCTTGCGCTCCTGATAAATGGGAGCATTGGCCACATTGGCGGCATCCACCTTCTCCGCCTCGGTGAGCAGGGGCGACTTCTGCGTGGCTGAGAGGCGGTAGGCCTTGCCTTCGAGCGTCACTTCCACCTCCATTGGGCGGTCGCCTAAGACGCTGATGCTGTTGTCGACGATAGTGGCTTTAAAGCCCGCCTCGTTAAGCAGAGCTGCCAGCAGACCAATCTTGTCGAGATAGGTGCCGCAGTTGCTGGTGAACACGTCGTGTGCCGGAGTCATGGCGTAGTTGACGCGGGCAAGGTCGACTGGGTTGAGGTGCACATAGTCCACCACCCAGTCGCGGATGGCAACGATATATTCCTTCGAGTTGCTCTTCTTGAGGTTGGCTAGCAGCGTGCTGGCGGCGGGCAGCCCGGTCTCGGCGGTGTAGACGGGCTTCTCACCCAGCTGGAACTCCACATCGTAGCCTTTGCGGGCAGGCATGTAGGGGTCGTTGATAGTCTGGGGCAGGTTGTGCTCCATCTGGGTGTGGCCGTCGGCATAGCGTATCTCATAGTGTTTGACGGGACAGTCCTGATTGAGGTTGAAGCGTTCGACCAGCAGGCTGCTTTCGCGGTGCAGGGTATAGTCGAGCACTATAGTGCAGTTGTATTCCAATGCAGTGTGCACTATCGCCATCTCGCGGATATCGTTGAGTCGTCCGCAGTCGGTGCATTCGCTGGGCAGCTGCAGCACGAAGGCGTTCTGCGGCGTCACCACCTTAGTGCCGTCGGCCATGATGGTGTAGCACTCGTTGATGGTGAGGGTCTCGAACGAGGGGTTGTAGCTGATAAAGGTCTCGCCCTTGTCGGCGTAGGCGGTGATGGCGCGGTTGCGCAGCAACTTGATTTCCTTACGGTAGCGGATGTCCATCGAACCGTCCTTGTTCATCTTATATGAGCGCCGAATGAGGTTGTATTCGGCATCGGGCTGAGTCTGTGCCATCGCCGTGATGGCAAACAGAGCAGTTATGATTGTGAGGATTATCTTTTTCATAAATAACTAGTGATATGATTATGCGATAAATAACTTCTTAGTTCTTAACTCTTACTTCTTACTTGGTAAGTATAACGGGAGTGGAGGCAAGTCTTTTCTGGTTGGCTACCACTCGGCGGAAGCAGTGCCAGTCGGAGGCATCATACACGCGCTTGCCCATCACGACGCTCTCGGCAAAGGTGAGCGTGTTGCCCTCCATCCAATATTGGCAGCCGAAGCTTGCAGCCGGGTCGGCAACACCGTTGATGAAGGGGAAGTGCAACTGCTTGTACTCGGCAGGCAGGGTGATGGTCTCCTTGATTTCCACCAGACGTGAACAGGCATCGGAGAAGGGCTGTGTGCGATCTTGGGCGACGGTGTCGAAATATAGGTGGCTCATGGCGCGAGTGAAGAAGTTGCGAGCCGCCAGGGGTGTGAAGACGATGGTCTTGCCGTCGATGGTGGCAAACTTAGGAATGGTGTAGGTATAGGTGATGGTGACGGGCTGTTCCAGATAGCGGTCGTTGTCGGTGTGGGCTATCTTGGTGATACGGGCACTGGGGGCTATGCGTAGCAGCTCGTTCTCCATATTGCGTTTCCATTCGGCGGTGCGGCAGTTGAAGATGCGGCGCACGGCGGCATCGCTCTGTCCTTCAGCGGTGATGGTGATGGTGCCGCTGAGGGTGCCGTCGGCACTGATGGTGCTGTTGCCCGTGATGCGCACATAGTGGTTCTCGGGTGCCGAGAGGGGTGTGTACATCAGGTCGGCACCTTCGGGCAGGCCCATCAGGTAGCCCTGCTGCTGCTCGGCGCTGCTCCATAGTTCGCGCACATTGGGTACCCATGTCGGGTCAAGCATCTCGTAGCGTCCGTCGCGATGCTGCACGGCACAGACACTGTGGTTGAACTGGTCGGCAGGGATGCGGTCGATACGCTCGTGTGCCATGGTCATGGCGGCATACGCCTTGAAGCCCGCGGCACGGAGCATGGCTATCAACATACCCGCTTTATCCTTGCACACGCCACAACGGTCGGTGTAGTTCATCTGGGCGTTGTGCAGCGTGTAGCCTTCGCCCTCGCCCATGCTGATGCCTGCGTAGCGGATGTTGTCCGCCACCCAGTGGGTGAGGATGCTGATGCTGTCCTGCTCGTTCTTGGCGGGCACCAGCAGCTCGTTCACCTTGGCCTGAACTTCGGGAGTGGGCACAAAGCTGCCGTAGTCCTCGTTCACACCGTAGAACCAAATCGACTTGGCCTCCCAGTTGGGGCTGGTGCTGAGCAGCAGCTTGCACTGTATGTCGTTGTTGGCCAAGGCCGACGGTTCGCGTTTCAGGGGTTGGATATCGTTTTTGGTGAAAGTAAATATAGTGCGGTCGCCGTCGACGGTGCTGTCAATCGTTACGGTGCAGGTGCTGTCCACCATGCAGTTATACAGCTCGAAGCGGAGGTTCTTGCTGGTCAGCACGCTGACGGTGTACACCTTCTTATTTACCGGGTTGTCGCTCCAGAAAGGCACTATGTCGTAGAAGTGTCCGCGCATGGGTGGCACATATTTGTCGTCCTCGCCGTCACCCAACAGGGCGTAGGTGAAGCCCTTGCGATAGGTTGTGTATTCCACCTCGTCGCCGGGATCCAGGTGTCCCACCTGCACCATCTTCTGGCTCGCGCCCCAATAGATGAGGCGGGCAGGGGCCACATAGTCGTATACGCGCAGCAGCACATCCTCGACACTGCCGTCGCGGTGGTGCACCACCACTTGTCGGAACTCCACGTAGGCCGACAGCGGGTCGTAGTCCACCTTCAGGGTGGCAAGGTCGCGGCAGCCCGCAAAGTCGTTGGCGCGTATGCGCTGGTGGTTGATCACATGGCTCAGACCCGACTCCTCCATCACGACACTGGTGCTGTCGTAGAGCGTGGTCTTGTGCTGGGCGGTGGCGGGCAGCGCCAGTCCCAACAACAAGGCAATAGTAAGAATTGTTTTAAACTTCATAGTATTGTTGTTTTTTTAATTATTCTGATTACTCTGATTATTCTGATTACTCTGATTACTCTGATAATTCAGAGAATGCCTTCAATACCGCTGCCGTCATGCGGTTCCAGCTGTATTTCTGCTTCTCCTCGCGCACGGCGGCGGTAAACTCCTCCTCCTTATGCTCCTTGTAGTAGCGCAGCAGTGCGTCGGCGATACTCTGGGCGTTGGGCTCCACCACGTAGCCTATCTTGCCGTCGGGCACAATCTCCGGCAGCCCGCCCACATTTGTCACCAGCATAGGCTTCTCGAAGTGGAAAGCCACCTGCGTCACACCGCTCTGCGTCGCGCTCTTGTAGGGCTGCGCCACGATGTCGCTGGCGCAGAAGTAGAGGTTCACGCGGGTGTCGGGTATATAGTCGTTGTGCAGCACCACGATGTCGTTGATGTCGAGCGAACGGATGCGCTCAAGATAGGGTGCAGGGTCGCCATAGAACTCGCCTGCCACCAGCAGCCGTGCGCCGCAGTCCTGCAGGCGCGGGTCGCCAAATGCGTCAATCAGCAGGTCAAGCCCTTTATAGTCGCGGATAAAGCCAAAGAACAGCACATACCGTCCCTCTACGTTCAGCCCTAGCTGTCGACGTGCCTCCGCCTTGTCTACCCTTGCGCCATAATGGTCGTAGATGGGGTGGGGGGCCCAGCTCTTGGGCTTGCCTCGGTGGTCGAACTTCTCTATGTCGTGGCAGACCGACTGCGACAGGGTGGTAAAGCCATCCATCGACTTGACGAAGTAACCGGGCAACAGTTTGTCCAGCACGTTGGGCTCGTGTGGTATCATGTTGTGCACTAGGCCTATGCAGCGGGTATGGCGGTTGCGCTTGATTACACGGGCAATACGTCCAAAACAGGGTGCCATGAACGACATCCAGTAGGCAAACACCGCCACATCGGGCTTCTTGCGGCGTATCTCCCTGCCCACCGCGCCCCAGTTGAGCGGGTTGCACGAGTTGATGCGTCGCGTGATTTTCAGTCCTGCAGGCGCGGGACCGTCGGTGTACTGTGTCTTGCCCGGAAACAGGAATTTGGGGTACTGCAAAGTAAAAGTATACATCTCCACCTCATGCCCCTCTTTTTGGAACTGGGTGGCGAGACGTTCGTTGAAGGCTGCCAGCCCTCCACGGTAGGGATAAGCTGTGCCGATAATCACTATTTTCATGTTGCAAAAATACAAAAAATATTAAACATACAATATTTTTTATTCAATTTTGTTTATTATGCGAACATAAAAAATAAACAAAAACTAATGCCTATCAACACTACTATCCTCTAATTTCAAATCTATTAAACATTTAAAACTACTCAAACATGAAAAAGCTGTTTTTAAGTATTGCATTCCTGTCGCTATTCTTTACCTCGTGTGCGCAGGACTATGAGCAGAAAAATGTGCAGGAAAACAATTACCCGCAGACGCTACCTGTCACCGACTTCAGCAGCGTGGCATCCCAAACTATCGACGGCGTGGTGCACATCCGCACCATCCAAGCCCGTCTCACACCCCTCTACCAGTCCTTCTTCGGCTTCATCATCAACCAAGGTGTGCAACGTCAGGAATATAGTGCCTACGGCTCGGGTGTCATCATCTCCGAAGACGGCTACATCGTCACCAACAACCACGTGGTGCAGGATGCCGAGCGTATCAGTGTCACCCTCAACGACAAGCGCGTGCTCAAAGCCAGTCTCATCGCCACCGACCCCGCCACCGACTTGGCATTGATCAAGATCGATG
>CAMZFW010000102.1 GCA_947306225.1 uncultured Bacteroidales bacterium
GCCGACTGGATGACTGCCATGCAGTTCAACATCCTCGACCACGACCCCGCCCACTTCACCATGGACGGCAAGGACCAAGACATGCTCTTCGTCTCGCAGGGCCACATCACCCCAGTCATATACAGCACCATGGCCCGCCGCGGCTTCTTCCCCATCAGCGAGCTCAGCACTTTCCGCCAGTTTGGCACTCGCCTACAGGGACACCCCTCAACCGAGCATGGCCTCCCCGGCATCCGCATGGCTAGCGGCTCTCTCGGACAAGGCATGAGCGTAGGCATCGGTGCCGCTCTCGGAAAGAAGATGACTGGCGACAGCCACCTCGTCTACACCCTCCACGGCGACGGCGAACTGCAAGAAGGTCAGATTTGGGAAGCCGTCATGTTTGCCGGTGCCAAGCATGTCGACAACCTTATCTCCACCATCGACTACAACCATCAGCAAATCGACGGCACCACCATGCAGGTCATGGACCTCGGCGACCTCCGTGCCAAGTTCGAGTCCTTTATGTGGACCGTCGTCGTCATCGACAACGGCAACGACATGCAGCAGGTACTCGATGGCATGGCTCGAGCCAAGTCCCTCACCGGTCAGGGCAAGCCCGTCGTCGTCATCCTCACCACCGAGATGGGCTATGGCGTGGACTTCATGCAAGGCATCAACAAGTACCACGGCTCCGTCCTCTCTGCCGACGACCTACCCAAGGCTCTCGCCCAACTTCCTGAAACACTCGGCGACTTCTAACCTTGAAACGTCTCATCCTCATACTGATACTACTGCTGCCCGTCTTTTCGGGGATGGCTCAGAAAAATGCTGCCACCCCTGAAAAGACGCGGGTACTTATTATCCTCGACTGCTCTAACAGCATGTGGGACCGATGGCAGAGCGAACCCAAAATCAAAGTGACGCAGATGGTGCTGCTTCGACTTCTCGACAGCATCCACGGCATCCCCGACATGGAGGTGGCTCTGCGCGTGTTCGGCCATCTCAACAAGGACTCCTACGGCACACAGTTGGAAGTACCTTTCGAAGCTGACAACCGATACAAGTTGCAGAGCAAAATCAAGACCCTCGTCCCCAATGGGGGCTGCACTGCCGCCTCGGCACTCACCAACTCCCTCAACGACTTCCCCAACGATGGCAAGGCTCGTAACATCATCCTCGTCATTACCGACGGCATGGACGACTGCGGCGGCAACATCTGCGAGGTGGCTCGACAGGTGCAGCAGAGCGGTACCGTGGTGCAGACTTTCATCATCGGCATCGGCAATGCCGACGATTTCCAGCACCGACTCGACTGTGCTGGCCGATTCTCATTCCTGTCTGGCGAAGAAATGCTCGACGATGCGCTGCACGAGGTATTTTTCCTCTCCGACCAGAAGGCTCGTGTCACCCTCTCCGTCACCGACGAACACCACAACCCCTACGAAACCGAAGTGCCGGTAGTCTTCTACGACCACCTAACTCATGCTGCCAAATACACCACCCTCTACCACTATGCCACAGGCGACGCTGTCGACACCCTCACCGTCGACCCGCTCGTCAACTACGACATCACCCTCTTCACCAAACCACCTGTACAGATTCCCACTCAGCAGTTCAAGGCCTCCCGCCACAACCACATCCCCATCGTTGCCCCTCAAGGCAGCCTACGCCTCCATTTCGAGGACAAGCGCATCCCCTTTCAACTCCCCTCCTACTCTGTCCTGGTGCGCCGTCATGGCGAGCCCGACATACTCTCCTACCAACCCCTTGGCACTGCCTCGCACTATCTGGCAGGTTCCTACGACATCGAGGTACTCTCCACCCCCATCCTGACCATTCCCAACGTCACCGTACGCAGTGGCTCCGACACCGACCTCCAGCTGCCACTTCCCGGACAGCTCGCACTCAACAAACCCCAGACCATCACTACCGGTAGCATCTTCGTCTACAAAAACGGCATCATGCAATGGGTCTGCGACCTCAACCCCGACACCGCCACCGAACGCGTCATCCTCCTTCCTGGCGACTACCAAATCATCCTCAAGCCCAAGGATGCCATCGATTACGCTGCCGTCCGCACCGCACGCTTCACCATCCACTCCGCCCAACAAACTGGTGTAAATATCAAATAAGGCATGACCGACAAGAACTTCATACGGCAAGATAATAACTACAGAACCCTGAAGGCGTTCCGCAAAGCGGAGTGCATCTATGATGTAACCTATTTCTTTGCCAACAAGTTCTTTCACAAAGGCGACCGTACCATCGACCAAATGGTGCAAGCTGCCCGCAGCGGAAAGCAGAACCTAGCAGAAGGCACCATCGACGGCATCACCTCGAAGGAGATGGAAATCAAACTCACCAACATCAACCGTGCCTCGCTGCACGAACTGCTACTCGACTACGAAGACTATCTACGTGTGCGTGGTCTGGAGCAATGGGCCTACAACGACCCACGTTGCATCCAGACACGCGAGTTCTGCAAACGGCATCTCGACTCAGCCATCTACCGCGAAAAAATCAAAGACCGCTCCGACGAGACCATTGCCAACATTGCCATCACCCTCATCCACCAATGCGACGTACTCATCAAAGGCCTTATCGAATGGAAGAAACAAGCCTTCCTAGAAAATGGCGGCATCAAAGAAGAAATGTACCGCGCCCGAAAAGCCTGGCGAGACAATAATAACCAGAATGGACAGAATGGGTCTAATGGGCAGAATGGGTTTAATGGGTCTAATGGGCAATCCAGGCAAAACGAGCCCCCCATCAACCCCATTAACCCCACAAAACCCCATCAACCCCATTAACCCCACAAAACCCCATAAAAAAACCCCCATCAACCCCATAAACAAAACCCCACTAAAAAAATGACCCACTACGAAATCACCTCAATGAAAGAACTGCGCTCCGGCATGGGCGAAGGCCTTATCGAAGCCGGCAGACGCAACGAGAACATCGTCGCCCTCAGTGCCGATGTCAAAGGCAGCGTCAAGATGGACGGCTTCGCCAAAGAGTTCCCCGACCGCTTTGTCCAGTGCGGCATCGCCGAAGCCAACATGGTAGGCATCGCCGCCGGCCTCAGCCTCTGTGGCAAGGTGCCCTTCGTCGGCGGCTTCGCCGAGTTTGTCACCGGCCGTGTCTACGACCAGATACGCCAAGTGCTCTGCTACAGCAATAAGAACGTCAAGATTTGCGGTTCCCACGCCGGTATCTCCCTTGGCGAAGACGGTGCCACCCACCAGACCATGGAGGACATCGCACTCATGCGCGTGCTGCCCAACATGACCGTGCTGGTGCCTGCCGACTTCAACCAGGCCAAGGCTGCCACCCTCGCCGCCGCCGAGCACTGCGGCCCCGTCTACCTCCGTCTGGGACGTTCCAAGATGCCCTGCTTCCTCCCTGAAGATGAGAAATACGTCATCGGCAAGGCGCAACTACTCAACGCCGGCTCCGATGTCACCCTCTTCGCCTGCGGTCACCTCGTATGGGAGGCTCTCCAAGCCGCTGAGCAACTGGAGAAGGAAGGCATCTCTGCCGAAGTAATCAATATCCATACCATCAAGCCGCTCGACGTGGATGCCATCGTCGCCTCAGCTCGCAAGACCCGTGCCGTTGTCACCTGCGAGGAGCACCTCTTCAACGGCGGCCTCGGCGACTGCGTCGCGCAGACCCTCGCGCTGCATTGCCCGACCCCGATGGAATACGTCGCTGTCGACGACCGCTTCGGCGAGAGTGGCACCCCCGACGAGATGCTCACCAACTACCACCTCCGTGCCGCCGACATCGTCGAAAAAGCCCACAAAGTAATAACCAGAAAACTCTAACCCCCCCGACCAATCCGACCCACTCCGACCCACTCCGACCCACTCCGACACCCCACTCCCCGCCCATGAACATCTCCGTCTTCTGCGGAGCCACGCTCCCGCGCAACAAGGCCTATATCGATGCCGCCCGCAAGCTAGGCACCTGGCTCGCCCAACAGCACCACACGCTGCTCTATGGGGGCAGCAACCTAGGGCTGATGGGCATTGTCAGCGGTGCTGCCCTTGCCGAGGGCGGCACCGTGGTGGGTGTCATCCCAACATTCTTCAGCGAAGAGACCATCCTCTCGCAGCCCGTCACCCAGCTGGTGCGTGTCGCCTCGCTGGCGGAGCGCAAGGCCTACCTCCTTGCCCACAGCGACGCCTTCATAGCCCTGCCGGGCGGAATAGGCACCCTCGACGAAGTTTCCGAGGTGATGGTCGCCAACCAGCTAGGACAGATGCATAAACCCATGGTGCTGCTCAACATAGAGGGCTACTACGATGCCTTCCTCCAGCAGTTGGAGCGCTTCAACTCCGATGGGCTGATGCGCAGCAGCGGCGGCCTGATAAGCATAGATAGGATTGATGAGATAAGTGATGGGGGTTTATGGGGTTAATAGGCTTAATGGGCTTAATGGGCAGAACCGCCCACCAACCCCATCAACCCCACCAACCCCATTAACCCCATAAAACCCCATCAAACCCACCCACCCCATTAACCCCACCCACCCCATTAACCCCATTCACCCCATCCCCCCATGCTAAGCAAGAGCAAATACATCCGAGGCCTGCAGTGCGAACGCGCCCTCTGGCTCGACATCCGCCACCCCGAGCTGGCGCACTATCCTGCCGCCACGCTGGCGCGTTTCCGTCAGGGGCGTGACTTCGAGCGGAGTTTCAAGGAGACCTTCCCCCACGGCATCGACATCAGCAGCCGCCTACGAGGGCGCATTGGGCAGTATCCCGTGCTCACGGCACAGCTACTATCACAGCCGGGCGAAGTGGTTCTTTTTGAGGCCGGGTTTGTCTACGACGGCGTGCTTGTGCTTGCCGACGTGCTGCACAAGCAGGCCGACGGCAACGTCACCGTCTACGAAGTCAAGGACAGCCCTCACGTCAGCGACACCTTCCGCCACGACGTGGCCGTGCAGCACTACGTCATCGCCCACGCGCTGCCCAGCGTTGTGCAGGCCGACCTCTTCTGCCCCCTGCCGGAACTACGGCACTTCTACCTGCTGCATCGCGACGACGCGGGCAACTTCGTTCCAGAGGACTTGACTGCTTATGCACAAAACCAGTGGGACACTACAGCACAACACATTGCCCGCTTCAAGCAGGTGGCGGCACTCGCCGACGAACCCACCACACCCATGTCCGACCACTGCCAGAACCCCTACACCTGCCCCTACCACCGCCACTGCCAACAAGCGTAGCAAGGTTTTACTCAGTCTAGCAAAGACAATAAACAGAAAGAGGGTGTCCCATGTGAGACACCCTCTTGATTTAGGTTAAATGGTCTGATGAAACAGACCTAATAATTTTAGAGAGCAGTAACCTTATTGATTGCGGCAGCCTGATAGAGGTCGATGGAGAGATAAGTACGTTTGCTACGGAGGATGCTGTTGTTGTTGACAGTTTCAGTCAGTTCAACAGAGCTACCAGTGTAGACAAAGTCATATTCATGACCGGTCTCGGGGAAATAGAGAGTGAACTCAACAGTAGCCTGAAGGTGCTTGCCAGCTGCGAAAGGAGCAATGGTAATGTCACCAAGACGAGTCTCGCTAGTACCATCGGTGACAGGAACGGGAGCACCCAAAACGGGGAGATTAATGCTCAAGGTATTGGTGCCATCGCCATTCATCTTAAGGATAGGATTGCCATCCACATACTCAATGTGAGCAGTACCGTTCAGAACCTGATCAGTGGAAGTGAGAGTAATGGCGTTAACGAAAAGCTGAGGGAAATTGTAACCAGTCATGACATCAACACCTTCGTTGGCGATGGGGCTGTCAGTCATAGTGGCAAGTTCGTTGATAAAGGGAGCACCAAAGACGAAAGAAGGATTAACCAGAGCAACAGCGTTCTTCATCATGAAGTTGTTGCCGCTGAGTTTGGTACCCATGGGCCAATAGTAACCATCAAGATAGGTGTCAGCACCCACGTTCATCAGGTCAGCATTGGCAGGCATGGTGAGAGTGTAGTCGCTCATATCGGCAGCGGTGCCAGCGGTGAAAAGACCAGCAGGATAGAGAACATAGTCATTACCACTCAGAGCCTCTAAAGAAACACGCATCATACCATAGAAGCTACGGTTGATGGGAGAGTCGTCGGGGTTGGTCAGGCCACCAGTCGCATTGCAGGGATAAACAGCAGCCTCAACGCCATTGATAAGAGCAACATCACCAAGGTCGAAAGCAACACGGTTGAACTGGTTCAGATAGGTCTGCTTGTCACTCTGCCAAGTCTCACCACTCATTGTAAGGGTGACCATACCGTCCTGATCAACAACGTAAGTAGTGTTTTCTTCTTTATTACAGCCTACGAAGGCAAACATTGCTGCAGCAGCAAAAAGAACAATAACTTTTTTCATTTTTCTTCTACAAATTTTTTGGTTAATGGATTAGAAATCGATGTGACCGTTGTTGTTAATACCCTCGGTCTGACCGAAACTGAGCTGAAAGCCGTTTTCGACGGCTACGACCTTGACTTGAACTGCAGGGGTCAAGTAAACCTGTTTCATGGTGTTTTCTTTCATGATTTGTTTGATGTTTTTAAAATGTTTGTTATTAAATTAATTGTTTCTCTTTTTGTCGACCCGCCCACGGAATTGCGGTGGTAGAGTCTGTTTTTTTCTTTTTTTGTCGTTTTTTTTGTTCGATTTATCGTTTTTAGTTACTAACTACCCATTGTTCGTAAATACTTACCACACTATTACTCATAGAATTACACGAATTCCCATTGTTTTTTTCGCTTTTCTTTTACATTGCAAATATACAACTTTTTTTTATTCTAGAAAGAAAATGTGTGTTTTTTTATTTTTTTCTCAACTGAGAGGTGAAGAAGATCCACTCTCCTTGACTTTTCTATAGACGCATATCTCTCTAACAAGAACTGACACCTGCCTCAAGACTAAAGGCAGCCTATATCTTCATCAATGTGGGAGCCAATGAGCCAACTATACAATCTATCTATTCTATCAATTCTTACTTATAGACATTTGTTTTTTATCATTAGAAGTAAGCATGACCAAGAAATAAGTGAGTGTCGAGAATCTGTCGGGAAGGGTTGAAAAGAAAAAAGGGGCCGGCAGTTGCCAGCCCCGATAGTGGAAATACTATTTGATTAACAGGTATTACTTGCTATTTGCTTGTGGGGGCACATCATATACCAATCGAACCGAAAGTCCCAGATACCTTTGAGTAGCACCCACCGCAGCAGTATGGGTAATGTTGCCCATATTATTACTTTCCAACACAGCTAATGCATCTGCATTACCACTACTAACCGTTGCACTCCAATACGCCAAAATGCCAGTATAAATCCCATAATTATTATTAGATATTTGAAAAGAAGCCGGCAAGAATACGCAACCAGGATAATTAGCCATATTATTTATCACAAATGTTTTGGTTTTATCCACAGTTTCGAAATTAGGGTGCAATGAGTACTGAAGGCTACCTGGCTGGGTGACATCCGATGTTGCATCGGGATAAATTAGCAAACCTATTGTACCATTATAGTCTACAATATCGTAGCAGTAGTTTCTGCCATAATGGTTGATAATGCCATTCATTCTCCTAGCGGATCTTGCATTAGTCCCTAATAAATATTGAAATTCATCGCTTGCAAGCGTACGCCAATGTCCCGTTGCATTGCTCGGAATTGCACCGTTGGTTATGATGTTTCTGCCCCAATCTGCGTTAACATTGTCTCCAACCAAACTGGTGTTGGTGTAATTAGTACTGGTTGTGGAGTAATAGGTTGGTGGGAGGTTCCCAGCAAGACCGCTAGTGCCCCAGCCAAAGAGGTCTATGAGACCACTTCCAGCCTGAAGGTGGGTGGTATTGTCGCTGCCAACAATTTCGTACTGCGTGGAGGCAAACTGCCATGTACCACTAGGTGTTCCATCAGTAGTAATACTTTCAATATTATATTGCAGGTTGCCCTTTGAGAAATAGACCTTCTGGTTTGCCGAAACAGAGAATTGAGCATTGTAGTCGAAGATGCCGTCGGGCAGAGTACCTTCAGAAATAATAACTTCATGGTCGGGGTCAAGGGTGAAGGGGACATCAGCCCACTGATTACGACGAATAACACCAGCAGAGCCGTTGGTCTGTACACGTTCGTAAGAAACACGTGTACCCCCGAGACTGGCATATACCTTGATGGTGAAATAGTTTTGGGCATTGGCGGCAACAAGTGGCGGAATACTGATATACACAGGCACCGAGGAACCACCACGGGTGAGGTGGACCGTAGCGTTGTTGAAGTTCAATGTAAGGGTACGATGTGCAGCCTGGTCCGTTGCACTGGTACCACCGTCGCAGACGATATAGGGTTCATCGATGTCGTCATCGTAGATGGTGGCAGTGCCCCAAAGGTAGTAGTTGGAGGCTGTGACCTCTATCTTGTCAATATTGAGCTCTGCACGGTTAGACTCGCTAGGGATAGAGAGATTAATAGCTAAAACAGCACCCATATTCTTGAAACCGAGAGTGGTGTTTTCACTATAGGCATACATGGGTGTAAATACCTTCTGTTCATCTGTAGTAGCATCAACGGTGTATTGCGAACTGGCAGGAATTACGACGGTGGAGGGAGTAGTAGCAACATTGAGCGTGCAGGCGGGGTCGACGAAAATGGCACGATAGACGGACGATACTTCTACATTAGAAATATTACCGTTGTCACCCATGGTGTACCAAGTGCCATTGATGTTGATTTGATCGCCGCTGTCCCAATGAGAATTGAGATGGGTTAGGTGAAGCTTGTCGCCATTGTTGAAATGCTCAAAACGAGCTTTGAGCGTGACAGTGTCTTTCTGACAGCCGGCTGCTAAGAAGGCAATTGCTAATGCTGTCCAGAAAAAGGATATAAACGTTTTTTTCATATTGCGTTGTTATTCATTTCATTAATTAAAGGCTTTATTTGCGAGAGCAGGCTACCAGACCCAGCCGCCAGATTCGCCATTGGAATTAAACGTGGAATACCCTTCGTTTGAGAATCCGCTAGCACTGGTTGAAGTATTTCCCCAGAAACCCTCACCACTATTGTTGGTGGTACCGAAGGACTCTATAAGGAAACCTGCTGGGACAACGCCACCGGAGACACCTGACCCTAATTCGACCTGAAACGACACCGAGACGAGCCGCGGCGGGAGGTAGGGTTTCTTTAAAAAATGATATTGCTTGTCCATAGACTTAACAATTGGTTAATACTGCATTAGCACTCCTTTACGCGCACTTTTGCGCATCGGAAATGCACTGCAAATATACTAATTTTTTTTAAAATAAATGAATTTTTTAATTAATGTCTGACTATTTTTTTGTCTTGTCATGTAAATGCCGACACATTATGGGGATTTCTATTTATCAAGAATTAGAGAATTAGAGAATTTGTAAATTGCATATTTTGAATTTGATAAGAATTTGAGACT
>CAMZFW010000103.1 GCA_947306225.1 uncultured Bacteroidales bacterium
ATTGTCTGATTGATTGAGTGTTTCGCAGTTGTTCGAGCAGCAGGCAGCAGTGTAGCCCTTCGAGAAGTATGGGATAGTCATCCTGCCAGAGGCGTTGCAGCAATGCCTCGGAGCAGCGCGAGGCTACGATGTAGGGTCGTCGCTCCAGTTGGTGGCGCAGTCCCACTTCCCGTGGGTAATAACGCACTTCTTCGCACCACTGTTCCAGCTCTTTTGCCTCTTCTCTGCCGTAGGTGTAGCAGTGCAGGTGTATCTTTACGCCCGCCTTCGCCAATGCCACGATGCGGTAATATACGTCTATGACTCCGCCATAGTCGGCAGGCCAAGGGACGTTGAATGTGACGATATGGAGAGTCATCTTTTTTTAATTGTTTGAATGTTTGATTGCTTGATTGTCTGAGTGTTTTTGGATGTTTGATTGCTTGATTGTTTGAGTGTTTTTGACCGCGTCAGCCACTCAAGCATTCAAGCAATCATGCAATCAAGCAATCATTCGATTTGTAGTCCGTCGTAGGCGATGTGGACATGTGGCGGTAGTTCGTTTGACACTTCGGCATAGAATCCCATCTCGTGGCTGACGTGGGTGAGATAGGCTTCGCGTGGCTGTACGGCTGCTATGATTTCTAGTGCTTCGGGTAGGCAGTAATGAGAGAAGTGTTTGGCTTTGCGCAGGGCATTGATGACTAATATGTCGGCTCCTTTCAACTTCTCCATTTCGTTGGGTGAAATATAGTTGGCATCGGTAATATAGACTAATGGTCCAATTCTAAATCCCAGCACGGGCAGCAGCTTGTGCATTGCCTTGATGGGCATTATCTCAACGCCTGCCGCATGGAATGGCTCGTCGCCCGACAGCTCGTGCAGGTTGGCTTCGGGCAGTCCGGGAAACTCGTGCGGCACGAAGATGTAGTGGTAGTCGCGTTCTATCGCCACACGAGCCTCATGGTTGCAAAAGACTTCCATCTTCTGGTTTTGCACGTAGTTGAATGAGCGTATGTCGTCCAGTCCTGCCACATGGTCGCGGTGGGCGTGGGTGATGAGGATGCTGTCGAGGTGGGTCACTTTTTCGCGCAGCATCTGCTCGCGGAAGTCGGGACCGATGTCGATGAGGATGTTCTTCCCTTCGTCGGTCTCTACCAAGGCGGAGGTGCGCAAGTGCTTGTCGTGCCAGTCTGTTGATTGGCAGACGGCGCAACGACATGCTACGACGGGTACCCCCATCGAAGTACCCGTCCCAAGGAAAGTCAATTTCATCTTTTTGATTGTGTCATTGCTTAAGGCAACTTCTATTTATTATTATTGAACACGAATTGCATAGTATACGAACACGAATCGCTCGAATAAACACGAATGATAGATACGTTTGATTCGTATAATTCGTGTTCAAAAAAAATTAGAGGTTCTCACAATATGATACGAATTGATATTTTGAATCTTCATGCAAGCATGATGACGAATAAAACGAATTTGTAGAAGTCCCCTTGAGTAGTTATTGATTGCTTGATTGTCTGAAAGTTGAAAGTTGAGAGTTGAAAGTTGAAAGTTGTCCGGGTGCGGCAGCTAATTTTCAATTTTCAACTTTCAATTTTCAATTTTCAGGCAATATTTATTCGTTTTTGACGGTCAGCTTGAAGCCTACACCGTGTACGTTGACGATTTGCACCTGTGGGTCGACCTTGAGGTATTTGCGCAGCTTGGTGATATAGACGTCCATGCTGCGTGCCGCAAAATAGCTGTCGTCCTTCCAAATCTTCTGCAGGGTGCTGGTGCGGTCTACCAGCTGGTTGAAGTTCATGGCGAACATACGCAGCAGTTCGCTCTCTTTCATGGTCAGTCGCTGCACGTTGTCGCCACAGGTGAGGGTCTGATGGGCATAGTCGAATAGGATGTTGCCTATGTGGAAGAGGTTTTTGTCGGGCTTGCCGTCGTCGAAGGAGCGGCGTATGGTGGCATTGACGCGTGCCAGCAGCTCTTCCATGCTGAAGGGCTTGGTGACGTAGTCGTCGGCACCGATTTCGAAGCCTTTGAGTTTGTCGGCCTCTAAGTTTTTGGCGGTAAGGAAGATGATGGGGATGCGCTTGTCCACCCGGCGTATCTCCTTGGCAACGGTGAATCCGTCCTTGACGGGCATCATAATGTCAAGGATGCAGGCATCCACATCGTCGTTCTGATATGAGTCGAGGGCGGCCTGGCCGTCGATGGCCAAAAAGACGGTGTAGCCTTTTTGTGTAAGATAGGCTTTCAAGATGGTGCCCAGATTGGGGTCGTCCTCTGCCACGAGCAGTTTTATACCTAGGTTCATAATGTTGATGTTTGCGGTTTTAATGTTTCAAAGATGCATATTGTTATTCTTCAACGATTTCTATTTTCTCTATCAGGTCGCCTGCCCTGATGTCGTCTATCACGTCGAGCCCTTCCACCACCTGTCCGAAACAGGTGTGCACGCCGTCCAGATGCTGGGTGTTCTCGCGGTTGTGGCAGATGAAGAACTGGCTTCCGCCTGTGTCTTTACCGGCATGGGCCATCGACAGCACTCCGCGGTCGTGGCGCTGCCGCTCGGCCTGGGTCTCACACTTGATATGCCACCCGGGACCGCCGGTGCCTACGCGTGGGTCGCGTGGGTTGCGGCTGTAGGGGCAGCCTCCCTGTATCACAAAGCCGGGTATCACTCGGTGGAAGTGCAGCCCGTCGTAGAACCCCATCTTGGCGAGCTTGACAAAATTCGCTACCGTGTTGGGTACCTCTTTTTCATATAGTTCCACTTTCATGGTTCCCTTGGGAGTTATGATATTTGCGTACATGGGCGTATGTTGTTCGTTGATGGAATTCTTAATATTTGGTACTTAATTAACTTAAAAAATTGCAAAATATTGTGTCGAACATTAAATTTTTTTAAATATTGTGTCGGCTACCAGATGGACGCATTCTTGAAAATGCGGTTCCAACGTGCCTTCTGGTGGTCTTTGTCCCATGAGAATACCACTAGGCTTGCCTTACCCACTATGTGGTCTTCGGGCACAAAGCCCCAGTATCGGCTGTCGGCAGAGTTGTGTCGGTTGTCGCCCATCATCCAATAGTAGTCCATCTTGCAGGTGTAGCTGGTGGTGGCTTCGCCATTGATATATATGTTGCCGCCACGCACTTCGAGCGTATTGCCCTCAAACACCTCAATCAGCCGTTGGTATAACGGCAGGTTTTCCAAGGTCAGCTGCAGGGTCTCACCCTTGTAGGGGATGTGTATGGGTCCAAAGTTGTCGATGCTCCAGTTGTAGCCTTCGGCATGGGGGAATATCGAGAGGTCGTTTTCGGCCTCATGTGTCACCATCGTCACCGATATCACGTCGGGACGTGCCTGCAGCTGCAGTGCCATCTGTTCGGTCAGCGGCACCCGGTAGTAGGCGCAGTTTTCAAACATCATCAATCCCAGCGCATCCTCGTAGTCTTCGTGACTTACGCCGAGGTTGTCCAATATCCTGCGGACGTTCAGTCCGGGGGTGAACAGCACGTCGTAGGTCTGCTGGCTCTCGGTGGGGAATGGAAGCAGGCTGCCATTGACATATACCTTGTGGTCCACAACCTTCACTTCGTCGCCGGGCAGTCCGACGCAGCGTTTGATGAAGTGTTCGCGCTTGTCCACCGGACGCACCCTGATATGGTTTTCCACCATCTTGTTGCCCACGGGTAGTCGTCGGGCGTTCAGCACGTTCTCACGACCCATTTCGCGCACCAGGTCGTGGTAGCTACGGTTGCTCTGCCATGCCGTGCACACCGTGTCGCCGTCGGGGTAGTTGAACACCACCGCGTCCATCCGTTGCACCTTGCCCAGTCCGGGGTAGCGGTGGTAGGGCCGCTTGATCCATTTCAGATATGACTCCTTTTGTCCGTCCGTCAGCGGTATGGTGTTGTGCACCAACGGCACCGCCAGTGGTGTCATGGCCATGCGGGGGCCGTAGGCCAGTTTCGACACCAGCAGGTAGTCGCCCGTTAGCAGCGACTTCTCCATCGAACTGGAGGGAATATTATAGAATTCCAGCATCTTGCCTCTGATAATGACAGCGGCCACCAGTGCGAAGACGATAGCATCCATCCAGTCGCGTAGCTCCCCTACTTTGTGGGGCTTTTCGTTCTTGGGGTTGTAGTATTGCAGCTTGCCCAGCCCAAGTATGGACAGGTAGCACCATGGGAAGATGACGGCAAATGTCTGCTCCCAGAAGTTGTAGCGGTGGAACACCTTGGCCGTCTCCACCACCATCAGCAAGAAGGTGAAGATGTTGACAGCGGGGATAAGGAAATAGACGTACCACTTCCAGCTCTTGTTGCATATCTTTATCCATACCACCATGTTGTAGATGGGTATGAGCGCCTTCCACGGCGCAACGCCAGCTTTTTTGAACACGAACCACAGGCCGAACAGGCAGCCCACGCAATAGAGTACTAATAGAATGTTATAAATCACAGTTTATTATTGTTTGAATGTTTGAATGTCTGATTGCATGATTGCTTGATTGTCTGAAAGTTGAAAGTTGAGAGTTGAAAGTTGAAAGTTGAAAGTTGTCCGGGTGCGGCAGCTAATTTTCAATTTTCAATTTTCAATTTTCAATTTTTAAAACATTTCGGCATCCATAACGATATTTTTGTTATATTATTGCGTCGATTTTTTCCAACAGCGTTTTTTTCTCGTTTTCCCAGCATAGCTCGCCTCTGGCACGGGCGAAACGGCTGTCACGCTCCTCCTGCGGCATCGTCTGCCATAGTTGTAGCGTGGTGGTTATCGTATGGGCAAGCCTGTCAAGGTATTGCTCGTACGCCTCCCCTTCTTTCACCGTCGGGCACGCCTCCGTCAGCGTGCCTATGCCGTATTCCTCCATCACGCGGCGTATCTCCTCAAACCCCGTCGCCACCAGCGGCACTCCCGCCTGCACAAAGTCGCCCACCCTGTTGGGCAGCGCACAGCGGTAGCTCAGCCCAAGGTCTTCCAGCAGGCACAGCCCTAGGTCGGATTGCTGTGTCAGCTGGTGCAACTGTTCGGGATGCACACGTCCAAGGAATGCTATCCTCTCCTTCCATGGCAGCGTGGCGGCATAGCCTCGCAGCGACTCCAGCAGGTCGCCGTCGCCGGCCACCACCAGTCTGCACTTCGGCAGCCGTCCCATCACGTCCACCAGTTCCCTTACTCCGCGACCTACGTTCACAGCCCCTTGATACAGTAATAATTGAGAATCAGCTGCCGCACCCGTCCCCTCTTTAGAGGGGTGGTCGAAGACCGGGGTATGTTCATTCTTCATTCTCCATTCTTCATTCTCCATTCCCAAAGGTACATTTCTCACCACCGTCATCTCCACGCCGTAGCGCCTGCGATATTCATCTGCCACGCTCTGGCTCACCGTGAAGGCTGCATCCACCCTCGGCAGGCAGGTGCGTTCCACCCACCGCCACACCTGCCGCACCCTAGGCTTGTCCACCAGCTCCGGCACGTCGGGGAACAGCTCGTGCGCGTCAAACAGCAGCCGTATCTTATCACCTGTGGAGGTTCTCCGTCGCAGCCTTGCTGCCCAGTAGCATGCTGGTAGCGTGTCGCTGTCGTTGGCGTAATAGGCATCGGCTTTCATCACCAGCAGCCGCAGTAGCAGCCGCAGGTTATATTCGGCATAGAATGCCGCCGACCGCCTAAACAACAGCCGCATCCGCACACACCTATATGGGCGTGCCTCCAGTGTCGCGCTCTCTGGCAGCCGCCGTCCCACCAGCGTCACCTCGTAGCCCGCCTCGCTCAGTGCGCGACAGCTACGGTCCACCCTCTGGTCGGTCAGCAGGTCGTTGGTGACAGCCATGATAATTCGTCTTGCCATGTGTTTATTACCTTTCAACTGCACTAGTAACGCACAATGGCAAAAAATCGTATTCCGATACTAAAAATATGTTGATTAGTTGATGTTGAATGGGTGTCACATATCATATCAACACCTCAACATCAAACACTCATTTCACCACCAGCCGTTGGGAAGCGGTGCCCATCGGGGTGGATAACGTCACCATATATACGCCAGTGGCTAGTCGGTCGGTGGCGATGGCCGTATTATTCGAAAGTATCTGTAATCGCATCACCTCGCGGCCTTGCGCATCTGTCACCGTAGCATGGCAGTTGGCATACGTCGCCATGTCGCCTGTTATCTCCATCATGCAGTCGCCCTGTGTGGGGTTGGGCGTAAGGGTGAATTGAATGCCAGTGGCGGCAGTGACGATGCCCTGCGTGGAGCGGAAGAGGGCTGTGAAGGCGGTGTCCTGCGTCATCTCCAGCTGTCGCGACTGTGCCGTGTCGCCATCAAGCCAGCCTATGAAGGCGTAGCCCTCGTTGGGCATGGCCGCCAGCGTGGCGGTGTCGTTGCCCCGGTATGTTCCGACACCCCTCACCGTGCCGCCCTCTTCGGGCTCGGCGGTGGCGGCGAGGGTGGAGTATGCCTCCTCGAAATAAGCCGTGAATGTCGTGTCGTGCATCAGTAGTATAGTGCGCGGGTTCGTCGTGTCGCCGTCGTTCCAATGCGTGAAGCGGTAGCCCCGCTCAGGCACCGCGGTGATGGTGATATACGACGAGTCGAGATACCATCCCCCACCCTGCACGATGCCCATCGCGCTGTCCGCAGTGTGCACCTCCAGCATACAGGAGGTGTCGGGAGCAATAGGAAAGAACGGGCCGTAATAGAAGTTGTAAATGTCCGATGACCACCATGGTCCCTTCTCGTCAGAGGCTCGGATTATTTTGTCATGATAACGGGGAGCTGACACGTATGGATCCTCACGCCTCCAATGGCGTCCCATGCCCACATAGGCAGTCGGTTCGTGTATCCAGTCTCCGGTCGTAAAATAGTTGTTGTAATAAGAGCCTGCGATATAGAAGACAGAATCGACCGTGATGGGCGTGTCGAAGTACACACGGTAGAGATAGCAGTATTCAAAGCCGTATAGGCTGGTGTCCTGTTTCTTTGGCAGTTTCAGCACCTGTGGGGTGGCCGTGTCCCACCGTGCTGATGCCAGCCATATCAGCGAGTCGCCCGACCCTTGGTACAGGGCTATGTATTCCGGCACACGGCCGCTTGGCCAGTTAAAATGTCTTGGATAGCACTGGTCTGACCAGTCGATTGTATGCATCAGGGCAAGGCCTCGCACCTTTAGTGGGCGGGAAGTGTAGTCAGACCATGCCTCATAGATTCTGGGTGTGTATCCTGCTGGTTCATTGTGTCTCAGGCAGCACGGCCCGTTCGTATCCCAAAAGGCAAGTGCGGTGTCGTACCATTCCGAGTAGTACAGCTCGTCCGAGCGGTTGTATACGGTGTCGTAGGTCTGCCCGCACAGATGGACAGATATAAATAATAATATTAACGACAAAATGACTTTTTTCATGGCTACGTGTTGTTTCTAGTGGTTTATATTTGTTGTGCAAATAACCGTCGGATCCTCCGTGACCATCTGGACCTTGGCTTTGGAGGCGAAAACATCATCATTTTCAATTAGCTTGGCCCATACGCAGTCTTCCTCCGTGGCCTCCTGCGGCTCTATTGTGTCAAAGTCACCGCTATTATGGTATAGGCATGACTGGTCAAGATTATCGCAGTAGTTCATCTCATCCTGAATGCCGTGCCAAAGCTTTTTGGAGGCATCGGTCCCAGCGATATAGAGGTATTTGGTCGTAGGGTTGCAGTCTATTGAATGGAGGTCGACATCTTCTATCCTTTGGGCGAGGCAAGGGCCGTAAGACGCCATAAATGGATCAGGATGCCATGTGGGGAAAAGTACGACTCCTTCGGGAAAGCGGGTACACGACAGCAGCAAGGCGATGGTCTTGTACGAGTCTCCTATCCATACGGCTTCTTTTGTGTGGCTGTATATGAATCCGTAATGCTTTACGGCATGCTCCATCGAACTCGCCCCATTCATCCAGAACAGGACTGGCCCTCCGACACCGTTGTACATGGTCGATTCCCTTCGCTCTCCATGATAGTAGACGCAGAACCTGTTGCCGTCCATCGGGCAGAGCCGTATGGCCTCTCCCTTATGATGACACCCGATGCCCACGCCGTAGGACGACACGTCGTACTGGTATACGCTTGCCGACGAGGCCGGTGGCACAGTCGTGCTATAAAAGCCGTCACGTTTGGTCTCGTGCAGGCGGAACAGATAGTGCGACGGGTCGGTGTCACCGTCCAACGTGCCGTCGGCATACTCCAGCTTAGATGCCACGACCACGTGGTCTTCTGTCAACACGATGTCGGTCAGGTATTCGTCCGTCTCGGTGCAGGTGGGCTGCACGATGTTCAGTTTCCAATAGGTGTCGCTCGTCCCGACGGGCTTCTTCAGCTCCACTACACAGGTAGAGGTAGGCGGGTAATACGACGAGGCGTACGCCACCGCCATCAGGAACACGTCGTAATCATACTTGTCGTCGTGGTGGGCCACAATCTGCATGATGCTGTCGGTATACGGTATCTTCATCAGATATATAGAGTCGACGTATGGAGTGAGTATGGGTAGCATCGGAGGGTCGTCCAAAACCTGCGGCTCCTCCCCTGTCCCAATGCTAATGGATGCCGTCGGAAATAATTTGAAGTATCCGACAAAGCCATGTGGCACATTTCTTGTGTTTCCCTCAGGCTCTTCGATGTTTTCGTATATATCGGGACCATACGTGCCGCAGAAATAACATTTATTCTCGAATATGTACAAATCCTTAATGCTGTAGTCGTACAGGCTCATGGAAAAGAGGTCGCCTAGATGACATGTGAAATACTTAGAGATGCCCAGCGATGGCGAGTGGAACGAGAAGGTGTGCTTTCCGTCCTCGACCGACTTGCTACAGGTCAGTGTCCAACCATAGGGTATGGACCTCGTGATAATCTCCTGACCCTTGATATTGTCGTGCCGTACCACTTGGCTGAACAACGAGGTTTGCGCCCATATGCCTCCCTGCATGGCTAGCAGGCTGGTCAAAATGCACAGTCGAAATACAATTCTCATAACTCTTATTTATTTATCAGTTAGTATATTATAATTTAATACCCACGAACACACACGCTACAAAGTTACGATTTTTTTTTAATTTACAATTTTTTTTCTCGAAAAAATGTCTCTGCCATCGTTATCGGAACCGTTATCAAGCACTTCGTTCGCATATCAGGGTGCATCGTCTGTTCCATGGTGGCTTTTACACTTATTCTATACTT
>CAMZFW010000104.1 GCA_947306225.1 uncultured Bacteroidales bacterium
GCTGACGAAGGTGACGGCGTGTTTGAGGTTTTGGACGCGGTAGCGGTTGGTGTGGAGCATCTCACCGTCGATGACCAGCCAAAAGGGGTCGGGGCTTGCCATCTCGACAAGGGTGTCTGTCGTTACAGCTCTATAGAGTAGTTGATACTGTAATGACTTTCTTATCTTCTGCCTTTAGGGGTTTGTAATGTATACTTAACAAAAATGGTTTTCTTGGTGGTTTTGTAAAGTATACTTTATAAAAATGCAAAATATTTGCATTTTATTCGGTATGATTACAAAATTATTTGTATCTTTGTAATCAGATAATAAAGGATAGGTGTTATGAAAATAATTGAAAGAGAGCGATATCTGAATGTTGTGCAGCAATGGCTGGGTAAAAATGTAATCCTTGTGCTGGCGGGACAGCGTCGGGTGGGCAAGAGTTGCTTGCTAAAACAGTTGTGTGATAGGATGTCGTCGGAGGGCAATGTGATATATATTGACAAGGAGAAGCACGAGTACGATGAGATTGCCAGCTATAAGGACTTGAACGAATATATTGACGGCCATTTGCAGAAAGGGAAGAAAAACTATATCTTGATTGATGAAGTGCAGGACATTGCCGAGTTTGAACGCTCGTTGCGCAGCTATTATTCAGAGTCGGATACGGAGCTTATTATTACGGGCAGTAATGCCAAAATGCTCAGCAGCGAACTGACGACGCTCATTGGCGGGCGGTACAAAGAAATATTTGTGCAGCCGTTGAGTTATACCGAGTTTCTTACATTCCATCAGTTACAGGATAGCGAGGATGCACTTTCCCAATATATTGAGTTTGGCGGAATGCCTGGGTTGGTGACGGTGGGACTGGATGCTGCAATTGCGCCCCAATACCTCAAGGATATCTACAGCACAACTTTGTTGAAAGATGTATTAATGCGCAACCAGATTCGGGATGTCTCTTTTATGGATAGGCTTGTCCATTTTATGGCAGATAATGAGGGCAAACTGATATCGGCTTCCAGTATCAGCAAATATATGAAGTCAAGAGGCGAGAAGTTGACGGTGTCAGTGATAAGCAATTACCAAAATATGTTGACGGAGTCGTATCTGGTGCACAAAGTGAGTCGCTATGACGTGCGAGGCAAGCGTATTTTGGAGAGCAATGAGAAATACTATTTTGAAGACAATGGAATCCGCAATGCCATTGTGGGTGGCACACGTGACAGGGATATTGAGAAGGTGTTGGAAAATATAGTCTATCAACAGCTAGTGCGGATGGGTTATAGTGTGTGTGTAGGACAACTGCAAGCTGGGGAGGTGGATTTTGTATGTACTAAACCTGATGGGGAGCGTGTATATGTGCAGGTGGCATACCTTATTGCCGACGATGCAACACGGCAGCGGGAATTTGGCAATTTGAAGGCGATACGCGACAATTACCCCAAGTATGTAATATCAATGTCACCGTTGGTAAGGTATAACGATGAGGAGGGGATAGTGCACCTCCATTTGAGACAATTTCTGAAATTTGGATTTGAGAAGAACTAGGCGGGGCTGACGAAAGTGACGGCGTGCTTGATGTTCTGTACCCGATAGTGGTTGCTGTGGAGCATCTCGCCATCGATGACCAGCCAGAAGGGGTCGGGGCTTGCCATCTCGACGAGAGTACCCTGGCGGTAGTGCATGAGTTTTTGCACGTCGGGGCGGTTGATGTGGGTGCCTTGGCTGTATTCGTTGATGAGGCTGGCGAACTTGAATAGCGACATGCGCTTGAAGAGGTTGATTTCGATAAGGCCATCGTCGTTTTTAGAGAGGGGAGCGCACATGTAGTTGCCACCGTTGTAGCGTCCGTTGCCGAGGGTGCAGAGGAGCATGTAGCCGTCGTAGAAAGGCTCGCCGTCGACGGTCATGCGGACGTAGTTGCTTCGTGAGGTGAAGATGCTGCGGATGATGCCGGTGGTGTAGGAGTGCTTGCCACCGATGATGGGCATGCGGCGCACGTCGTTGCCTATCTTGCAGACCATGGCATCAAAGCCGAAGTTGCAGACGTTGATGCTGTAGCGGTCGTTCACCTTCATCACGTCGACAGGGTGGGGGACACCCTCTACCAGACGGTCAAGGTCGTTGAAATCGTTGTGGGTGGCGTAATATTTGATATAGTCGTTGCCGCTGCCGTTGGCGTGGACGGTGACTTGGACGTTTGGGAAGCCGATGATGCCGGATACCACCTCGTTGAGAGTGCCGTCGCCACCGCAGGCATAGAAGCGAACAGGGTGGTCGGGGTGGTCGGCGCACCACTGGCGGGTCCACCGAGTGGCGTCGCCAGGAGATTGGGTGACGTATATTTGGTAGTCGAAATCGGGATGGTTGGAAGCGTATGCCTCCACCTTCTGGGTGACAATGGTGGTGGAATCTTGTTTTCCAGCACAGGGGTTTACGACGAAGATATGTTTCACTTTTTATATGAGAATTAAGAATTGAGAATTGCGATGCAAAGATACACATTTTTTGTGGAATAGCAACATTATTTTTCAGATTTCGGTATTCAATTTTCAATTTTCAATTTTTTTTCTGTATCTTTGCATTTTTATTTGACGCAATGAAGAACATCCGCAACTTTTGCATTATAGCCCATATCGACCATGGTAAGAGTACCTTGGCAGACCGTCTTTTGGAGTATACCAATACTGTGTCGCAACGTGAGATGCAGGACCAGGTGTTGGACGACATGGATTTGGAAAAGGAACGTGGCATCACCATCAAGAGCCATGCCATACAGATGAACTACGGCGAGTATACGCTCAACCTTATCGACACCCCCGGTCATGTGGACTTCAGCTACGAGGTGTCGCGTTCGATAGCCGCCTGCGAGGGGGCACTGCTAGTGGTAGACGCGACGCAAGGCATACAGGCGCAGACTATCTCGAACCTCTATCTGGCACTGGAGAACGATTTGGAGATAATACCCGTGATGAACAAGATAGACCTCGACAGCGCGATGCCCGATGAAGTGGCCGACGAGATTGTGGACCTACTGGGATGTGGGCATGATGAGATACTGTCGTGCAGTGCCAAGACGGGTCAGGGCGTGCCAGAGATATTGCAGGCGATAGTGGACCGCATACCAGCCCCCAAGGGCGACGCGGCGGCTCCGCTGCAGGCATTGGTGTTCGACTCGGTGTTCAACCCCTTCCGTGGTATCATCAGCTATTTCCGCATCATGAACGGCACGCTGCGTACTGGCGACCACGTTATGTTTGTCAGTACTGAGAAGGACTACCATGCCGACGAGATAGGGGTGCTGAAGTTGAACATGGAGCCGCGCAAGGAGCTGTCGGCAGGCAATGTGGGCTATATCATCAGCGGCATCAAGACCAGCAAGGAGGTGCGCGTGGGCGACACGATTACCCATGTCAGCCGTCCGTGCGACAAGGCGATAGAGGGCTTTGAAGCGGTGAAGCCGATGGTGTTTGCGGGTGTCTACCCTGTCGATACCGACGACTACGAGGAGCTGCGTGCCAGCCTCGAAAAGTTGCAACTCAACGATGCCTCCCTCACCTTCGAGCCGGAGAGCTCGCTGGCGTTGGGCTTCGGCTTCCGCTGCGGTTTCTTGGGACTGTTGCACATGGAGATTGTACAGGAACGTCTCGAGCGTGAGTTCAACATGGATGTCATCACCACGGTGCCCAATGTGCAGTACAAGGTGCGCCTGACCAATGGTGAAGAGAAGGACGTGTACAACCCGTCGGGTATGCCCGAGCCGAACAATATTGCCGAGGTCTACGAGCCTTACATCCATGCGCAGATTATCACCAAGGCGGACTTTATCGGCCCCGTCATCAAGCTCTGCATGGACAAGCGTGGCATTCTCAAGAATCAGAACTACCTCACCACCGACCGCATCGAGATTACCTTCGACCTCCCGCTGGGTGAGGTGGTGTTCGATTTCTACGACAAGCTGAAAAGCATCTCCAAGGGCTATGCCTCGTTCGACTACTACATCAATGGCTTCCAGCCGTCGAAGCTGGTGAAGCTGGAGATACTGCTCAACGGCGACCCTGTCGACGCGCTCTCCACCCTCACCTATGTCGACAATGCCTACCCAATAGGCCGTCGCATGTGCGAGAAGCTGAAAGACCTTATCCCGCGACAGCAGTTCGACGTGGCGATACAGGCCGCCATCGGCAGCAAGATTATCGCCCGCGAAACAGTACGTCAGGTGCGCAAGGACGTTACCGCCAAGTGCTATGGTGGCGACATCACCCGTAAGCGCAAGCTCCTCGAAAAGCAAAAGGAAGGCAAGAAACGTATGCGCCAGGTGGGCAACGTGGAAGTCCCCCAGAGCGCCTTCCTAGCGGTATTGAAATTAGACTAATAAATCCCATTAACCCCCCATCAACCCCACAATCCCACAATCCCCTATGAAACTTTATCTCATCATTATCATCCTAATTCTAGCCGTGCTAGCCACCATCGCGCTCACTGGCTACATCTATTATCTTTTGACCAAACACTACTTCGACAACCAGCAGAAGACCCAGATGCTGCAGATGCGCATCGATGAGCACCGCGAAGCGGTGAAGCTCGTCACCCCCATCCGCTTGCAGGCGTATGAGCGCATGGCTCTCTATCTGGAGCGCATCAGCCCCGACAGCCTCGTGTTGCGCTGCTACCAGCCGGGCATGAGCACACAGCTGCTGCAGGGTGTGATGACCAAGACCATCCGCGACGAGTGGGAGCACAACCTCAGCCAGCAGGTCTATATTTCCAGCGAGGCGTGGAACCGCATCCGTCAGGCCAAGGACGAGATGGTAGGCATTATCAACTCGGCAGCCATCACCATCCCCGAGAATGCCGACCCCACCCGTCTTGCCAGTGCCGTCTTTGCCACTACCGAGGAGAGTCAGAGACCCACAGCCTCTGCCTTGGAGTTCTTGAAACAGGAGATGCGGGAGCTGTAAAAATGCCGCGTCCCACCTTTTCGTCGTGCTGTACGATGGCTCGATGACATATCTTCAAATGTTTGGTATCGTTGCATTTGGAAGTTCGATTTGGTCAGTTGGATTTTTTTTCGTACTTTTGCACAATTATTATGAAGAAAATAAACTACTATACCATATTCATTTTATTGGTCGTGTTTCCGCTAATCTCATCAGCTCAAGACCGACCCAATGTAAGACAGAACAAGGAGAAACCCAGAATCTCTGCCACCAACCAAGGCATCAAAGTCAACAAGTTGGTCAAGACCACTGACCCTAATGATGAGTACGCAAAAGTGGAGGCCGAGACCTACGACAAGAAACCCAAGAAAGATGCCAAGAAAGATGTGAAGAAGCAGGAAGTGGGTGCTGTCGACGAGGCCGACGATGTCAAGAAAAAGTCTCCAGCTCCCGAGCCCTATACTTTCGATGAGAATCCGCAGGACAAGGAGGTCGAATACGTAGAACCCCCAAACCGGGCTTTAGAACGTCCGGGGATGCCTGAAGACGAGTATGAGGACGAGCCTGTTTATAAGCTCCCTGGCTATGCCAACCCACGTCAGGATGACCCTGGTACCGAGAGCGAGGACGATATTCTTATGGAGGTCGACTCGTCGCTGGTACACACCCTCAAGATGGACATCTCCGAGATGCAGCCAGTAGAAGTCAAACTGACCGACCCCGAACACGGGCAGTATTTCGTCTTTCCCACTCCCGATTATGCCATTCCCACCTCCCATTTCGGCCCTCGCCGTCGTCGTTTCCACTATGGCTTGGATCTTGCGATGCACACGGGCGAACCTATCTATGCCGCCTTCGACGGGGTGGTGCGCTTCTCCAAATATAATAGCTCATACGGTCACCTTATCGTCATCCGCCACGACAACGGATTGGAGACCTATTATGCCCACCTCTCCAAGCGCCATGTCACTCCGGGCACACGTGTGAAGGCGGGTGAGGAGATAGGGCTGTGCGGCAACACAGGCCGCTCGCGTGGCAGCCATCTTCATTTTGAGATACGTTATAACGGGAATGCTCTCAATCCTGAGAACGTCATCAGTTGCGACACCCGTGCCCTCATAGCTCCCACGCTGACCCTCACACGCAACTCGTTCCGCAAGGTGGCAAAGCCGGGTGCAACCAACAGCTCATCTACCCAGCGTTCCCGTGCGGGCAACTATAGCAGCGACGGCAAATACTACAAAGTGCGCACTGGCGACACCCTCAGCCGCATAGCCAAGCGCAACGGCACGACCATCAGCAAGCTGTGCAAGCTCAACGGCTTGAAGGAGTCCTCCGTTATCCGTCCAGGTCAGAAATTAAGAATTCGCTAATATGCGCCTCGACATCCTTACCCTCTTCCCCAATATGATGTCTATGTTCTTTGAGGAGTCTATCCTCAAACGAGCACAGAACAAGGGTATTGTCGATGTCCATTTCCACGACCTTCACGACTATTCCCTCACCCGCTATGGCAGTGTCGACGACTATCCCTACGGTGGTGGAGCGGGCATGGTCATGGCGGTTGAGCCGCTTGCCAACTGTATCGAGGGGCTGAAGGCACAACGCGCCTACGACGAAATCATCTATACTGCCCCCGACGGCGAGATGCTCTCCCAGCCGATGGCCAACACACTCTCCCTGCAACAGAACCTCATGATACTCTGCGGACACTACAAAGGAGTGGACGAGCGCATCCGCGAGCATTTTATCACCAAGGAGATTTCCATCGGCGACTATGTCCTCACGGGTGGCGAACTGGCGGCTGCGGTCATCTGCGACACCGTGGTGCGCCTCATCCCCGGTGTTATTGGCGACGAGCAGTCCGCTCTCGGCGACTCGTTCCAGGACGGCCTTCTAGCCCCGCCCGAATACACCCGCCCGCCCGAGTTCCGTGGCTGGCATGTACCTGACATCCTCCTCAGCGGCAATCATGCCAAGATAGAGCAGTGGCGTTACGAGCAAGCCCTCCAGCGCACCAAAGAACGCCGTCCCGACCTACTCAAATAATCAAACAGTCAAACAATCAAGCAATAACATACATGACAGAATTTGAAAAATACGCCACCAAGCATTGTGGCATCAGTAGTACCACCTATGCCAAGTACACCTCGGCAATCAATAACTCGCTGACCCCCTACATCGTCGAGGAGCGTCAGCTCAATGTCGCACAGATGGACGTCTTCAGCCGTTTGATGATGGACCGCATCATCTTCCTCGGCACCGCCATCGACGACTACACCGCCAACGTCATCCAGGCGCAGCTGCTCTTCCTCGAGAGCGTCGACAGCACCCGCGACATCCAGATCTACCTCAACTCCCCCGGAGGCTCCGTCTATGCCGGCCTCGGCATCTACGACACCATGCAGTACATCCAGCCCAAGATTGCCACCATCTGCACTGGCCTTGCCGCCTCGATGGCAAGCGTGCTGCTCTGCGCCGGCGAGAAGGGTATGCGTACCGCACTGCCCCACAGCCGCGTGATGATTCACCAGCCTATGGGCGGTGCCGACGGACAGGCCACCGACATGGAAATCATCGTCCGCGAAATCGTCAAGCTCAAGAAAGAGCTCTACGAAATCATTGCCAAACACAGCGGACAGCCCTTCGAGCAGGTGGAGAAAGACAGCGACCGCGACCACTGGTTCACCGCCCAGGAGGCCCTCGAATACGGCATGATCGACGAGGTCCTGACCAAGAAAGACTAATCCTTTTTACCTAACGTTTCGGCACCTTTGGGCAAAAAGTCCAAAGGTGCCGTTTTTTTCGTGCTTGTCAGTTGCCCCACTCCACCTCGAAATAGGCTACTACCCCCTAGCCCTCCTCCCCATGACTCCCCCTCTCCTTCACCATTTTTCATTTATACATTCTTCAGTTATCCCATTTATAATAGTATAACTATAGAATAGATATAGAATAAGGAACGGATAATGGTAAAGGTCACTCAAAGGCTGCGGAAAGCGTTTTCCCACTTTTTCAGCATGGCGGAGAGAGCTGGCTGGGGAGGGTAGGGGGTGAAGGTTTTACTCTAGGTGGGGCATATTTTCTCTCCAATTCGATTTTTCTTCGTATTTTTGTAGTCGTTTTCAACGAGATTAGGATATGCCACAGGATAGGAACAAACTATTGCGCTATCAGGTGTTGAACACCTGTTTTCAAGACACTTCGAGGCAATACCGAATTGGCGATTTGGTCGATTGCTGCAACCGAGAGTTGCGCCGTTACGACCTCCGTGAGGTATCGCGCCGCACGGTGCAGCTCGATCTGCAGACTCTTCAGGCAGAACCGTACAATGTGGAGTTTGACCCTGATTTGAGGGCGCAAAACGTGTATCGCTATGTCGACACCTCCTATAATCTTGAGTTGTTGAAACTGGCTGCGCCGGACCGCGATGCTTTGACACGGACCATAGAGGTGTTGCGCGAGCGTTACAGCGATGCCGACGAGCAGAACCCACAGTGGCAGTGGATGCTCACCACCTTGCAGGCCATCGCCGACGGGCGACCGTTGGAGAGTGCCGACCCCTATGTGAGCTTTGAGAATAACGAGGCCTTTGCCGGTAACGCCCATTTTGCCACCCTGTTGGAGAGCATCATCAACCGTCACCCCGTTGTGGTGCGCTACAAGCCTTATTTTCAACCCGAGCCGGAGGAATTGAGGGTTCATCCTTACTATCTTAAGCAGTTCAACAGCCGTTGGTTTCTCTTTGCTGCAGCAGAAGGGCGCGACGGCATTGTGAACCTTGCTCTCGACCGTATATTGGGCATCCGCCAATGGAGGCATGCCTACCGTGAGGCGGAGGTGGACTTCAAGGCCTATTTCGACGACATGATCGGGGTGAGTCGCAACAGCGATATGGCCATTGAACAGATAACGTTGCGGGTGTCGAACCAGCGTTACCCCTATGTGGAGACCAAGCCCTTCAGCGAGAAACAGCGCATCATCAAGCACGACGAGCAGACCCACACCATCACCTTCCCGATGCGGGTGAACCGCGAGCTGGTCGCCGAGCTGCTCTCCTTCGGCACCGACATCGAGGTACTGCACCCCCAGCACCTGCGCCAGCAGATAGCGGAAATAGTCGAACAGATGCACAATCAATACAATGCCTAATTTGAAAACAATGACAAATGGTAAGATAAGGAAGTTTAAAGGGTGAAAAATGGTAAAATAAGGAAGTTTGATAAAGTATTTTTGTGCAA
>CAMZFW010000105.1 GCA_947306225.1 uncultured Bacteroidales bacterium
ATACTGGATGCACAACAACATGATTACCATCAACGGACAGAAGATGGGCAAGTCGTTGGGCAACTTCATCACCCTTGACGAGTTCTTCACCGGCAAGCACGAACTGCTTGACCAGGCCTACACGCCCATGACCATCCGTTTCTTCATACTGCAGGCACACTACCGCAGCACGGTGGACTTCAGCAACGAGGCTTTGATTGCCGCCGAGAAAGGCTACACACGCCTGATGCAAGCCTACAAGACCCTCGGTCGCCTACAGCCCTCGAAGACAAGCAGCGTGGATGTGAAGGAATACCGCCAGAAGTGCTACGATGCCATGAACGACGACTTCAACACCCCCATCGTCATCAGCCACCTATTCGATATGGCTAAGGTCATCAACACCGTGAACGATAAGAAGGCCACCCTCACACAGGCGGACATCGACGAGCTTAAGGGAGTGATGGACACCTTTGTGTTCGAAATCATGGGTCTGCGCGACGAGGCCAGCAGTGACAACACCGCCCTTATCGACGGCCTGATGAGGATGATACTCGACATCCGTGCCACCGCCAAGGCCAACAAGGACTGGGCCACCAGCGACAAGATTCGCGACGAGCTCGGCACGCTGGGCGTGACAGTGAAGGACGGCAAAGACGGCGCGACGTATGAGATATGAATGTGTGAATAATTGCTTGAATGCTTGATTGTGTTAATGCGTGAATAATTGCTTGAATGCTTGATTGGGTGAATGATTGTGTGAATGATTGTGTGAAAACACTCAAATAATCAAGCAGTCAGACAATCAAAGTACTCAAACAATCAAGCAATCAGACAATCAAACAATCAAGCTATGTACTCATACAAATATCCCCGCCCTGCGGTGACAGCCGATTGTGTGGTGATAGGCCATGCCGACGACGGCAGTCGCAAAGTGCTGCTAATACGGCGTGGCAACGAGCCCTACAAGGACTGCTGGGCATTCCCCGGAGGCTTTCTCAACATGGACGAGACACTGGAGGAGTGCGCCCGCCGCGAGCTGAAGGAGGAGACGGGGCTGACAGCGACAGGCGAGATGGTGGAGCTGAAAAGTTTCAGCACCGTAGACCGCGACCCCCGTGGCAGAACCATCACCGTGGCTTACCTGATAGAAATGCCGCTGACTGAGGCGAAAGGAGCCGACGATGCCGCCGAAGCACAATGGTTTCCACTCGACGCGCTGCCTCCTTTGGCATTTGACCACGACGAAATAATGAAAGTGGCGTTGGCAAAAATACAATAAAAGGAGACATGCTCCGTTAATACACTACTATGACTGAGAAAAAGAAGACAACCTTTTCAATCGGCATTGTGCTGCTTGCCATGCTACTAGGGCTTTTGGCAGGTGTGATGACCGCTCCCAAGCTGGATACCAAGTACTGGCAGCGGCAGGAGATGGAAAGTGTCATGAGCCAGCGCATCAACACCATGCTGTATCTAATAGACAACTATTACGTGGACCAGGTCGACTACGACTCGCTCACCGATGAGATGATGAACTCGCTACTCTCGACCCTAGACCCTCACAGTGTCTACCTTACCCCCAATGCCTATGCGACAGAGACAGAGGCAATGAGTGGGAGGTTTGAAGGCATCGGGCTGAATCTCTACTACATTGGCGATACAGTGTACGCCTTACACGCCATCTCAGGTGCCCCGGCTGCCAAAGCCGGACTCCACGCAGGCGACCGCATCATGCGCGTCGACACAACACTCGTGTCGGGTACGGGCATGACTGCGCAACCCAAGTCGGTGGTGAACCTCATTCGCGGTCCTCGTTTCAGCACAGTAGAACTCACCGTACAAAGACAGGGCTCGGAAAAACTGCACACCTTCAAGGTTCAACGCGACGTGATACACACCACCACCGTACCCGCCCATATCATGCTAGACAAAAAGACTGGATACATCCGCATCACGAGTTTCGGTAGCACCACTGCCACAGAGTTTCATGCCGCCCTGCTGGAGCTGCTTAACGAAAACATGAAACATTTGGTGCTAGACTTGCGCGGCAACGGTGGCGGCTCGTTGGAGACGGCTATCGGCGTATGTGACGAACTGCTGCCCAAAGGCGACCTGATAGTGTACACCCAAGGAGAGCATGTACGCCGTAGCAACGTCTATGCTACCAGCGGGGGACTATTTGAAGAGGGTCGTCTGACAGTGTTGATAGACGAAGAGTCTGCTAGTGCAAGCGAGATTGTAGCAGGAGCCGTGCAGGACAACGACCGAGGTACCATCGTAGGACACCGCAGTTTTGGCAAGGGATTGGTGCAACGCCAGCTCCCACTACCAGACGGTGCGGCAATATTACTCACAACAGCCCGGTACCACACCCCTTCGGGACGTTGCATACAACGCCCCTACGACATGGGTTCCGACGAGTACTACCGCCAATACATCACCCGCATCATACAAAACTATGTGGCAGCCGACTCAATACTAGATGCCGAATACGATACCTCTCAGACCTTCCTCACAAAAAAAGGACGCAAGGTATATGGTGGTGGCGGCATACGCCCCGACATCATGCTGCCCTACATCAGCGACACCAATCTAGTATATTATAATCGACTGATAGGTCATCACGTGCTAGAAGAAACTGCCATTCTGCAACTCTTCAACCATTACGACCAAATCATCCAACGCTATCCCACCATCGAGCTGTTTGCGAAGGACTACCAGGTAGACGATGCCACGTGGCAGTCCATCCTTGCCCTCGCAGACCGAAAGAAAATACCGCGCCATGCCGCCAGCATCAATAAATACGGCAACGACATCCGCAATCGATATAAGGCACTCCTTGCCAACGCCCTTTATGGCGAAAACGCCTACTATCAGGTTGCCTTGCAAGGTGACATAGAACTACAACAGGCACTTAAGAAATTAAAAATAAGATAACAAAAAACGCAACCCATGAAACGAATGCACTTCCTTTTATTTGTGGCAATATTCACCTCTTGTAGCCTGTCGGCTCAGAAAGCCACACTTTCGGGCACCATTGCGGATTTACCCGCAGGCAACACCGCCATCCTCAGCGAAGTGGTAGGAGACCAGCTGCGAACCATCGACACCCTCCGCCTCGACAAGTCGGGTTCCTTTAAAGTCACCCTTACCCCCACTGCTCCCACCCTATATATCCTCCACACCGACAGCCGTGACGGCGGTATATGCCACCTGATGATCGGCCCGAAAGAAAAGGTGACGGCCGACCTGCTCTATCTGCCCGAGCAACGGATTTTCAAGATTATGCAATGCAAGGGGTCGAACAATGTGGAGCTCTATCGCCAGTTCTACAACATCCTGCTTGGAGCCGAAAACCCCACCCAGCAGGCCATGGCATCGCAACAGATTGAGCAACTACTATCGAAGAACAAGGAGGTGCTCATGAGTGCCTTCCTCGTCACATTCTTCGAGCAAGACTTCGAGAACCACGCCGCACTCTATGCCGACATCCGCGACGCACTTGTGAAGACATATCCCAACGACCCATACGTAAAGCACCTTAGCGACAGGTTGAAGAGTGTGCTGCTACCCGGCATGGAGGCACCCGAAATCAGCATGAAAGACACCGAGGGCAATATTCGTCGCCTCTCCGACTTGCGCGGCAAAGTGGTGATGATAGACTTTTGGGCATCGTGGTGCGGTCCTTGCCGTCGTGAGAATCCCAACGTGGTGAAACTCTACAAAAAATATCACGACCGCGGATTTGAGATCTACAGCGTCTCGCTCGACAAGGAGAGATCCGCTTGGCTCAAAGCCATCAAAGATGACGGCCTCGTGTGGCCCAACCATGTGAGCGACCTCAACGGCTGGACATCGTCGGGTGGCAAGACCTACGGCATCATGTCGGTTCCCTCCACCGTGCTGGTTGACAAGGACGGCAAGATAATCGCCCGCAACCTGCGCGGCTCAGAACTGGAGAAGAAATTGTCTGAAATATTCGACTAACAATAATTCATACTGCATAATGATTACTAACACCATGATAGAAATGGCCTTGAGCCATGTCAACGACCCTGACCTAGGGCGCAGCCTCACCGAACTGGGCATGATTGAGAACATTGCCATCGACGGCAAAAAAGTCTCCTTCGACCTGGTGCTGACCACCCCTGCCTGCCCCATGAAGCAGCGTATGAGCGACGACTGCGTGAACGCCATACACGAATATGTCGACCGTGAGGCCGAAGTGACCGTCAACCTCACCTCCCGCCCCGTTATCATGCCCGACCCTAAAGAGCTAGTACCCGGCGTGAAGAACGTCATCGTCGTGGCTTCCGGCAAGGGTGGCGTGGGCAAGAGCACTATCGCCGTCAATCTGGCAGTGTCGCTTGCCAAGACAGGTGCCTCCGTGGGACTTATCGACGCTGACATATACGGTCCTTCCATCCCCATCATGTTTAACGTGGGGCAGGAAGACATCTACGGAGAACAGCACAACGGTAAAACCTATATGCAGCCCATTGAACGCTACGGCATCAAACTGATGTCCATTGGCTTCCTTGTCGACCCCGACAAAGCACTGGCGTGGCGCGGTCCCATGGCATCGGGTGCACTTAAGCAAATTGCCACCGAGACTTGGTGGGGCGAGATAGACTATCTCGTTGTCGACATGCCCCCGGGAACGGGTGACGTGCAATTGACGCTTTCGCAGACCCTGCCAGTGACAGGAGCCATCATCGTCAGCACACCCCAGCAGGTGGCACTCGCCGACGTGGTGCGCGGCGTGGAACTGTTCCGCAATCCAAACCTCAACATCCCCGTGCTAGGCTTTGTGGAGAATATGGCCTATTTCACTCCTGCCGAGCTTCCCGACCACAAGTACTACATCTTTGGCAAACAAGGATGCCGCCACCTTGCCGAAGAGATGGGCATCCCACTGTTGGGCGAGATACCGCTGGTGCAGAGCATAGCCGAAAGCGGTGACAGCGGCCGCCCCGTGGCACTCTGGAGCGACACGGAGACACCCGAAAGCAAGGCTTTCATGGAGGTGGCTGAAAATACCATCCGTGAAATATGCAAACTGAACAATAAAGGAAATGCTTGAATGTGTTAATTCCTGATTGTTTGAGTAGTTTGCGCAATCAAAAAAACTCAAACAATTAAGCAATCAGACAATCAAACAATCAACAGATATGACCGACCAAGAGAAACCCATCATTGAGGCTCGAGTGAAAAACGCCCTCGACCAAATCCGCCCCTACCTACAACAGGATGGTGGCGACGTAGAGTATGTCGACATGACCAACGAAGGAGTCGTCATGGTGCGCCTCAAAGGCCACTGCGGCAGCTGTCCCCATGCCCTTCAGACACTAAAGCAAGGTATCGAAACAGCCGTCAAACGCGTCATTCCCGAAGTAAAATCTGTCGAAAGAGTATGATATATACCAAAACTGGCGACATGGGCACCACCTCCCTCATCGGAGGCACCCGAGTTGCGAAATGCCACCCACGTGTAGAAGCCTACGGCACTGTCGACGAACTGGGTGCCCATGTGGCACTGCTGACCGAACAACTTGCACAACTTCCCACATTCGCCACCCCCTGCTCATTGCTACGGCAGGTGCAGCGACAACTGTTCACCATCCAGACCCTTCTGGCATTAGAGCCGAACCCACCCCATCCCACCGGCATCGACGTGGAGGGCTATAGTTCACAACTCAATGCACACTGCACCATTATCGAGCATGCCATCGATACCTTGCAGGCCTCGCTACCTCCGTTCCGCAGCTTCGTCATACCTGGCGGCAACGCGCTGTCAGCACAAAGCCATGTAGCTCGCACCGTATGCCGCCGTGCCGAGCGACGCATCGTAGCCCTGTACAACGACGAACCCACCTCCGCCAACCCTGCCGTGCTCTCCTACATCAACCGTCTTTCCGACTATCTGTTTGTCCTATCGCGTCATATAGTAGTCGCGCAAGGCAACGAAGAGTGCTTTTTGTGATTTTTTATTTGCATATATCAGAAAAAAGCGTACTTTTGCAAAAAAAATAGATTGCGTATTAGATAGATATTATATTGTAAATGTGTAAATTATGTTACACATTTATATCATATTTGGAGTTAAATTTTCCGCATTGAGGCAAGTAACTTACCTAATAGAAGAATAGTAATTATGTATTGGACACTAGAATTGGCAACAAAATTAGAAGACGCTCCATGGCCTGCAACAAAAGATGAATTGATAGACTATGCACAACGCACAGGAGCACCCATGGAAGTGATTGAGAACTTAATGGAAATCGAAGACGAGGGCGACCCCTACGACAGCATCGAAGACCTTTGGCCCGACTATCCGACTAAGGAGGACTTCTTCTTTCAAGAAGACGAGTACTAACCATCCTTCGACAAAGGGGACTGCAGCCTATAGTGTGACACACCTACCGCCCACGTCACGCATATCTATACCAACCTTTTGGCAAAATGCCGAAATGAAGAAACGCTAGCAACAACTAACAAAGCTCTTACAACCATGCGTATTACCATAATCGGATCGGGCAACGTAGCAACACATCTGGCACTCGCCACGTGGCAAAGAGGGCATATCATTGACCAAATATGGTCGCGCAACATAGAACACGCCCAACACCTAGCCAGCCGAGTTGAGGCACAACCTATTGACAACCTGTCGTCGCTTAACCCAAATTCGAACATATACATCATCGCAATTACTGATGATGCCCTTTTCGAGCTTGCTCCCTCTCTCAAACTTGATGACGCACTTGTGCTACACACCTCTGGTGCCACACCTATGAATGTGCTTAGTGCCATCAGCTCGCGCTACGGGGTACTATGGTCGCCACAAAGCTTCGTCCGCGACGTTGCTATAGAATACAACCAACTACCCTTCTGCATCGAAGGCTGCAACAAAAGGACCGAAGACGACATCGAGGAATTCATCAAAATGATTTCCCCCCATGTATACCGCACGACTCACAAACAGCGGCAATACCTGCATCTCGCCTCAGTCTTTGTAAACAATTTCACCAACGGCCTCTACGCCATAGCACAGACCCTCTGCGACGAGAACAACGTCCCCTTCGAAATACTCTATCCCATTATCCTCACCACTGCCAAGCGGGTGCAATGGGGCGATGTGCGCTACAACCTGACAGGTCCTGCCGTCCGTGGTGACGAAAAGACACTCGAAGCCCACCGACATCTACTAAACAACAATTCGCAGATGCTGTCAATCTACGACGAGTTCACACATCTGCTCCAACAACTCAAAAAACAATGATTGACACCCACTGCCACCTCTACGACGAGGCATTCGACAGCGACCGCGACGATGCCGTATCCCGCGCAGTAGAGACAGGGGTCGACACCATGCTGCTGCCAGCCATCGACAGCCTCAGCCACCAACGACAAGAGGCTCTCGCCAACGCATATCCACAGTACTTCCGCCAAATGATGGGGCTGCATCCCACCTCCGTCACCGCTAACTTCCAAAAAGAGCTAGACATCGTACAGAACAAACTGTTTGAATGCTTGAATGCGTCAAATCCTGATTGTTTAAGTACCCATGTGGATAACAATCAAACAATCAAACAATCAGACAATCAAACAATCCCCTACGTCGCCGTCGGCGAAATAGGTCTCGACCTCTATTGGGACAAAAGCTTTCTCGACCAACAGCTCCACGTCTTTCGCCAACAGATGCTATGGGCAGAGCAGCTCGGGTTGCCCGTCTGCCTGCATGTCCGCAAGGCACACAACGAGCTCTTCGGCCTCCTACGCGACCTCAACCGTCCGCAATACTGCGGTGTCATGCACTGCTTCGGCGGCAGTGTGCAAGAAGCACACCGCGCCATTGAGATGGGCTTCCACATCGGCATCGGCGGAGTAGTCACCTACAAGAACGCCACCCTTGCCGACGTGGCCCGCTCCATACCTCTCGACCGCATCCTGCTCGAAACCGATGCCCCCTACCTTCCACCCGTACCCCATCGCGGCAAGCGCAACGAGAGCGCCTACATCCCTATTATCGCAGACTTCATCGCCACCCTTCGTGGCATCACCCTGCAAGAAGTCGCCGACACCACCACAGCCTCTGCCCGCCAGCTCTTCCACCTCTGACCTTATACGCCCAACCGAATAATATTCACACAATATGATAGACCAGATTGTAGCTTACAACAAAGAGTTCGTCGCAGCCAAGGGCTATGAACAATTCATCACGGACAAGTACCCCGACAAGAAACTGGCAGTCCTGTCGTGCATGGACACACGCCTCACCGAGCTGCTACCTGCGGCTTTGGGGCTGAAAAATGGCGATGCCAAGATTATCAAGAACGCTGGCGGTCTGGTCATCTCAGCCTTCGACTCGGCCATGCGCAGCCTCATCGTGGCCATCTACGAACTAGGCGTGAAGCACGTGATGGTGGTGGCACACTCGCACTGCGGTGCCTGCCACATGAGCTACGACCACTTCCACGACGAGATGCTGGCACGCGGTGTGACGGAGCAGACCCTCAACACCATCCGCAAGTGCGGCATCGACCTCAACCATTGGCTCGAAGGCTTCAAGGACACCCCTGAGTCTGTTCGCCGCACCGTGGAAACCATCCGCACGCATCCCCTCGTACCGAAAGACATTGAGGTTCGCGGTTTTATCATCGACTCCGAAACCGGCGCATTAGAGGAAATCATTTGAATGTGGGAATGTGGTAATGCGTTAGTGGAGAATTTTAATCTTTAATTTCATCATGGGTACTATATACACAATACGATGCAGGAAATGCGGGCATGAGTTCCAACGTCGCTATGGTGTAGGCTACAATGGGCAGGGGACGCTCTATTGTGACCGCTGTGGCAAAGCCAAGGCTGTGGATTTCAGCGGGGGATGGGAACTGCCACCGCAGTGCGAATGTGGCGGCACCTTCGACGCCGATGCCATGGGTCGCTGTCCCGACTGCGGTGCCCTGCTCACCAAGGAGGACATCGACTATAACCAAGAAATCCTCTGCTGGGACTAAGAAACTAATCCAACTTCTCCATGAGGGATAGTCTTTCCAAGTATCTATAAGAAAACGCAATGACTGATAAAATAGTTTGACTGATGAAAATAGATTTTACCATAATGGAAGAGGTTGCCAACCCGCGATTCAAGGGTGGCGAGGGCGACACAATGTTC
>CAMZFW010000106.1 GCA_947306225.1 uncultured Bacteroidales bacterium
TCGAAAGTTCGAGTCTTTTCGCCCCGACGAAAGAAAAGGAGTTGTAAAACTCCTTTTTTTTATTTTACCACACAATAATATTAAACCAACCTCGTTATCCTAAAAATTATAAATATTAGCCTTATGAAGAAACTTTACATTCTTTTGATTGCCCTGGCACTCACCGCCGGCACAACCTATGCTCAGAGCAACGATTCCATCGAACGTGCCAAGCAGCAGGAAGCTCTCATGAAACAACAACAAAAGGAACAGGAAGAACTGCTCAAACAGCAGCAGAAAGAGCAGGAACGCCTGATGCGCGAACAACAGAAAGCCGCCGAAAAGGCTCAGCAGGAGCGCGCCAAAGAGCAGGAAAAGCTCATCAAAGAGCAGCAGAAAGAGCAAGAGAAAGCCCTGAAGAAAGAGCAAGACCGTCAGAAACGCGAGCAGGCCAAGGCCGAACAGAAGATTCGCCAACAGCAGAAAAAGGCCGAGAAAGAGCGCAAGCGCCAAGAGCACTATGCCGCTTGGGGACGCAAGCCCAGCTTCACTGCCGACCCCTCGGTCAGCATGCTCACCGACCGTCGCATCTATGGTCAGAACAACTACTACAACAGCATCGGTGCCAACCTCGGTGTCACCTTCGACTACCACCGCCCCATCGCCCGCCGTTGGGACTGCAACATCGGTCTCGGCTACCGCTACACCATCTACTGCTATAGCCATCTAGGCATCACTGGCGACGACATCACTCCCGCCTCCTACGATGTCAAAGAGACTACCACCAGCACCAATACCATCATCCTGCCCATCAAGCTCAGCCACATCAACAAAGACAACGAGCATGGCTGGTATGTGGGTGTTGTCCCCGGTGTTATGTTCAACAAACCCGTCTACAACATGAACCGTTTCCGTTGCGACCTTGCCATCGGCACCCAGAACCGCTGGTTCATCTTTGCCCCCGGCACCGAGGTCTATTTCAACCTCCTGCCCACCTACAAGAGCGGTGTCCAGAACAAGATTCACGAATTCGGCATCCGATTCTCGCTATAACCCAATCCTTAATCCAACTAAAAAGCCTGGCATTGACATGTCAGGCTTTTTTTTACACAATCTCTAATACACTGCGTTGCATCAACCGTAGGCGTGAACACCTCCTAGGATGAGATTCACTCCAAAATAGGTGATGGCGACACTGAGAATTGCCACAGCGCAGTACACGTGGAACAGCGTATGCGAATGGTGTTCTTTTTGCGCCATATATAGCGGATACAGATAGACTATCAGCGTGATGAGTGCCCACACTTCCTTAGGGTCCCACGACCAGTAGTTGCCCCACGAGATGTTTGCCCATGCGGCACCAATGATGATGCCTACCGCCAGCAGCGACACCGCCGGATAGAGCATCAGCAAGTTTGTACGCTCCAGCCGCTCACGCTGCGAAGGACGAATGAGAGCCGCCACGCTGCTCAGCATCACAAATAGGAAGAGCGCGTAGGCAATCATGATTACCGTGACATGCAATGCCAGTAGTGGCGAACTGAGCACGGGCATAAGGTGCGTTATTGGCGGATTAGAGCCGCTCATCATCGCCACCATCTGACAGAGGCCCATCGCCAACAGGGCAACAGCCGGTGCCGACGGATGTCGGTGCACCGTACAGAGGGCAACAATGCCCAAGGTCACCGTCATAAGGTTCATACTGTCAAATCCACCCGCTAGCGGCACATGTCCACCCGCCACCCAGCGCAACACGATGACAAGCATCAAAAATGCAGTGAGCAGCATTACGAGCACGGTAGCTATTCGCGAATAGATATGTCGGCCTTTTGCTTTGTTTCCTGAGACAGAAAGGGTCAATGCAAAGAGAATCAGCCCCAGTGCAACCGTCAGCATGGCAAGCCAACGCCCAGTCGTGAGAGCATTGTAGAGCCTTTCGGCAGCCATGCGCGCAGGTGGTAGGATGACACTGCCCGCCTGCTTCTGCTGGTATTGGCAGGTCTTGGCAAACACCGTGTCCAGCATCGCAAAGTCATTCCGGACAACCAGTTCCTGACAATAACCCAAATGTTTGCGGACGAAAAGATATTCGTCATCGTCGACACTGAGTGGCAATGGGTCGTTCTGCGAATACCAACCTATGTTGCCTAGCGTGTCGGTGAGCGGAAATATCTTCAGCAACTTGCTGTTAGTCACCATCAGCACCAGCTGCAGTTTCTCGTTGGCTGCCGCCAACTCCTTCGAGGAGGGTTGCCTTTCAAGTATTTTTTGGTGCGCCAACAGATTGTTTAGCGAGGTGTAACGTCCCTCCATGCCCAATTGTTGGCGCGTATGGTCACCTTTGATTTTAATGACAGGTTCGTCGCACCATTCACCGTAGTAGAATATCCACCCGCCGAGCACCTGCTCTGGTGTTAGCCCTTGGTAGGTGGCCTTTCCGTAGAGCTTGGTGGTGAAATCCTTGGCAAACGTCTGTAAGGGACACACACGTCCTTTGTACAGCAACTGCATCCGTCCCATCTGGTCAGCTGTATAGCGTGGCAGCGTGGCAGGTGCTGCCGATACCGTACCTGCCGTCAGCAGCAGCAATAACAACGGCAGCCTTTTAAACAGTTGTCGAAAATGCGACTTCCGCGACAAGAACATGCCCACCAGCCCCATAACAAGCAGCAGGTATCCCGTATATGTGACGGCAATGCCTATTGGGTCGTGCGCCACACTGAGTGTCGAATTTCCCTCCTCGTCATAATCCTCCTGATAGAAGCGGTAGCCACCACGTTTATAAATGTTATTCATCGATATTTCTGCTTTCTCGCCATCCACCGCAATCCTGCTCACAAAATCCATGGGTGCGTGAGATCCCGGATAGGTGACAACTTCAAACTGCTCCAACGTGATGACAAAGGGCAGTTGATACTCCGTTCCATCAGCGTCGGCAAATGTGCTACATGGCACATCACGCTGCAACGTCATACTGCCATGACAGCCCGTCCATGTGGAGAGTCCACCGCCCAAAAGGATAGCCACTGCCGAACTGTATATCAGCAATCTATATGGTGTATGCCACATCTTGTCACGTATGATGGCAACAATGGCACCCACCGCCACCAATGCCAGCAGCAGGATAAACCACCACGAATTGTACACCGCCGCCGAAGCCGCTTCGGTGCCTGACAGCTTTTCAATTATGGTGCCAGTGGCGAGGGTCGTCGTCACTAGCACCATAAGCAGTATGTTTGCTTTTTTCATCTTATTATTTGACAAATTATTTATATCGCCTCTATAGCATCTATGGCTAAATGGCATTAATAAACTTTACCACTGCGTCGCGATCGCTCTTCGATAGTTGGCGGAACTTTTCTACCGTCCAACGGGCATCGCTTCCCGGACAACCGTGCCACATGATAGCTTCCACCACATTGCGTGCTCGGCAGTCGTGCAGGCGGTCGCTATGTCCACTGCAGATGGGCGACAGTCCACGACCCCACAGCGGAGTGGTGCGGCACCAACCCGTGCGAATGTCGTTGACCATGTGCAGACGGTGTTGTACCATGTCAGTATAAGGCCAGATAGTCTGGTAAGGGTAGCGAGGCAGGCGTGCGTCACCGTCGGCAAAGAAGCCGTTGGGGTCGGTATAGATATCGGGACCAGTTTTCCAACTGGGACGGTGGCAGGTGGCACACCCCATGTCGCGGAACAGCTTGCGGCCACGTTGCACCGTGGTGTCGGCCAAATTACGTGCTGCAGGCACTGCCAAACCGCGATGCCACACCATAAAGTTTACATAGTCTTGGTCGCTCATCTCGATGGGCAGGGTGTCGCACATCAGGTAGTTGTAGATGTCGGTGCGGGGGTCTCCAGTCTTATTCCACTGGGGAAAATAGTGATAAAACTGAGCTTGCACTTCTGGGTCTTCCGAAGCAGTAGTAGCATAGATGCTCTTGTTCAGACTGAGGTAGTGACTACGACGGTCGCTACGAGTCACATTGGGAATATTCCAAATGGCGTTGGCTCCGGCTGCATCCTGCAAAGGACCGCGGCTAAGGGCGTATGTGAAGCGTTTGGGATGGTTGGTGCGGCCATAAAGCGAGGCCCAGTCGTGCCCTGCCCAAATAGCGGGATTGAGGTCGGCACCTGCGTCATACTCTTTCTGATACTGCGCCTTTAGCGAATCATCGGGAATGGCGTCCAACAGGCCTGTACCATAGATACCGATAGTGCTCTCCAAACGGAACGCCATCTCGCTATAAGGTGCCGATAGAGGAGCATAGAAAGCATCCTCGGGAATAGTCACTTCGGGGTAGATAAGGCTATAGGTCTCGCCGTCGGGGAAACGATTGCCCCATTCGTCGGTGTAGCCGAGCCACGCAATGTTGATTTTGCTCTCATCAATCGACGGCTTAAATGGCGGCACCGCTTTGGTCTGTGGCATACCCGCCACCGAAGTCTCGTAGGCATCGGTCGTTTTGTTGTATACTACCAGCAGATAGCCGTTTGCCCAATCATCAGCGCGGTAACGCTCCATGCGACGACCATGGCCGTAGCCCGGATGACATGCCTCGCATGAGGAACGCACATATAGAGGCCCCAGACCGTTGAATGGCGGATTGTTCTGAGTCATGGTATGTTCAAAGAAGAACTCGCCATACTTAAAGGCATTCACCATGCCGGCATTCTCCACTGCGGGCGTAGGGTCTTCGAATGCCGATGCCGACTGGTTGAACGTGGTACCTAAACGACCGCCTGCATAGGTCTCTTCTGCCAACTCGTCCGACAGCTCGGGTGTCACATCGTCAGGCTGGCAACTTGCTAGAAAGGATGCTGTGGCAAACGCTACAACAGCCATTATAATTGTTTTCTTTTTCATATTACAGTCATTTATAGTTCTCTCAGCATGTTGTTAATTTCCGCCAAAGCATCGCTCAACTCTGCACAAGCCTCTACAGCTGCCCCGTTGGCAGCCTCGGAATAGTGCATTACAAAGGGTGCTGGCATAGCATTAATCTTAGCCAAAGCGTTCTCGATGGCGGTGGTCACATGTCCGTCAATCGACGCGTCATGGCTTTTCACAAAGTCGTGCAGCGACTTGCTCTCATCTCTCTGACCATCCACGCCGCCCATGTAGGCATTGCGGATGCTGACGATGTTGTTATAGAAGTCGATAATAGACTTCTGACTGTAGGGCGATTCGATATAGGTGATGTCCTCACCGTGCCATGCAGCATATATTTTCGAACTGCCCACCTCGTCGGCAATGTCTGAACAGCCTTGCACAATAGCCATCAGCGCAGCAACACGGCTGGCATACGTACTGCCGGGCTTGCCCGCGTTCTTCATATTTTCGCCATAGCTGTAATTGCCACCTGCCACGGTGTATGCCATCTCCAGTCCGTCGAGCTTGGCGACATGGCTCTCAGGAGCTTTGTCGCCCAACCAGCCCACCTCCAGCTGATAGCAGCGGTTACGCAGGTCGCCCGCCACTGCGGCGGCATAAATCCACTCATTCTCGGTGATGTCGGCAGCCTTCTTGGCCCTGCCATCGGCAAACAGGATATACTCCAACCCATGGAAACCCAGCAGAGCGTTGCCTAGACGCTCGCCAGCCACCACGTCGCCATCCTCGCCGTCGAGGGCGGCAATCATAGCAGGGCTCTCATACATCAACGTACTGAAAGCATCCTCGTCCAAAGGCCACGAGTCGATGTGGGGGTCGATACCGAAATCGCCAGCAGCACCAAACAGAAAAGCCTCACTCTTCTCCCACTGCTCACGAGCATCGAGGAAGGTCTGGCAGGCAGCCTCAACGCCTGCGTCCGTGGCATTCTGGCGCAGCGCAGCCAGCTGCTCTGCCAACTGCTCTGCCTTGGCTGCAAGGGCGGTGTAGGTTGGAGCCACCGTGTGGTCCACAAACTGTTCTGCCACCTGAGCGGCAAGTTCATCATCAACAGTTCCGTCGTTTTCATCTCGGCACGAGACGAAACTCGCTGAGGCCAGCATTGCAGCTGCCAACAGCATGATTTTGATACGTTTTTTCTTCATAGGTAGATTATTTTAGAAAATACTGTGTTAATGTACGAAATTAAAATGGGTCCATGTGATGCCAAGCGCAACGAAAGGTTCGTCGTTGTAGTTGCCGTTAAACTTACGCACACCCGCCTCCGCTTTCACGGCTATATGCTTCAATGGATAATAATTCACGCCAGCTGAAATCACCTGCCGCTCGGTCCACCCTATATTATCGAAGCCCGACGCGGGAATATAGCTGTCGTAGCAGTCGTAGCGACCAAACAGGTATAAACGTCTGCCTCCAATGCGATAGTTGGCAAACGACAGCAGGTCCACACCCGCCTCTATCGAGCCGTCGTACGCGCCCTTACCCACAGCAGTGTGCGGATATGGATTGCCTGTCATGGTGGTCTGGTTCTTATTGCGAGTCGAAATCAGGCCTGCGTCGCCCAAATAGCCATAGTCCACATTGCCACGCACCACCAACCACTTATTGTGGTAGTCGAAATCGAATGCCCCAATCAGCACCGTCCCCAACGCACCATAATAGCGCGACGACTCGGTATAGACCGTCGTGGTGATGTCATTATTGAACGAGTTCCCCACATATCCACTCAAGCTCAATCGCAAGTTAGGCACTCCCGTATAGTCCAGCCTTGCCGCTCCCGCCAAACTGTTGGCAGGACGGAACTCGTAGGGCGATGCCGAGCCGTTGTGAACCCAGCCAGCCTCATTGAAGAGGTTGCTGTTCAATGCCGGCAACAGCTGCACCTCATAGCGCCACGCCCCTGCCCTACCCCACAGGCTCACACCCGTTTCATGCCATGTGCAGGGCATTATGGTGTTCTCGCCCTCGGGACGGTACACCGAAAAGAAGTGGTCTGGCGTATGGTTATTGTTAGTCATGCCCACCGGCACCACGATATGACCCATTCTCAGATTCAGATGGCGGTTGAAACACTTCTGTACCCAGAACTGCTCCAATGCCACCTCTCCACCACGTTCCACCTCCTGCTCAAACTCGCCCGTCTCCTCGGTTTCTTTCTCTACAGCCACCTCGGTGCCGCCATGCTCAAACTCCACCTCCGTGCCTATGCTCCATCCTCTACCCATGTCGTAGCCTAGCATTATCACGGCATGAGGGATATCCACCCGACCATGTCCCTTACTTTCGGTATATCGGTCGGCGTGAGAATAGCGAAAAACGTTATCGCTATAGAAATTGTAGTTATACACAGCCTCGCCATACCCACCAATAGTGAGTCGCTGAGCCTTCGCCGTAGTGTCATTTTGAGCCGCTGCAGTCAGCCCGATGCCTCCTATTAAAAAGGCTAAAATGAATGTTTTGCAGATTTTTTTGTACATATCGACTAATCTTAATTATCGATTGCAAAGATAAAGCAACCACTCCATTCGCCCAATACCTAAAAATAATGATTTTTTCATGTCGACCCCCCTTTCCTCTCAGCCAATAAGCCGTTTAATGCCCTACCCAAATCACCCCCACTTTCTCACCTCGCAATTCCCTAGCTCCTTTTATACTTATTCTATAGTTATACCTTATTTATACTTTATTTATACCTTATTTATACTATTCTAGAATAGTATAAATAAGGTATAAATAAAGTATAAATAAGGTATAACTATAGGATATGTGCAAAAGAAACGATGGAGAGACGGTTGGGATACATTTGGACAACAAAATAGGTGATAAGTTAATGAATTACAGCTCTTATAACAGCAATGCGAGACCACTTTGGCATTGTTAAAAAATATTAAAAACAACTAACCGATACACTAAGTATTCAATTATTACGTTATAGAACTAAAAAATTAATTAATCACCTATGGAAACACAAGAGATAAAAGAGCTCACACGCGCAGAAGAACAGGTTATGCAGGCCATTTGGTCCATACAGCAAGGATTTGCCAACGAGATTGTTGCAGCCATCGACCCACCTAGGCCTGCCTATAACACCATCCTTACCGTAGTGAGGATATTGGAGAAGAAAGGCTTTGTCGGGCACACTACGTTCAACAAGTCCAACCGTTATTACCCGCTCGTCAGTCGCGAAGACTACTCTAGCCAAATACTCGGCCGGATGGCGAGGAATTATTTTGGGTCGTCGTTCCGCAACATGGTTTCGTTCTTGGTGGACAAGCAGGCCGTTTCGCTCGAAGACCTGGAGGCTTTGACTAAAGAATTGGAGAAATGACACGCTACATGCTTTTTGCCGTTATCGGGACAGCTCTGTTTTGGGGGCTATACAGGTTACTGCTAAGCAAGGAGCATTGTCTACAGTTGAACAGATGCTTTCTCTTGGCAACCCTAGCTATAAGCCTGCTGATTCCCTTGGTGCATCCCACTGTGCATGTTACGCAGTATCCCGTATCAGGTAATGGATACCTGATTCCGATATCCATTCAAGGAGAGGGGATGCCTCTACCCTCCCCGGCACAAGTGGGGGTTGCCAACGACATTCCCAACACTCGTAGCCTCGACACTTGGCAGATAATAGCTTTAGTCTATTGGCTCGGAGCTGCGCTGTCAGCCCTTTTACTGGCAATACGTTATGGCATGACATGGCGCAGCCTACATCGCTTTTCGTTCACGAAACGGACACTCAGTCACGACACCCGCCAAAGACACTACTATGTGGCGATGGACGACAATGTAGATTCATCATTCTCCTTTTTCAACCATATTGTCATCAAGAGTCGAGACCTGACTGAAGAAGAAATGCAGCAAGTGTTAGTCCACGAACTGACGCACGCACAGCAACGCCATAGTTGGGACACCTTGTTGGTGCAACTGGTACACTGCCTATTGTGGTTCAACCCATTTATATGGTTGTATGAGCGTGAAATGAGCGTAGTACACGAATATCTGGCCGACGAGGCGGTGCTTCGACAAGGCGATGAGGAGGCATACAGACATTACCTACAACTCCTCTTCAAGCAGGCCACAGGCGTAAGATTCAATCCATTAGTTAATAGTTTCCATTTTTCAACAATCAAAAACCGTATCTCCATGATGAAAAAACAGAAATCCCACAAAGGGTGGGCAAAGGCGTTGGCAGCCTTGCCCGTGGCAGCCTTGCTGCTGTTTGCCAATTGTAAGAACCAAG
>CAMZFW010000107.1 GCA_947306225.1 uncultured Bacteroidales bacterium
AGACCAACATCTACTTGATGCGCTCGCCAAGGGTCGGTGTCGTCCTTCCCCTCGCTGCCTGCCCCGACGGCTTACCCGAATTCCTGCAATCTATCAAGAAGAAAAGCAATCTATAGTCGGTATGGAAGTCCTGGCAACGAACATAACGCATAAAGACCCTAACCACAGCAACGAGAATGATATCATTCACTGTGTTGGCTCCTTCCTGCAGGGTGCTCTTATCTTATACGGGGCATGGCTCTGTTGGAGAGTCCTACCATCAGAAATCGCATGGCTTGTGCTTCTACTCATCGCCTGCGTGCTTTTTTCAGTGTATGGCGGATTGGTATATCTGAACAAATATCTGCGCTGGAACCGCACCACCGAGACCATCTCGGTGCAACACGAAACACTGGTAATTAAGTGTCACGGCTGCATCTTCCACCGCAGGAAAGAGATACCGCTCTCCGCCATACGGCGCGTGGAAACATACAACGGTCGCACGCTATGGCTGTGGGGCCGCCTACCCGAAACCCTGCGTGTCGTCTATTCCAACTCGCGACGCTACCGTTTCGGCCTCTGCATGACCGATGCCGAGCGTGATGCCCTTGCAAAGAAGATAATGGATTTTGTAAACCAATAACACCCTACTTCGCATGGCTCACCCCATAGCCGAAGAGGGCGAAATCGCCTTTCAGAGGGTCGTCGGGGAAGACTTCGAACATTGACTGTGTGAGGCGGCGGGCGGTGGACATGGTGGCGGAGCCACATTTGAGCAAGCCTAACCTTTGCGATTCGGCGAGCACGTGCGTATCCAACGGCATAATAAGGGTGCGGCAGTCGATAAAGTCAGCCCACAAGCCCAAATCCACTGGCGACCCGTTCCGCACCATCCAACGCAGAAACATGCACACCCGCTTGCAAGCCGACTGGGCATCCTTCGGCACAATGCCGCTCACGCCTGCATTGCAGAAATAGCCACATATCGCCCCGACCGCAGCAAGACCATCCGAAGCGCGCACCCTCACATACTCTCCCAGCGTGCCATGATTCTGCAGCAATTGCCTATACGCACGTAAAAAGGCATTCATCTGCCCTACCGTATACAGGCGATAGAAACAACCCTTGTCGCCACTAGGAAAGTCCTCCTCAAAATCACCCTCGCGCACCCATGCGTCCACCTCACCACCCGCACAATCCAACATCCACTGTATCTTGGGCATAAACTGCCGTCGGCTACCATAACTGAGGCACGAAGCCAAAAATGCCATCGCCTCCTGATTGGCCGTCCCCACCACCTGGTGCATAAACCACGACGGGTCGCCCTGCAAGAATGCCTCTGTCTCGTACATGGCGGCATAACGCTTTAAGTCATGATGCAAGGTATCGTCTATCATTATTTACGGAGGGACATTTCTAGGTTAAAAAGGCTATTTCGATAGTCATCAAGGTTGGATATTGGGTCGTGGTAGAAGTCGACGGGCAGTGCTCTAGACGGAATGCGATAGGCAGGGGCGTTTTTGAGGTATTGTAGTATACGTAGGCCGTCGACACGCTCGGCGCAGGCATGGACGAAGAGGTCACGGCTCTTGAAGTTGGCACGGAGGGGCAACCAAAGGTCGTCGGTAGCTAGTTGCTGGCGGAGGAATGGCGACATGGGCGTTTCGACATCGCCGTCGTAGAGTGCGGGAAAAAGGTCGTAGGTGGCTCTGATGGCGGCAAAGCCTTCGTCAGAATAAAAGGGATAACTCTCCTCCATCGCCCCAATGCCTTTGGCTATGGCCGGTCCTGTGCCAAAAGGCACACGCGAAGAGATGCGCCCTTGTGGACGTACCACCATGCCTTGTGTACGGTAAGGCTCGACAAATTGGCTCACTAGACTTCCCGTCTTGGCAAATTTTTGCAGCAGGTAGAAATCCTCGCCGCCTTGCAAAGGGGTAATGCCACCCACACGACGATACGCCCAAATAGGGAACACCATGGCACTGCCCAAAGCGGTAAAGGTGTATGGATTGCCAATATGCAACAGTCCCAAGAGATAATGACGCATATAGCACTCGTAACGGAGCATCGGGCGGTCGAGAGCCTCGTCGTGGCTGAGAGGATGATAGTATGGCACACAGAAGGCGTTGTATTCAGGGTAAGTATTCATAGTATCGACAACCGCCTGCAGATAATTGTCATCGAAGTCAGTGTCGGCATCAAGACTCACCACCAGCTCATCATCGTCGTGCTCCTCCATAATACGCTCAAAGAGCACTTTTCGAGCCCAACCCACTCCTTTGCGCTTACCTATCCATCCACAGCCTTGCGAACTGCGGTCGATGACCACCACAGGCAAGTCATGCACCTCATGCAAGAGGGCAAGACAAGCCTGATTCTCCTCATAGCCGTAGCCTCCTTCAAGGTTGTTGACGCAACAATATAGTGTAAAATGCTGGAAGGTCTGTCGGCGCAGCCGTTCTAGCAACAACGGCAGATTGTCGCGCTCTGCCAACAGAGGAATAGCAACAGAGATATGGGCGTAGCGAGGCATCAGTGCTTGACCACTTTCACAGGTCTACCCTCTACATTGAGAATATACACCCCTGAAGGACGGTCGGAAAGGTCGTAACGATAACTAGTGCTGGTACCTTCGATAGTAACTGAACCCGTTGTGGGATTGGGGTAGACACGCATATTCACAACTGGTGCAACAATGCCGACTGTGGACGTGTCTTCGAGGTTATGAATCTCCTTGATATAGTTGATGAGCGCGTGCGACTGGCATTGCCAGTAGTGGTTAAGCCGAGTAGTGGAGAGTGTCTTAGAGGAGGATAGTTCCATGGTCATCTCGCGCATGTTGTGGTAGTAGTTAAAATAGTCCTGTCGACCATTGGAGATGACATACCAGTCGCCACCGACGATGTAGCCACTGTTGGTGACATCGCGAAAGCGTTGGTTGTCCACTAGCCGGCAGGTGTCAACGAAACGTTTGCACACCTGTTTCCACCATTCGTGGTGCTCGTTGAGCTGTTCGAATGAGGTGTAGCTGTCCCACGGGAAGTTCATCACCTCCGAGCCGCCGTGGAGGTTGGCACTAAGGCGGAAACTATGCTGCGAGACATAGTTGATCATTGCCTCGTTCTCGGGCTGAAGCGGTTCGAGGGGGTCAGTGCCGAAGGGGTCGGGATAGTTGCGGTTGAGGTCGACATAGTTGGCATTATAGCGCATGGCGCGTACGACGGTATGGTTGCCGCCACGGTAGGTGCCGTCGGGGTTAGACAGGGGGTTGATACAGATGCGGGTGCGGTCGAGGAGGCTGGTAATGTCCTGCGAGGTGCCATAACTGCGCAGCAACGTGTCGCAAAGACGCAGCATAAGGTAGAAACCCGTCACCTCGTCGCCGTGCATAGTACTGGAATAGAAAAATTCGGGACGATAAAGGTCGTTGTCTGACGAGCCTGTGATGGCTAGCGATAGGATAAGGCGGCCTTGCACCGATGTGCCGATGGTGTCGAGGTGGCAGAGCTCGGGGAAAGAGTCGACAAAACGCTGCATCATGGCGATATAGACTTCGTAGGTGGGGTACTTGTCCCAACCGTCCATCTCTTCAAGGGTTGTCGCCATGGTGACAGCTTTGGGTGAAAGGGTGTCGGGGACAGGAGGGAAAGCGTCGGGTCGCGGCTTCTGAGCCATGGCGACGACTGTCGAGAGAAGGAAGAAAGCGATAAGGGTCTTTTTCATAGAAGTCAATTTTTTTATAAAAAAATCTCTGAGTACCCAGATTTTTCGGAGTACTCAGAGAAACTAATTGTCTAACTGTAGTACACTCTTTAGAAATGTGCCTCGGCAGGGTCGTGGGGAATACCGGTCTTGCGTATCTTGCCAGGAGCCTGCGGAGCACGGGGACGGCTGATACGGTGGGCGGGACGCTTCTGACGGGGAATGTACTTGATGTCGCCATCCGAATTGACCTCAAGACCATACACCTTGCCCGTGGTGAGGTTCACCTTCACGTGCCAGTAGTGTCCACAACCGCCCTCGGTAAGGACGATGTCCTGCGTGAGACGCTCGGCGGCATTCTCGTCCCAAACGAAGTTGGCCCACACGATGCGGCAGCCGGTGATGTCGGTGAATCCGACATACTGACGCTCATAGCGGCGCATGTGCTCGTCGATGACGGGACACAAACCCTCTTGGTTAATATGGTGACGGTTCACATAGGCGATACGCTTCTGAATAAGGCGCTCTGCCTCGGCGATATCCTCCTCGGTAGGGGTATATCGCCCGTCCTGGTTTTCGATAGTAAAATCGACATCCCAACTCTCATGGAAATTGTAGCCATGATAGTTGCTGCCGTTAATTTCCTCATAGTCCCAAGTCTCTACCGGGACAACATAATCCTGAGCGTTGGCAATGCCACAGAGAGCGACTGCCACTACCCATATAAGAACTGTCTTTTTCATTTTCAATTATCAGTTTTTTCTCTGCCCTATAATAACTCAAAAATCGTTGCAAAAGTACACAGATTTTGCAAAATAGACAAAATTTTTTTCGGTATCAGAAAAAATTCTTATATTTGCAATTTGATAACGAATGTGATACGGACGATTATTTTTTCTTGGAAACTACTAATATACAGGTGATAAGTGAGGGTATTCCGAGGGTGTTGAAACAAGAAAGTAGCCATCGTATCACACATAAAAGAGACAAATAATAATGAAGAAATAAATTTAACACCATGAACAAATTCGTATCTGTAAAAGAAGCTGCCGACAAAATTCAGGACGGCATGACCGTAATGGTAGGCGGATTCCTCGGCGTAGGAAACCCCATTGCTTTAATTGACGCATTGGTTGAGAAAGGGGTCAAAGACCTCACCATCATCTGCAACGATACCGCCTATCCCGAAGTGGGCGTGGGCAAGCTCATCACGAACCACCAGGTGAAGAACCTCATCGCCACCCATATCGGCACCAACAACAACACCATCGACCAAATGAATGCTGGCGAACTTCACGTCACCCTGCAGCCTCAGGGCACCCTGGCCGAGCAGATTCGTGCCGCTGGCGCAGGCTTGGGCGGAGTGCTGACCACCACCGGCCTTGGCACCGTAGTCGAGAATGGCAAGCAGAAAGTGACCGTCGACGGCAAGGAATACTTGCTGGAGAAGCCCATCCGCGCCGATGTGGCCATCATCGGAGCCAATATCTGCGACGAGAGCGGCAACCTAGTCTACAAAGGCACCTCGCAAAACTTCTGCCCCATGATGGCTACCGCAGCCGACGTGGTCATCGTCGAGCCTCAGGAGATTGTCAAGACCGGCACCATTGCCCCCGAGAACGTCAAGACCCCCGGCATCTTTGTCGATTATATTATTAAGAGATAAAAAGGTTGTAAAGGTTTAAAGGTTAAAAAGGTGCGGGGTCAAAAGCATGGCTTATTTTGAAGAGCTATCATCATGGTCGTTAGCAAAGAAGTTGACCATACAGGTGTATGAGCTGATGCAGAATAATCATGATTATGGATTCCGGGAACAAATCCAACGGGCAGCTGTTTCTATCATGAACAATATTGCCGAAGGGAGTGAGGCAGGGAGTCCACAAGCTTTTGTCCGATACCTTTATATTGCAAAGGGTAGTTGTGCCGAGGTACGAAGTATGGTCTACTTATGCAAAGAATTAAATTACTGCAGCGAGGAAGAATATCAGCATCTCCTCAATGAATGTAAGATAATCTCATCCGCACTACATAGCCATATTAAATACCTTAGAAACACGACCAATTTCTAATAACCTTTAGCCTTTGAACCAATACCTTTTAAACTTTAAAACCTTTTAAACTTTAAAACCCTAGATAACATGGCTGTTACATCTATGCTCCGCGTTCGTATGAGCGCAAAAGACGCCCACTATGGCGGCAATTTGGTTGACGGTGCGCACATGGTGCACCTGTTTGGCGACGTGGCCACCGAGCTCCTTATCAAACAGGACGGCGACGAAGGCCTTTTCTGCGCCTACGACATGGTCGAATTCAAAGCTCCGGTCTATGCCGGCGATTATATCGAAGCTTACGGCGAGATTACCCATGTGGGCAACACCTCCCGCAAGATGAAGTTCGAGGCTTATAAGGTCATCCGCACCCTGCCCGAAATCAGTGCCAGCGCAGCCGAAGTGCTTGAAGAGCGCATCCTCGTCTGCCGCGCCACCGGCACCTGCGTCACTCCTAAGGAGTGCCAGCGCTACAACAAGTAAAAGCAGCGTCACTACGGCACGCTGACTTAGCTTGTATACCATCAGTGTACAATTAGTGCCACAATACTAGTTGTACACTGATTTATTTTTACAAATATTTAGTGATTAGTGATTAGACAAATGAAAGCGGCAGCCAACTTTTTAGTTTTTAGTTTTTACCTTTTACTTTCCCAAGGCGGCAGCCAATTTTCAACTTTCAACTCTCAACTTTCAACTTTATGAAGAAACTAGGCATCCTCCCCAAGATACTCATCGCCATTGCCCTCGGCATCGGCTGCTCATTCTTTTTCCCCGGATGGGCTGTGCGTGTGTTCCTTACGTTCAACTCCATCTTCAGCAACTTTCTTGGGATGTTCATCCCGTTGCTCATCATCGGATTGGTTGCCCCAGGCATTGCCGACCTAGGCAAGGGGGCAGGCAAGCTTCTGCTTATCACCGTGCTGCTGGCATATAGCTCCACCGTGCTGTCGGGTGTGTTCACCTATTTCTCATGCTATTTTGCCTATCCGCATATCCTTGGCAATGGGCTCACTGCCCTAGGCAATATGGACATGAGCAACACCCTCACCCCCTACTTCACTATCGAGATGCCAGCCTTCATCTCTGTCACCACAGCGTTAGTCATCGCCTTTATGCTGGGTCTCACCACTGCCACCATTACCGGCACCACCATGCGAGGCTTTCTCGTCGACTTCCGCGACATCATCACCACCGTCATCACCAAGGTCATCATCCCCTGCCTGCCGCTCTACATCTTCGGCATCTTCCTGCAGATGGGAGCCGAAGGCCATGTGGGAGCCGTGCTGGGAGCCTTCCTCAAGATTGTTGGCTTCATCTTCCTGCTCCACGTCACCGAGCTGGTGTTCCTCTTCCTCGTGGCAGGTTCTGTCACCCATAAGAACCCCTTCCGTGCCCTCGTCACCATGCTGCCCGCCTACGTCACCGCACTGGGCACCGCCTCATCCGCTGCCACCATCCCCGTCACCCTGCAACAAGCCATCAAGAACGGTGTGCGCGAAGAGACTGCCAGCTTCACCGTCCCCCTCTGCGCCACCATCCACATGCCCTGCAGCATCCTCAAGATAACCGCCGTGGCCTACGCCATCACCCTCAGCATGGGGCTGCCTAGCGACTTCGGCACCTACATAGGCTTCATCATGATGTTGGGCATCACCATGGTCGCTGCACCCGGCGTGCCAGGCGGAGCCATCATGGCAGCCTTGGGACTCCTGAGCAGCATGCTCGGCTTCGACTCCAACATGCAAGGCCTGATGATAGCCATCTATATTGCCATGGACAGCTTCGGCACCGCCGGCAACGTCACCGGCGATGGGGCCATCGCCCTCATCATCGACCGCATCCGCGGCACAAAGGCAGCTTAACAGGACTCGCTAATTACTTCCCGACCCTGTAATAATCCCTACGGGGCAGTACATCACAGACGGAGGTGCCAACTCCCGCCTATGGTATATGAGTCTTTCGGGCTCTACCCTTTCTTTTCAGGGTTCCCCGAAAAAAACTCCTTTTTATTACATCCAAGACAGAATTCTTTTAAGATGAGGCGTTTATAGTATTACTAGCCTGTACGGCACTATCCTAATGACTTCCTCACTTATCCTATAGTTATACCTTATTTATACTTTATTTATACCTTATTTATACTATTCTAGAATAGTATAAATAAGGTATAAATAAAGTATAAATAAGGTATAACTATAGGATAACTGCAAAAGAAAGGGGGGAAGAACAGGGTAGTGACGGGGAGGGCAAAAAGAGGTAAGGGAGTGACGAATTACGTCACTCCCATAACATTATTGCAGCTCGCCGTTCAGATTTCCTAGCGGCCTACCATGTGTGGCCGAAAGAGAACATTACCTGGAAGGGTTTGGCGGTGGGCATGTAGACCGCATTGGGTCCATCCTCCGCTACGAAAGAGATGCCTCCGACCATGTCTTTCGGTATATCGCTCTCGGCCAAATCGCGGATGTCGAAGGAGTAGAACGCCCAGTGCACATGAGCACCTACAAAGAGGTCGTCGGTGATGTAGTATCTGGCACCGATATTGGCATCGAAGTCGACAAACAGCTGGGTTAGGAGATTGTATTGGGCCTTAGCCACAACACCATCGCGACTATACTTGCTAGGGATGCCTACGTTGAGGCCTACGCCCACACCAGCATTGATTATCAGTTGCTGAGTGGCACGATAGGAGAGGAAGGGGTTCTCGTAGAAACGCACCTGCTGGGCATTGAAGCCGACGCGGGTGGTGGTGGTAGTGGTTCCGTCGAAATAGTTAAGTTTGCTGCCGAAAGGTTGGAAGGTGTAGAGCAGCATTGTATGGTTGCCGAAATCGATGGCGCGACCGTGGTCGGTCTCATAGCCCCAGAAGATGCCAGCTGTGTACCCAATGAGGTTGTTGATATACTGGTCGTTGTCGTCGACTTTAACCAACATTGACTGCGACCCAATCGTGGGGCCTAGTATAACGCCCATTTGGCGTTCGCCCTCACCGGGATGGTAGATGTAACGGATTTGTTGAGCGTTGGCAATGCCTGCTACTAGCAACAGCGCGAGGAAAATAACATGTTGTTTCATATTACTTAGAATTAATTATTGTTTGTTTACTATTAGTTTGCGTATCGTTACGCCTTGGAGGCTTGTCATACGGACGAAGTAGGCACCCGAGGGGCAATGGCTGAGGTCGAGGGCTGTTTTTCCTGTCTCTAGCTGCCAGGAGCCGATTTCACGACCCTGAAGGTCAATCAGGGTGGCGGTGGTAGGTGTAGCAGTCTCTATGGTGACGGTGGTAGTGGCAGGGTTGGGATAAAGGCGGATGAGCGGGTCGTCAGAGGTGCTGTTGATGCCAAGGTGTGAAGGGCCAA
>CAMZFW010000108.1 GCA_947306225.1 uncultured Bacteroidales bacterium
GTGCCGTCCGACAGTTTCTGTCCCTTGCAGGGCAGCCACACCGTGTCGCCTATCTGCAGGAAGTGGATATCCTTCTTCGTCACCGCCTCCACCTCTTTCAATCCGTATGCACGAGCGATGGCATACACCGTCTGCCCTTGTTCCACAATATGCACAAAATAGCGTTTGCCATTCAGCAGCTGTGTCTTGTGCGACACCTCCACAGCCTTGCCGCCCGGCATCTGAGCCTTTGCTGAATTGAAAGTTGAAAGCTGAAAGCTGAAAAACAGGCTCACACAGAGCAACATCTTCAACATTCTACCGTCAATCCTCAAATGGTGTTGTTTCATTATTATCATTGTTAAATAGCTATTCAGTGATATAGAGATTATTTGATTGCTCGATTGTTTGAGTATTTTGACCGCGCCAGCCACTCAAGCATTAACACATTCAAGCATTCAAGCAATCTTCACTTTCCTTATTCCCACTCAATCGTTGCCGGTGGTTTCGAGCTGATGTCGTACACCACGCGGTTCACGCCCTTCACACGGTTGATAATGTCGTTCGACACCTTGGCAAGGAACTCGTAGGGCAGATGGCACCAGTCCGCCGTCATGCCGTCCACGCTCTCTACCGCCCGCAGGGCCACCACGCTCTCATACGTGCGCTCGTCGCCCATCACACCCACGCTCTGCACCGGCAGCAACATACAGCCAGCCTGCCACACCTTGTCGTACAGGCCATTGTCGCGCAGGCCCTGGATGAATATGTCGTCCACCTCCTGCAGCACACGCACCTTCTCAGGAGTCACGTCGCTCAATATACGTATCGCCAGTCCCGGTCCGGGGAACGGGTGCCGCCCTATCAGCTCCTGCTTGATGCCCAGCTGCCGACCCACGCGCCGCACCTCGTCCTTAAACAGGCTGCGCAACGGTTCCACCAGCTGTAGCTTCATATAGTCGGGCAGGCCGCCCACATTGTGGTGGCTCTTGATGGTCTGCGACGGTCCCTTGACCGAGCTCGACTCAATCACGTCGGGGTATATTGTACCCTGTCCCAGCCATTTGGCATCCGTTATCTGCTTCGCCTCCGCGTCAAACACATCGATAAAAGTCTTGCCTATCGCCTTGCGCTTCTTCTCGGGGTCGGTGACGCCTGCCAGCACACTGTAGAACTGTTCCTTCGCGTCCACCCCTTTCACGTTCAAACCCATGTCGCGATACGACTCCAGCACCCCCTCAAACTCGTTCTTCCTCAGCAGGCCGTTGTCCACGAATATGCAGTGCAGCTGATGTCCTATGGCGCGGTTGAGCAGCACCGCCGCCACCGTCGAGTCCACGCCGCCCGACAGACCCAGCACCACCTTGTCGCCGCCCACCTTCTGGCGCAGCTCCGCCACGGTGGTCTCGATAAACGACTCTGGTGTCCATCCTTGGTCGCAGCCGCAGATGTCCACCACAAAGTTGCGCAACAGCGTCATCCCGTCCACCGAGTGGTGCACCTCGGGGTGGAACTGTATGGCGTAGGTCTCCTCGCCCTCAATCTTATAGCCCGCATTCCGCACCGTGCTGGTCGAGCATATCACTTGATAGCCCTCCGGCAGCCGCTCTATCGTGTCGCCGTGGCTCATCCACACCTGGCTGCCCACTGGCACCCCCTTCATCAGCCTGCTCTCCGCGTCCACATACTGCAGGTTGGCGCGGCCATACTCGCGTGTGGCGGACTGCTGTACGCTGCCGCCGCCGTACTTCGCCAGATACTGCGCGCCATAGCACACCGCCAGCAGAGGCAGCCGCCCCTTGATATTCGTCATGTCGGGAATAGGCGCGTCGGTCGCGTTGCAACTGTAGGGACTGCCCGAAAAAACCACCCCCTTCACCTCCTCCGTAAGAGTTGGAATCTTATTATAGGGATGTATTTCACAATAAATATTCAGCTCTCTAATCTTACGAGCTATCAACTGAGTATATTGAGAACCAAAGTCTAAGATGATGATAGTATCCATACTTTGTTGTTGTTTATAAAAAGCAAAGATACAAATAAAAATTGGATTAGCAGATATTCTTATGCTAATTTTAAAACTGTTTAACCCATATTCGATTCTTCTTCGCTCCAGCATTAGAAAAAAGAGGTTCTTCCGACAAACACGTAGGTGAGGTACCTGTCAGAAAACTCCAAGATTTCTGGATTTCCGCCGCAGGCGGGAGGGTACATATCACCCGCTTCGCGAAATCCGGAAATCCTAGGGAAATCTATTTTTGAAGAGTTTGTTTTAAGGTAGAATGCGGTAAGCAGTATGGAAGAGGATGGCTGCCTGATTGTTTGACTGCTTGAGTGGCGGGCGCAGTCAAAAACGTAAACAATTAAGCAATAAAGATTGGTATAGGCGCTATAGAGGAGAGTTTTGTTGCCATTTATAAATAAAAAAATAGTAATTGAAAAAAAAGTTGTATTTTTGCAGGCTATGAAATTTGTATCTAAATGGGGAGTGTGGCTCCTAACTATTGTATTGCTAACAGGTTGCAGCGACTTCAACAAATTGGTGTCGGGCAACGATTTTGACGCAAAGTACAAAGCTGCGGTCAAGTATTACGAGAACCGCAACTATACGAAGGCTATCCAGCTGTTCGAAAATTTGATAATGCACTACCACGGCAAGGAGAACGCGGAGAATATATCGTGGTACTACGCGCAGTCGCTGATGGCGGAGAAGGATTACTACTCGGCAGGCTACCAGTTTAAGAACTTCTTCAAACGGTTTCCCTATAGCGAACGCGCCGAGGAGGCCTTGTACCTAGCGGCGGAATGCAAATACTACGAGTCGCCCGAATACTATCTGGACCAGAAGCAGACGAAGGAGGCGATACAGGAGTATGAGAGTTTTGTGGACCGCTATCCGGGCAGCGTGCACATCCCCGACATCAACACCCATCTGGACGAGCTGAGAAACAAGCTGATGCGCAAGGAGTACGAGATTGCATACGGCTACTACAAGGTGGAGAGCTACAACTCGGCATACGTGTCGCTACAGAGGTTTCTGAACAACTACCCCGACTCGCCCTACAAGGAGCAGGCGATGTTCTACATGCTGGCGAGCGGCTACGAGTACGGTATGGGAAGCCAAGAGAGCAAGATGAGGGAGCGACTGCAACAGGTGGTGAACGACTTCGACAGGTTTGCAGCGTCGTTCAAGGATTCGAAGTATCTGGCACAGGCGCAGGACTACTACACCAAGGCCAAGGCAGCCATTGCCAGTTTGGAAAATTGAGAACTCATAATTACTCAAACAATCAAGCAATCAGACAATCAAGCAATAAACACAGAACATATTCAACTTAATAAACATGGAAGATAAGAAGAAGGTAACGAACACTACAATTACGCGCAACACCGCGCTGTTCAGCAAAATGACGGACAACATCTATGAGACAGTGGCGATGCTGACGAAACGTGCAAACCAGATTTCGATAGAGGAGAAGCGCGAGCTTCACAAGAAGATTGAGGAGTTTGCCAGCACTAACGACGCGATGGACGAGTACTACGAGAACCGCGAGCAGATAGAGGTGGTGCGCCGCTTCGAGAAGATGCCCAAGCCGGCACTGATTGCCACGGAGGAGTATCTGGACGACAAGCTCTACTACCGCAATCCCGCCAAGGAGGACCAGGAGCAGCAGCGCATGGAGGCAATGGAGAACGAGGTGATTAACAAGGGAGCCGAATAACTCGAAAGGATGAACATACTGGTCGGCATCACGGGCGGGATAGCCGCCTACAAGGCACCTTTGCTGGTGCGCCTGCTACGCAAGGCGGGGCACGAGGTGAAGTGCGTCGCCACAGAGCACGCATTGCAATTTGTCACCCCGCTGACACTGGAGACGGTGTCGGGCAATAAGCTGTATGCCGACCTGTTTGCCACTGACAACGACCACACGACGGAACATATCTCACTGAAGGACTGGGGCGACATGATGGTGGTGGCACCCGCCACGGCCAACATCATCGGCAAGATGGCCTCGGGCATCGGCGACGACGCGCTAAGCACACTGCTGCTCTCGCTGTCGCGTAAACCCATACTGCTTGCCCCCGCCATGAACACACAGATGTGGGAAAACGCCGCCGTGCAGCGCAATATTGGCTATCTGCGTTCGATAGGTGTGGAGATTGTGGAGCCTGCCGATGGAGACCTTGCCTGTGGCACCAGTGGCACTGGTCGCATGGCAGAGCCTGAAGAGATATTTGAATGTGTTAATGCTTTAATGTGTAAACGTGTGAGTGCTGACGCATCAAATACTAACACATTCACACATTCACACATTAACACCTTATTCAAGAGGGTTCTCGTGACTGCCGGGCCTACCTACGAGCGGATTGACGCGGTGCGCTTCATCGGCAACTACTCATCGGGCAAGATGGGCTTTGCCTTGGCGGAGGCGTTGGCGAAGCAGGGTGCCGAGGTGGAACTGGTGACAGGCCCCACCGCACTGAAATGCAACCATCCCAACATCCACCGTACCGACGTGGAGAGTGCCCGCGAAATGTTTGACGCTGCCACAAAGTTGTTTCCATCGTGCCAGGCCGCCATACTTTCAGCCGCCGTGGCAGACTACCGTCCCGAACACACTGCCGACCACAAGCTGAAGAAGCAGGGCAGCGAGGGCATGACGCTGACACTGGTGCAGAACCCCGACATCCTGGCCACCCTGGGCAAAATGAAGCAGGAGGGACAAATGCTTATCGGCTTCGCCCTAGAGACTGACAATGAGATGGAGAATGCCCAACAAAAATTGGAACGGAAGAATCTGGACTATATTGTGCTGAACTCGCTGCGCGACGCGGGAGCGGGGTTCGGAGTGGACACCAACCGTGTGACTATCATCGGGCGCGACGGCTCGACCCACACGACACCCCTGCTGTCTAAAGCACAAGTGGCGGAAGAGATTGTCGCCCACTGTCTTAAGAAGTAAGAAGTATAAATTAAGAACTAAGAAGTTATTTGCTTTGAAATTGAAAGTTGACCGCGGCAGCCAATTCTCAATTTCAAAGCAATCAGACAACCAAGCAATCAGATAATCAAGCAATCAATATATACCCAATTAAAACGTTGAAAAGACTGTCTATAATAGCCATTGTACTGTCGTCGCTCGCCATCGCAGGTGAGGTGTTTATCTTTGCCACCCAAAAGGAGGACAGCGAAGCCGTGCAGCAAAAAGCCATCATGGCCAACTACCGCGTATATGCCCCCGTGATACCTGACACGATGACCTTTGCAGGCGAACAGGTGCCACTGGAGAAATACTACGTGCGTGAGGCATTGGACAACGAGCTTATCATTAATATGTACCGGCAGTCGAGCACGCTGCTGTACTTCAAGCGTGCCAACCGCTACTTCCCCATCATCGAGCCTATACTGAAACGCAACAATATACCGGACGACATGAAGTACCTGTGCGTGATAGAGAGCGGACTGACCAACGCCACCTCGCCAGCCAAGGCACAAGGGTTTTGGCAGTTTATCCCCAGCACAGGAAACAAATATGGGCTGACAGTGAATGATGAGATAGACATGCGCAACGACTTGGAGGCCTCAACCGAGGCGGCGTGCAAGTATCTGCGGAGCCTGTACAACAGGTTCCACAGCTGGTCGGCAGCGGCAGCGGCATATAATTGTGGCGAGAACGGTCTGGCACGCAGATTCGACGCCCAGGGGGTGAAGGGCTACTACGACCTACGTCTCAACTCGGAGACCAGCCGATATGTGTACCGTATACTGGCAATGAAGCTCATCATGCAGCATCCTCAGCAGTTTGGCTACTACCTGCGCCACTGCGACCTATACCCCACTATCCCCGCCCACTGCGTGACGCTGAGCGGTCAGAATGTGGACCTCTACAAGTTTGCCAAAGACAACGGGACGACCTACAAGATGCTGCGCGACATGAACCCCTGGATTCAGACCGACAATCTGAGAAACAAGGCTAACAAGAGCTACACCGTGCAGCTGCCCATAGAGAACGGCACCTTGCAGAAGACTCTCACTAGGGGACACAAGAATACGAAGTTGATAACAGAAATCTGATGGCGGATATTGAAATACTAGGTGCTCGCGAACACAACCTGCAGAATGTGGACATCGACATCCCGCGCAACCAGCTGGTGGTATTCACCGGACTAAGTGGCAGCGGCAAGTCGAGCCTTGCCTTCGACACCATCCATGCCGAAGGACAGCGTCGCTACATGGAGACCTTCTCAGCCTACGCACGCCACTTTATCGGCAACATTGAGCGTCCCGACGTGGACAGCATCAACGGACTCAGCCCCGTCATTTCTATCGAACAGAAAACCACCAACAAGAACCCCCGTTCGACGGTGGGGACGGTGACGGAGATATACGACTTTGTGCGCCTACTGTACGCCCGCATCGGCACTGCCTATTCGCATGTCAGCGGCGAACGGATGGTCAAATACACGGAGGAACAAATACTCGACCTCATCAACCAGCAGTACGACGGCAAGGACATCATGATTCTAGCCCCACTGGTGAAGGCACGCAAAGGACACTACCGCGAATTGTTCACCCAAATTGCCAAGAAGGGCTTTCTGCGTGTGAGGGTGGACGGCGAGATTAAGGAGCTGACCTACAACATGCAGGTGGACCGCTACAAGACCCACGACATCGAGTTGGTCATCGACCGTGTGCGCGTAGGCAAGAACACAGCCCGACTGAAAGAGGCGGTTCGCACCGCCTTCAAGCAGGGCAAGGGCATACTGATGATACTGGAGAACCAGCCCCCGTCGCCCATCCCATCGCCAGCACCGAAGCCCGCCTACTACAGCCGCCTGCTGATGGACCCCGTGACGGGCATCTCTTACCCCGAACCCGAGCCTAACACCTTCTCGTTCAACTCGCCCTACGGAGCCTGCCCCCGCTGCAACGGATTGGGTCAGATAGCCCAGTTGGACATCACGAAACTGATACCCGACACTTCGAAAAGCATCCGACAGGGAGCCTTCGAAGTGCTAGGCAAGTACAGCCCCACCAACTATCTGTACCGCAAGTTGGAGAACCTGGGTGCCTACTACCACTTCACCATCGATGACCCTGTAGCGTCATTCTCCGACGATGCGATGAACACCATCCTCTACGGCACCAGCGACTTCAGCGGTATGGAAGACGCATACGAAATGAACCACGGAGCCAGTTTCCAAGGCATTGTGAACTACATCATGCAGATGGCATCGGACGAGAGCTCCGCCGCCCTGCAGAAATGGGCGCAAAGTTTCATGAACACCATCCCCTGCCCCGAATGCCACGGCTACCGCCTCAAACCTGAAAGCCTTGCCTTCAAGATTGACGGTATGCACATCGGCGAAATGGCACAATTGGACCTCACCGAGCTGTACGAACGGCTCTCGCACCTCGAGGAGCGTCTCGACGGTCAGCAACGCACTGTGGCTCATGAGATATTGCGCGAGATACTCACCCGCACACAGTTCATGATAAACGTGGGAGTGGGCTATCTGTCGCTGAACCGCAACAGCAGCAGCCTCTCGGGTGGCGAATCGCAACGCATACGCCTTGCCACCCAGATTGGAGCACGGCTGGTGAATGTGCTCTACATCCTCGACGAGCCCAGCATCGGCCTGCACCAGCGCGACAACCGCCGCCTTATCAACGCGCTGCAGGAGCTGCGCGACTTGGGCAACAGCGTCATCGTGGTGGAACATGACCGCGACATGATTATGAACGCCGACCATGTGGTGGACATCGGTCCCGGCGCAGGCGTGCATGGGGGCAAAATTATCTTCCAAGGCTCGCACGACCAGCTCGTCAGCGCCAAGCAGCACACCCTCACCCTCGACTACCTCAACCGTATCAAGGACATACCCCTACCCCAACGCCGCCCCATGCAGGACTGCGACCACATCATCATCACCGGTGCCACGGGCAACAACCTCAAGAATGTCACCTTCGACCTCCCGCTGCGTCGGTTCGTCTGCGTCACCGGTGTCAGCGGCAGTGGCAAGTCGAGCCTTATCAACGAAACGCTCCACCCTATCCTCAACCAACAATTCTACCACTCCCAGAAAGAGCCACTCCCCTACCAGTCCATCGTCGGCATCGAACATATCGACAAAGTCATCGAAATCAACCAGTCGCCCATCGGACGCACACCGCGCAGCAATCCTGCCACTTACGTAGGCGTGTTCGACGAGATACGAGCCCTCTTCACCCAGCTGCCCAGCGCACGTATTCGAGGCTACAAGCCGGGCCGTTTCTCATTCAACGTCAGCGGTGGCCGTTGTGAGCACTGCAAGGGCGCCGGCGTGCGCACAATTGAGATGAACTTCCTCCCCGACGTGTATGTCAACTGCGAGGTATGCAACGGCAAACGCTACAATCGTGAGACACTGGAGATTCGCTACAAGGGGAAAAGTATTGCCGACGTGCTGGATATGACCATCAACGAGGCTGTCACCTTCTTCGAGTCCCACCCCAAGCTATACCGCAAGCTCAAAACCCTGCAGGAAGTCGGCCTAGGCTACATCACCCTCGGACAGCAGTCAACCACCCTCAGCGGTGGCGAAGCCCAGCGCATCAAACTAGCCACCGAACTGGCACGCCCCGAGACGGGCAACACCCTCTACATCCTCGACGAGCCCACCACGGGTCTCCATTTCGAGGACATCCGCGTGCTGCTCGAGGTGCTGCAACGCCTTGTCGACCGTGGCAACAGCGTCCTCGTCATCGAGCACAACATGGATGTCATCAAGGTGGCCGACTGG
>CAMZFW010000109.1 GCA_947306225.1 uncultured Bacteroidales bacterium
GCTGTATATCGTACAGCGTGGTACGATACTGGTACATCGCCACCGGCAGCACATTGTTAGCAAAATAGAAAGCGATACCCATCAGTAGCAGCGCCACCAACGCCATCGGCAGCATGATGCGGCTCACCGATATGCCTCCTGCCTTCATCGCCACCAACTCATACTTCTCCCCGAAGTTGCCCATCGTCATGATAGAGGCAAACAGCACCGCTATGGGCAACGCCATCGGGACAAAGGTGGCGGAAGCATACATCAACAGCTCGGCAATAACACTAAATTCCAATCCCTTGCCCACCAAGTCATCAATATACTTCCACACAAACTGCATCAGCAGCACAAACACCGCTATCGCAAACGTCAGCAGTAATGGACCAAGGAAGGATTTTAGTATGAGCCGGTCTATCTTTTTCATAAGTTGGTAACTGACTGTTTTCTATGCACAGCAGCCCTTTCCATTCATCACATAAACCATCCGTTAAACAGCCTGAGCAAGTCATTGCCATTTGCCACTACCAGCAACGCTATCAGCAACCCCAGCCCAATCTTCTGTATCACATCCAGCACCTTGTCGTTCACAGGCTTGCGCGTTATCATCTCCCACAGGGTAATGACAATGTGGCCGCCATCCAAGCCCGGTATGGGGATGATGTTCATAAACGCCAGCACAATTGCCAGCAATGCCGTAATATTCCAAAAGCTATGCCAATTCCAAGTGTTGGGGAACAGGCTGCCCATCGTGATAAAGCCACCTAGACCTCTTATACCACCTGGAGTGAAAAGCACCTTCAACGAGGTGATATAGGTGGTCAGTGTCTCCCATCCATACTTGATACCTGCGGGAATCGCCTGCCACACTGTGTAGTCCAAATGGTTCACGTCAAACAGTTCGCCCATTTCGCTGACAGCAAAGATGCCCAACTTGCCGTCGCTGCCCAACAACGCCCTTATCTCCATGTATCTGCCGTCGCGGTACAGCCCCACCACCACGCTGTCGTTGGCAAAGTCACCTAAGGTGGTTTTCACATCTTCGGCTGTGGGGGTGATTATGCCGCCGACACTCACCAGACTGTCGCCCGGCTGCAGCCCGTAGCGCTTACCAATAGAACCTGGCGCGAAGTCCTTGACCACAAACGGATAGCGGGCAGTTATTATCTGCTTGGGGTTCTCCGCCGCAATTTTTGACATCAAATCGCTGCTCAGGCTGAATGTCACCAAACTGTCGCCACGCAACACCGTTACCTCTTTGGGCGTATGCAGCAAAAGTGTCTGAGTGGCAATCTTATAATCATGTTGCTCCACCCCGTCGTAAGCATATATGATGTCCCCATTCTGAAAGCCCTCGTCAATCAATATCTGGTGATAGTCGTAGCCCAGCTTCGCGTTGCGCAACGGCAATTCATCACTACCCCAGTGGGCAAACACTCCTGCATATATAATCAGTGCCGAAATAAAGTTCACCAACACACCACCCGAAATGATGAAAAGACGCTGCCAACGAGGCTTGGAACGATACTCCCACGGCTGAGGTTCGCTCGCCATATCGTTGCTGTCCTTGGTCTCATCAACCATGCCGGCCACATCGCAAAAGCCACCCAGCGGCACCCAGCCAAGACCCCACAGCGTATTGTCCTGGTCTTCGGGACGCAGATTCTTCTCATCCCACGAATCGGGCGTCTCCTTGTTGAAGAATAGAAAATGCCACTTCCCATTAAACTTCTTCGCCTTGAAAATAGAAAATATAGGGTTAAAGAAGACATAAAAACGGCTCACACGCGTGTGAAATAGTTTGGCAAACAATAGATGACCCAGCTCGTGGGTGACAACCAGCAGCGTCAAGCTGACAAGGAACATTAATACTTTCATGCAGTTACGTGTCTAATCTTACATTTCTAAAATGTGCAAAGTTAAACAAAAAAATTGACTTAAAAACTGTTTGAAATTATTTGACCAACTTTTTATGATGACTTCTACAAACCTCCTCGGCTTTTTTTATCGTTTCCACACCTCTACGTATCAACCTCCTTACCCCCTAGTAACTCCCAGTGACTCTCCATCCATCAAGGCTCTTTATCGCCTCAGAAGCCTTAAACAGCTCTCCGAAAGGCGGCGCAAAGTAGGCTGCAACTGGGAGGAAGTAGGGTTGGAACTGACTTATTGTTACTACATGCAATAATTTATCTGCTATTGCGTTATGGATAAAAAATCATTGCAATTACCATGAAGGCGTTCTTGTGTGGGGTTGCTGTCATATTGGCAATCATAGTCTTAGGTTGTTCCTCTGTTAATACAATCGAGACAGAGCGTTTTATTGTGCTCAACCTACGTGAGTGTTTAGGCGTACAGGGAAATGCTAAATTGATGAAAGCCACCAACTACCATGGTCGCTATTATTGTCTTTTTGCCTATAGTTCGATGTATGCTGGCCGTGGCAGTTTGATGGAGGTGGTGAACATGAGCAGTCTCGAACTCGAAGAGCTGCCCACGCCGGTGAAGAGTATGCACTATCTTGACGACCTTTATGTTTGCCACGATACCCTTTTTTACCACCATTATGGTTCAGGGGAAACAACTGACCAGTTTTTCGACACTGTGTCACGTAGCTGGAGACCGTGTGCCACCGTGGACGATTTAATAGCAGAAGACGATGACTATCGCGTTTATGAAATGGATAATGGCGAGTTTGGCCGGTCGACATGGTTTGTAGAGCGAGCTACAGGCCGCGAGTATGTGGTATGGGGGATTGGCGACGTGCGTCGCGTAGGCGACACTTATTTCATTGTGAACACTATGTATATAAGAGGAGTATCGCTCTCGCAACTATCAAAAGCCCAGCCATCTCCTATAGGCTATCATCAGGCCAAGAATCACCTTGATGCCATCCATGACTTTGCCAATGTAGCCATCGATGCCGACACATTCTACCGCGACCCGAGGTACTTCGGTTTTGAACAATATTTCGGAGTCCACCGCGACACGCTGATTGTAGGTTCGTTGGTCGACGAGCGAGGCCTGCTGCTGTTGACCCAATTGCCCGAAGGGCTGCGGTTGATGCGTATAAACGACTGTACCAGCCTAATAGCTGTCGACACGACATGTCTTGCACTGTCCTACAAAAAACGGGGTCCCCTCCATCCGATGCGAGGAGGACTTCAGTCCGACCGGCTCTTGCTGACATTCCAGTCGGATGCCTTAAATTCCAGTCTTATTGACATACGAGACAGACGGATTTCAGTACTCAATATCCATTATTTGATTGACACGCTTCCCGTGTGCAAAACCGACGGACTCGATTCACTGATAGCTTTCCTAAGTCAGGGAGGGGACAGTCTATACGACAGCCAAATAATCCGTTTCGAGCGTGCCAGCAGTACCACCTTCCTCATGGAAGATTCTCTACGCAATGGCTACTTTGAGGACATTGGGCTCACCGACTCTATCTGTCGAACCCTACGCTTTATAAAACGGGTAGACACGCTCTATAATCTTGGAATCGAATATTGTATCCGCAAAGACAATCGACGTTTAGCGGCGGTTTTCTTAGATTTTGGACTCCCTCAGCCTTACCTCGCAGAGAGTTTATGGGACAGGATGAGTTACTACGAGCGTAGGACGTGGAGTGCACAAAAGGCTGCTGACATGATTTCCCGACTTGACACACTATGCGGTCCACACCAAAATCGCGACGAAGAAATTGTCTGGCACTTCGGTTCCCTCACGTTATGTTACTATCCCTCTAGCAACCGATTGCTAATACATTAAGTTATTTTTCACAGAGGCGGCGGGCGATGTCGTTGAGTTGAAGACATTGACCGCGACGGATGGCAATCTGCTCGTTGTGATGCTCCCATGGGGCAAGGATGAGTAGCTGTCCAGCGGCGCAGGCTTCCATACGACGGCCACTAGGCTTGGCAAGGTCGGTGAAACCATTCTCTTGCAGATAGATGAGTGGCAGCCCCTGATCAAAGACGGCACGCATGACGGCTTTCTCGCCAGGCAAGATGGCAGGCGAAACTAGCACCGCGCCCTGCCGTGCGGCGGCGAGGCATTCCTGAACTTTGTCCTGTATCTGCTCATTTGTAAGGCTCCGCGAGCACTGCACCTGCAGGCGTATGGGGCGGTCAAGGAGAAAGCGGTTTCCAATAGCAGAGAAAAGCATCCCAGCGGCCTCCACATTGCGCTGTACGCGGAAAAGGTCGGGGTACTCATGCTTCATCAATAGGCGACGGGGATTGTCGGCAAGATAGTTCATCCATGTGTCGAGCTGACCGGAGCGGAGGAGCAACTTGTCGTTGTAGCCACGGGCGAAAAGGAGTCCATGACTGCGGTCTTCGCCATGGCGGTCACACCTAATTGTTTGTTGCGTTGACAACGCAACAGACTGGACTTGGGCAACGGGCGGCAGGCCGAGCACTAGTTCGCGATAGTGGCGGTTGCAGCTTTGTTTGAAACCGCGTATCGCCATGCCGAGAGGTTTCTCCATCCGCTCTTTCACGAAGAGAATGCCATGCAAATGGTCAGGCATAATCTGCAAGGCGATAACCTCTACCTCGGGATGATGCAGAGAGGCAGACCACCATTCGTCAACGACGCGCTGTCCCAGTTCGGAGAGCACGATGCGTGGCTCCTCACCACTGCCCTCCTTTGCTTCGCTCCGACCCACAACCTGCCCAAATAGAGGGCGACGGCCTTCTGTCACCATCGTAATCATATATATCTGACGACCAGTATAATCGTGTCCCACGCAACGGCGAAGCATGGAAGGTTTCTTTTCTCCGGCAAAGGCTTTTTGGGCTTCAAAAGTCTCTTTGTTCATATTAGTTGTTTTCTGATGTACTGTATGTTGCGTTGGCAACGCAACATATCGAACCAAGGTGCAAAAATACAACTTTTTTTGCTGGATAGAGTTTATTTCGTAACTTTGCAGTTCAAGAGTATATATCGATTACTCCACTACTGGCATGAAACAGAAGAATATACTGATAGCCTACTGCGGCTTGGACTGCGAAAAGTGCGATGCCTATCGCGCCACCAAGAACAACGACCAGGCTCTCCGCGAGAAAACCGCAAAAATATGGTCAGAACTGAACAACGCCCCCATTCTGCCAGAGCACATCAACTGCGAAGGCTGCCGCGTAAATGGGGCAAAGACCATCTATTGCGACAGCATGTGTCCCATCCGCCAATGCGCTATGAAACGTGACGTAGAGACTTGCGGCAGCTGCCCTGAGATGGAGACCTGCGAAACCGTTGGCAAGGTCCACCAATACAATAATGAGGCACGCAACAATTTAAGATAACAACAGGAAGGTCTAAGAGAAAAAGGCACCCTTCACGGCAAAAATAAGCAGGAAAAGCACGGCGATGAGCAGCCAGCGGCGTTCGCGCATGGGCTTGTTGCGACGCCCCAGCATGATGCCCCAATAGCAGAGCAGGAACAGCACCACAAAGAGTGGCACCGACAGCTTCCACAACTCGGCATGGAGACTGAAGCGGAATCCCAACCCTAGACCCACCAACAAGGTGTTGACGGCTGTGGCAATGCCTAGCAACAGCACCGTTCCCCAACGGGAGATGTCGTAGGCGGGCAATTCGCGGTCTTGCTTGCGGAAGGCAGCATAGAACAGCCGCAGCGCCACCACGATAAGCAGCCCAAGGTAGACAAGGTTGTCGTACTCGGGCATGTCGAACCGCAGCAGATTGGCGACAGAGATGCCCATGAGGATGAACGCCACGTGGACAGTAGCCAGCAACGCGGAGACCGCCAACCCACGGGTGAGACGGATATGGTGTTTCAAGGCACAGCCCCTCACTGTGGCCATAACGGGGAAGGCAAGGGCAAAGGCAAGGATGATGTATTCTAGGACTGACATTTTGGATTTATAAAGGTGTTTCTACATACCCCGGCACTTCGTGCCACCCCTCTCAAGAGGGGACGGCTGCCGCGCTCGGGGGATTTCAACTTTGGTTATTCAATTCAGATTGGCTGAGCAGCTGGGTTATTTGGACAAATTGGTCTACAGTGAGTTGTTCGGCACGCAAGGCCAGCAGGTCGGCAGGGATGGCCTCGAGCGGCAGTGAGAGCTGACGAAGGGCGTTGCGGAGCGTTTTGCGCCGCTGGTTGAAACCTATCTTCACCACACGGGCAAAGAGCTGCTCGTCGCAGTCGAGCCGCTGCACATCATTGCGCCGCAGGCGGATAACTGCCGACTTGACCTTAGGCGGCGGGGAGAAGACATGCTCGTGGACGGTGAAAAGGTACTCGATGTCGTAGAACGCCGAAAGAAGAACACTGAGTATGCCGTAGGTTTTGCTGCCCGGACGGGCTGCCACACGCTCCGCCACCTCTTTCTGGAACATGCCCACCACCTCGGGCACCTGGTCGCGGTAGTCGTACACCTTGAAGAGTATCTGCGAGGAGATGTTGTAGGGGAAGTTGCCGATGACGGCGAAGGGTTCGGAAAAGAGCTGCGACAGGTTGAGCGCGAGGAAGTCACCCTCGATGACATGCAGCGATGGATAATGCGTGTGGAGGTATGCCACCGACTCGCGGTCTATCTCAATGGCGTGGAAATCGAGGTCGGGGTTTGCCAACAGGTATTTGGTCAGCACACCCATCCCAGGACCCACCTCAAGCACATGGCGTGTGGTGCCGGTGAGGCTTTCGGCTATCTGCTGGGCGATATTCTCGTCGCGGAGGAAATGCTGTCCTAGGGCTTTCTTGGCACGTACTTCCATAGTTGCTAGTTAATTGCAGGCAGGGTTGCCTTGAGTTCGTTATATCGTTTGCGGGCTCTGTCGACGTAAAGGCTGTTGGGATAGTCGAGTATCAGTTTCTCATAACAGTCGCGGGCGCGTTCGGGGTGTTGCAGCTGCTCGTCGTTGAGCTGGGCCAACAGCATCAGCGCATCGTCGGCAAGGATGTCGTAGGGGTAGAAATCGACCAGCTGCTGCAGCAGCGAGTCGGCCTCGGCATAGCGTTGTTGACGAATGCGTATCTTGGCTTTCTGCATCAACACCTCGTCGAAAAGGGGATGCGAGAGGGCACTGGTGGCCACCGCGTTGAAGGCATCCCATGCCGAGTCGAGCTGGTTGCGGTAGAGCAGCAGGTCGGCCTCGGCATAGCGTTCCAACATGTCGTAAGTGCTGTCGTCCTCCATGTTGTCGCTGATAAGCAGCGAAAGCTCCATGGCATCGTTGGCAATCAGCTTGCTGGTGGAGGCGCGGAGCACATCGAGCTGGGTCTTAGCCCATTGGAAATCGTGGTTGTAGTAGGAGAGCTTGGCGTTCTTGAACTTGGCTAGCGAACCCAGCACGTCGTTCTTATTCGCCTTCTCCACCTGCATATAGAGGAGCGATGCATCCCACACCTCGCCGGCAAAGAGCAGCAGGTCGCCGAGGGCCAGTTTGGTCTCGTCGCGCTCCTTTGGGGGCAATTTGGGGAGGTCAAGGATGTCATAGAGCATATCGGCGGCACGTTGCAGGCTGTCGGCATAGTATGCCATCAGGTCGGCATAGTTGCGCATCAGGCGCACGGTCTGCACATTCTTACCCAATTCGTCGAAAAGGCGGTCGTAGTCGCCCAGCAGCTGCCAGAGACGCTTGTTCTCAATGGGGAAATTGCGGTTTATGCGCGCGAAACGCACGTCCAGCTCCCCTACCCTGCTCTCGAAGTAATAGGGGCTCTCAGCGCCCTTTCTGGCGACGAGAGCGTAACATTCCTGCGCCACATCGTATGCCTCGTTGCTCTTAGCAATGGCCGCCACACGCATCAGCGATTCGCCCTGCTGGTCTGGGAAACGGGCATCGACCGCCTTCGCCTGCGCCATAGCAAAGGTGAAGTCCTTCTGCTGGAGCGAGAACCATATCATCATGTCCAGATTCTGCTTGTTCTCGGGATGCTCTTGCACCCGCTGCACCAAGGTCTTGCGCAGCCCTTCGGCAATCTTGGGGTTGGCGGTCTCGTTCAGCACCCGCTGAAGCGAAATCTGGATGGAGTTCATCATGTTGGGCATCTTGTCGAGCAGGTCGAAATACTCGCGCATCATCGCCTCGTAGTTGCCCGTACGCTCGTAGAGGGTTGCCAGCTCGCTGACAAAGGCATAGTTGTTCTTCATCTTCTGCCGTGCCTGCAGGTAAACCTTGATGGCATAGTCTGTATGACCCGCCGACTCGAAAGCCTGCGTCAGGTCGGTTATCTGCTTGGTGTCGAAGCCCACCTTGTCCACCGCAGCGTCGAACGCCTTTGCCGCCTTGCGGCTCTCGCCCTTGCGCTCGTGTATCTTGCCTTGGTCCACGTAGAGGTCCAACTCGTTGGGATATTGCTTCAACCGGCGTTCCGCTAATTTCTCTGCGTCGCGGTACTGCTCCAGCTCCAAGTAGGAACGGAACAGCATCTGGTAGTAGAACTTATTGGGGGCACGGCGATAGAGCTCTTCGTACATCTCTGCGGCTTTCGCATATTCACCATTGGTATAGTAATGCGAGGCCAGCTGCTCCTGCGACTCCTGGGCGTGGCAGGGCAGCCACCCCAGCAACAAGAACAGCCACAATAGGAATCGTGCGTTGCGAGACATACCCATGATACAAAAAAACCGGAAGTCGGCTCCCGGTACATTATTTCGTGACTAAGCTGGGATTCGAACCCAGGACCCCATCCTTAAAAGGGATGTGCT
>CAMZFW010000110.1 GCA_947306225.1 uncultured Bacteroidales bacterium
ACCATGCTTACTGCCTATTTCGACAGCATCTCCACGCCGCCGTTGCCTCCCGACACCGTATGGCACAGCGTAGCGGTGTCAGCCAGCCCTGTTGGCTCCTGCGAGACCTACGGCAGCGGCACCTATGTCGACAGCAGCATGGTTGAGATAGGCTACATGGTGATGGACACTGCCGCTGCAGGAGGTCATTGGCACTTCTTAGGCTGGAACGACGGCCCCACGGAAAATCCGCGAAACATACTCGTCACCTCCGACACTGCCATTGTCGCCCTTTTCGAGTGGGTGGCCGACAGCGTTGGTATTTGGGATGTCCAAAATTCAATATTCGAAATATATCCCAACCCAGCGCATAGCGATGTCACCGTGAGCGTTGGGTGTCCCGCCACGCTCACTATGCTTGACCTCATAGGCCGCACTGTCATTCCCCCGACCTTCATATCAACGTATCAACACATCAACATATCAACAGTTACCCCCGGTACCTACTTTGTCCGCGTGACCACCGCTGAAGGAACAGTTGTCAAGAAACTAGTTAAGGAATAAGAAAATAGTCATCGTCGAGTGAACAAAAAGTCCTGCCTGTGGCATTTCTCGCATAAGTGTCACTCGCCGTCACAACGACGGTGAGCGTAGCAGATAAAAAAATATTGTATTTTGCACAATAAAAATAAAAAAAATGTGTTACTGTAGCGGCCTAACCTAATTAGAGGGCTGGCAGCGGCAGGCGATAGTAGCTCAGTTGGCAGAGCGGCGGCTTCCCAAGCCGCAGGTCGCGGGTTCGAACCCCGTCTATCGCTCAGATAGTTAGAGACAGGACTTACGTCCTGTCTTTTTTGTATGAGACGAGACAAAAAAAACGGACACCTACAAGAGGTGTCCGCTCGCTTTGCATGATTCTGGTATTTTATTCTTCTTTCTTGCGGATGGTCAGCTCGACGCTCTTGGTGCGAATCTCTTTGCAGAGGGCATCGACGAAGGTGTCGAGGGTGCTCTGTCCGAGGTCGCCGTCCTTGCGGTTCCAAACGGCCACGAGCTGCTCGTCCTCTTCTTTCTGACCGATGAGGAGGGCGTAAGGAATCTTCTGCATACGGGTTTCGCGCAGTTTGTAGCCAATCTTCTCGCTACGACGGTCGAGGGTGGCCTCGATGCCGTTGCGCTGCAGTTCGGCGGTGACCTTCTCGGCATAGTCGAGGAACTTCTCGGAGATGGGCAGCACACGCACCTGCTCGGGGGCAAGCCAGGTGGGGAAGGCTCCCTCGTATTTCTCAATCAACCATGCCAGCGTACGCTCGTAGCAGCCCATGCTGGTGCGGTGGATGATGTAGGGGCGCTGACGGCTGCCGTCCTTGTCGATAAAGTACATGTCGAAACGCTCGGCGATGAGGGCATCCCACTGAATGGTGATCATGGTGTCCTCCTTGCCGTAGACGTTCTTGGCGTTGATGTCGACCTTGGGGCCATAGAAAGCGGCCTCTCCGACGTCTTCGACAAAGGGGATGTTGAGTTCGTTGAGGATGTCGCGGATGTGCTGCTGGGTGGACTCCCAAGTCTCAGCATCGCCGATATATTTTTCCTTATCTTCGGGATCCCACTTAGAGAGGTGCCAAGTGACATCGTCGTGGAGGCCGAGGGTGGTGAGACAGTAGTTGGCCAGGTCAATACAGCCCTTGAACTCCTCTACCATCTGGTCGGGGCGCACGATGAGGTGGCCTTCGCTGATGGTGAACTGGCGCACACGGGTCAGGCCGTGCATCTCGCCGCTGTCCTCCTTACGGAAGAGGGTAGAGGTCTCGCCGTAGCGGCAGGGCAGGTCGCGGTAGGACTTTTGGCTGTTCTTGTAGACGAAATACTGGAACGGGCAGGTCATAGGACGCATGGCCAGCACCTCCTTCTCGTCGTCGGGGTCGCCCATGATGAACATCTTGTCGCGGTAGTGGTCCCAGTGTCCGGAGAGCTTGTAGAGGTCGCTCTTGGACATCAGCGGGGTCTTGGTGCGCATATAGCCACGACGGGTCTCCTCGTCCTCAATCCAGCGTTGGAGGGTCTGCACAATCTTGGTGCCTTTGGGCATCAGCAGGGGCAGACCTTGACCGATGACGTCGACGGTGGTGAAGATTTCGAGTTCGCGGCCAATCTTGTTGTGGTCGTGGTTCTTGATATCTTCCAGATATTGAAGGTAGCCCTCAAGCTCCTCTTTGGTGAAGAAAGCGGTGCCGTGGATGCGGCTGAGCGACTTGTTCTTCTTGTCGCCGCGCCAATAGGTGCTTGACGACGACAGCAGTTTAAATCCCTTGATGGGACGGGTGTTCAACAGGTGCGGTCCGCGGCAGAGGTCTACGAAGTTGTTCTGCTGATAGATGGTGATAGTCTCACCTTCGGGGATGGCCTCCAGCAGCTCCACCTTATAAGGCTCGTTGCGCTCGGTCATGATTTGCAGCGCCTCGTTGCGGCTCACCTCTTTGCGCTCCAGTCGGGTTGCTTTCTTGATGATAGACTTCATCTCCTTCTCCACAGCGTCGAGGTCTTCGCGGCTGAAGGGACGGAAGTCGAAGTCGTAGAAAAATCCGTTGTCGGTAGCGGGACCGATAGTTATCTTTGCCTCGGGGAAAAGATTCTGCACAGCCTCGGCCATGATGTGCGCTGTCGTGTGGCGCAGCACCGAGAGGCATTCCTTGTTGGTGGTGTCCAACAGCTCAATGTCGCAATCGGTTGCAATGGTAGTTCGTAGGTCAATCAGTTCTGCATTGTTGTTGACTTTGGCGGCACAATAATTGTTCAGTCCGTCGGGATTTACCATTTTGATGATGTCAATAATAGAGCATTCTTGCTCAGGCGACACCACACCGAAGTTTTTGACATTTACTTTCATTATTTGTTTCTCCTTTATATATAATAAGTTATTAGAAGTTTTCGTGATTATTTAAATATGCAAAGATACGAAGTTCCACGTACATAGCCAAATTTTTTTTCTAAAAAAGCGGCAACCTCTGAAAGAGACTGCCGCTTTGCCAGATTATCGCTGGTGGAAAATCGATTAGCGTCTCTTTTCCTTGATACGGGCTTTCTTACCGGTAAGCTTACGGAGATAGAAGATTCTAGCTCTGCGGACGGCGCCATGCTTGTTGACGTCAATCTGCTCGATGAACGGGCTGCAGATGGGGAAGATGCGCTCCACACCCACGCCGTTGGTAATCTTACGGACAGTAAAGGTCTCAGTCGAACCGCTTCCGCTGCGCTGCAACACAACGCCTTGGAAGTTCTGGATACGTTCCTTGTTTCCTTCTCTAATTTTGTAATGGACAGTGATGGTATCGCCAGCCTTGAACTCGGGGAGGTCTTTACGCTCGACCAAATTCTCTACATATTGCATTATTTCGTTTTTTCCCATGACATAGTAGTTTTAAAGGTTAATCACTCAGTTTCTTTTGGCTTATTTCTTAACCATCTTCACAACAGCGGTGAAAGCCTCGGGATTGTTCATCGCCAGGTCGGCGAGAACCTTGCGGTTCAGCTCGATGTTGTTCTTGTGCAATTCGCCCATAAACACAGAATAGGAGATACCGTTGATGCGGCAACCGGCATTGATACGGTTAATCCACAGTGCGCGGAACTCTCTTTTCTTATTCTTTCTGTCGCGGTATGCGTAGGTCTGACCTTTTTCCCATTTGTTCTTGGCAACGGTCCAAACGTTTTTACCTCTACCCCAATAACCCTTGGTACGGTTGAGGATTTTCTTTCTGCGAGCTCTGGAAGCTACAGCATTTACTGATCTTGGCATGTTTTCTTAATTTGTTTTCATTTAAGCGGAGACTCTGTGGTGGTGTAAATCGGGCTAACACGTTAACGGATTATCAAATCATCACATTCTTGAATCTCTCTTTGGTGCTTTAAATAATGGTTAATAACTCCGATTGATTGTCCTAAGACTCACGTCTTAGTGAAGAAGCATACGTTTCACGCGTGGTTCGTCATCGCGGCTCACCAGTGCGGTGTGGTCGAGATTGCGTTTCTGAGTCGTCTCCTTTTTGGTCAGGATGTGACTGTGATAAGCATGCTTTCTCTTGATTTTGCCGGTGCCGGTGAAGGCGAAACGCTTCTTGGCAGCGGCCTTTGTTTTCATTTTAGGCATTACTTTACTGTTTTTTTTAAGTTAGACTATATGGTACGATAATCTGGTTTCTGTTTACTATTGCTTGATTGTTTTATTGCCTGATTGTTTGAATGTTTTGACGGCGCAAGCCTCTCACACATTCAAGCATTCATCCTATTTCTTTGGTGCTATGATAATCAGCATCCTTTTCCCCTCCAGTCGCGGCATTGCCTCAGGCTTGCCGTATTCCATCAGTGCTTCAGCAAACTTCAGCAGCTGTGCCTCGCCCTGCTCCTTGTACACGATGGAGCGTCCGCGGAAGAATACGTCCACCTTCACCTTGTTGCCCTCCTTCAAAAAACGTTTGGCGTGGTTCAGTTTGAACTCAAAGTCGTGGTCGTCCGTCTGCGGGCTCAGGCGTATCTCTTTGATGACCACTTTGGTGGAATTGGCCTTGCGCTCTTTCTCCTTCTTCTTCTGCTCGTAGAGGTACTTCTGGTATTCGATAATCTTGCACACCGGCGGGTTGGCATTGGGCGAAATCATCACTAGGTCCAGTCCCTCATCGTAGGCCTGTGTCAAAGCATCCTTGGTACTCATAATGGTGGGTTCCATTCCGTCGCCTACCACGCGTACCATCGGTACGTCGATGCGCTCGTTTATCAAATGTTCGGGCTCTTTTCTCTGAGGCCCTTTGGTGCGTCCTTTATTGCTGTTGTTGGGGGCGCCAGGGTTAAATGGTGCTGCTATAGCTTGGTTCTCCTATATTTGTTAATATACTATATTTATTTGTTTACGCGATAATTACACTATCCAAAACGCCTCCAAATGGTGGCATTTTGGAATTGCAAAAATACACATTTTTATTGATATACAAAAAAAAAGTTTTTTTCTTGTTTTAGAACACCTTCGGGCCGACTTGCCCATAAATGAACTATCCTTTAACCTGAATACAAAATCCTTCATCAATCAAGGGTTGCACCATGGCGGTCATCTCCTCCACGGTGAATTTCTCCAAGCCCTCTGCGGGCGTGGGGCGGTCGATGGTGTAGACCATTATCTCGCGGGGACGTAGCTCTCGCACTATTGCCATCCATCCCTCCAGCACCTCGGGTCGCGACGAGTCGAAGTCGTACTCTTTGCTCCGCAACATACAGGTCTGCAGGATAAAGTTGCCTTGAAACTGTTTCAGTGCCTCCACCACGCGGGCAATGTCATATCCAGGCGCAGGCTTATTGATGCGTGCCACCAGTTCGTTGGTGGGCGCGTCAATCTTCATGATGGGATTGTCTACCTTGCACAAGGCATTAAAGACCTCGGGAATATGTACTCTCGTCGCGTTCGACAGCACCGACACCTTGGCTGTCGCAGCCAGTTGGTCTCGTAGGGCAAGCGTGTCGTCGATAATCTGGGGGAACTCGGGATTGATGGTCGGCTCGCCATCGCCAGAGAAGGTTATCGAGTCCACTTTTACCTCCTTCCGTCGCAGATGTTCCAGCATGTTCTCTAGGTCGGCGCGCACCTTGGCTGCGGTAGGTAGCACGGTGTCGTTCTGTCCGTCCTTGTTCCATCCGCATTCGCAGTAGATGCAGTCGAAATTACAGATTTTGCCCTTTTCGGGCAGCAGGTTGATGCCCAGCGACGTACCCAGTCGTCGGCTGTAGATGGGTCCAAATACTGTTTCTTCGCGTATCATGGTAGGTATAGATATTGTCTATTGCGGCAGACTGTCCAGTTCGTCGAATTGGATGGTATCGTGCCGATGCTTCCTCGGGGTTCGCTCTCCAAGGCTGTCCAACAATGGTAGATTGTGTAGTTTCTTGATTACCTCGGTCTTGTTGTTGGGCTGTGTTTGCTGCCGTTCGCGAGCCTTGGGACTCACTTGGTACAATATCATTGATACCAGCATGTAGGCAGCAAAGCCGAACATGATGATGGCACACACTTTGTTGGTGATGTTCAGCAACCTGGCAGTGATGATGCGTTGTAGCAGCGATGCCAGCTTGCACTTCAGTATGTCAAGACCAAGAGTGGTGCCCAGCATACCGATGAAGAAGATATAGCGTTCGTTCGTTGAGAGGTTCAACTCGCCCGATGCCAAGGCAATGACCGAAATCCAGTAAATCCAAATAAAGGGGTTGACGAAGTTGATGACGAAGCCCTGCATCAGGATGGTCAGTCGCCGTGGCTCGCCGTCATTGCTCTTAAACTTGATGCGCGACTCCTTGCCCTCGAGGTCTGTCACTTCCTTGCGGAAATAGTGGACGCCCATCATCAGCAGCACGGCCCCCGCCACCGATGCCACCCACACGTTGTGGAGCAGCTCGAAAAGATTCACGTTTTTCAGAACGGTCAGCAGTAGAAAAACACACAACACATCGCTTGCGCTCACACCAAATGCGAACGGATACGACTTGCGGTAGCCATACTGTATACTTGTCCTCAGCTGCGAAAAAAACGCAGGTCCGAAGCTGAAAAACAGCGACAAGGCTACGCCACATGCTATACCTAAGAGTAGTTCTGTCATAGTTTAAAAAAGCGTGCAAAATTAATAATAAAATCCGACATAATGAAAAAAAATATGCTATTATGATTATTTTTTGTATCTTTGCAAATTCGAAACAAATGTATCAACGACACAAATATGAAGAAAACCATTATTATTTTTGCCGCACTGTTTGCCTTGTTTGCGACAGCTTGCAGCAGCGACACTCCCGACGAAGTGGTCGATAAATTTTATCACGCAACACAAGTGGGTGACTACGACAAGGCCCTGTCCTACACTAATCTCAATAGCCCAGAAAAGGAAGTGCTCACGGAGTATCTTAAGAATATGGGCATGGTCATCTACGACTATGAAGTGCTCGGCGCCAATATTGACGAGGGCGATACCACTGCGCTTGTCTATGTCCACTTAATGACTTCCAACAGCATCAACACCGACACCAGCGAAACCGAAGTCAATATTCCTTGTATCAAGGATGGTCGCAACTGGAAAGTCACCTTTTTTTAATTTTTAGGCTTCTCAATTATGGATATCACCACCCAGCAGATGCTGTCGCTTCTGCGCAGCTCGCTTAACGGCACCTCTCCTGACCTGCTCCCCACCACCGAAGGGGAGTGGGAGAAGCTTTTTTGGCTCGCCCGCAAGCATGGCGTGGTGACCATGATCAACGATGCCATCGAACAGCTTCCGCCCAACCGGCAGCCACAGGGCGACATCGCGTTGAGTTGGACGCTCTCTGCCGAGCGTACGCGTTATCACTACAACCATCAGGCAGAGGTGCTAAGTGCCATCCGTAGCCGTGCCGATGCCGAGGGTATGAGGCTGGGGCTTATCAAGGGAATGAGCCTCTCCCGCTACTACCCCACGCCCTGTTCGCGTGCCTGCGGCGACATCGACATCTTTTTCCTGCCCCTCTCATGGCAGAATTACGAGCGCGGCAATGCCCTTTTCGGCTCGCCTGATGCGGCTCTTGATGGCAAACATGCCGAATTCAGTGTCGACGGCGTTCAAGTGGAGAACCACCTCCACTTCCTCGACCTCAACTATAGGAGCCAGCGTCGTGCCGAACGTTATATCGTCGCCTCCCTCCAAGACATCACCCCTGAGGGCTATCTAAGCCCCATGGGCAATTTCGTATACCTTCTCATGCACACGGTCTGCCACCTCACAGCCAAGTTTAAGCTGCCCCTGCGCAACATACTCGACTGGGGTATTTTTCTCAAGGCAAATAGCGAGGTGCTTAACCCGACGGACTGCCACCGCGTCATGCGTCGTATCGGGATGGTTCCCGCCTACAACATGCTCACATTCCTGGCTGGTGAATTTATCGGTACCGACTTGGGTAAGTTTATTTTAGACCCCATACGGCAGAATGATGTAGACCGTATGCGCGAACTTATTCTTGATAAGAAATATCTTGACCACGTTCCGACGGGTCTCAACCCGGTGCAACGTTTCCGTGTCCGTTGGCAGCGCAACCGCGAACGTCGGTGGCTCTATCGCTACCTGCCTTCCACTGCCATCGAACGTGTCTGTGGCAATCTGGCTCATCTAGTAACAAAGTAGTCAGTCTCTGTTCGACAATTGCGCACCCCGTTCCAGTTCGAGGGTTAAAGGTGGCTGTGTTGGTAGGTGCTGCCCTTTTTCTCTTCCTTGGCTTGGCGGCGGAACTCTTCGCGGGCAGCCCATTCCTCCTCGCTCACTGATAGGGCCTGTCTCACCATCTCTTTTTCCTTAAGAGGGTGCTTGCGGTGACGGTTGTGCTGCTCGTAGCGGCGCAGGGCCATGGGGTATTTCTCCCGCAGCGCCATATATTCGGGATACCGCTCAAACCCA
>CAMZFW010000111.1 GCA_947306225.1 uncultured Bacteroidales bacterium
GAAGAACAAGGAGGAGGAAGGCGGGAGGTTTGAGTCGTGGTTCGACTGGAAAGAGAATGCCATGCGGGCACCGTCGCACAGAATACTGGCTCTGTTCCGTGGCGAGAAAGAGGGGGTGCTACGCGTGCATGTGCAACCCGAAGAGGATGACACCGTATTCGATGCCTTAGAACGCCAGTTTGTGAGTGGACGCTTCGACTCGTCGGAGCAAGTGCGTATGGCTGTGCGCGACGGCTACAAGCGGCTGCTGATGCCCTCTATCGAGACTGAGTATTACAACCTGCTGAAGGAAAAGGCCGACAAGGAGGCGATACGCGTGTTTGCCGAGAACTTGCGCCAGCTGCTGCTCGCGTCGCCATTGGGGCAAAAACGCATCTTGGCCATAGACCCCGGTTTTCGCACAGGGTGTAAGACTGTCTGCCTCGACGCGCAGGGTCAGTTGTTGCACAACGAGACCATCTACCCCTTCACTTCGGTGCGCGAGGAGCGTGCCGCCATAGCCAAGTTGGAAGCCTTAGTAGAGGCTTTCCACATCGAGGCAATAGCCATCGGCAACGGCACCGCAGGCCGCGAGACGGAAGAGGTGGTGAAACGCTGCCATTTCAAGGGCAAACTCATCGCCGTCATGGTCAGCGAGAATGGGGCATCGGTATACAGTGCCTCAGAGGTGGCGCGACGCGAGTTTCCTGAATATGACGTAACGGTACGTGGTGCCGTCAGCATCGGTCGCCGACTGATGGACCCGCTGAGCGAACTGGTGAAGATAGACCCCAAGAGCATCGGCGTGGGACAGTATCAGCACGACGTGAACCAAACCTTATTGCAAGAGAGCCTGCAGGATGTGGTGGTCAGCTGCGTAAACAGCGTGGGTGTGGAGTTGAACACCGCCAGCCGCGAGCTGCTGAGTTATGTCAGCGGCATCGGGCCTGCTTTGGCGAACAACATTGTGGAATACCGAAACAGTAAAGGGGCATTCCACTCACGCCAAGAATTGAAAAAGGTGGAACGCCTAGGAGACAAGGCCTTCGAACAATGTGCGGGATTCTTGCGTGTGCGTGAGAGCGACAACCCATTAGACCGGAGTGCCGTACACCCCGAACGCTACGCACTGGTGGAGCGAATGGCGAAGGATGCCGGAACCACTGTTGACGAGTTGATGCATCATAAAGAGCTGCGCGAACGGGTGAAGATTGAGCAATATGTGAGTGCCGATTGCGGACTGCCCACGCTGCAAGACATCATGAAAGAGCTGGACAAGCCAGGGCTAGACCCACGAGCCAAGTTCGAGGTGTTTGAGTTTGACAAGAATGTCACTCGCATCGAAGACTTGAAAGAAGGCATGGTGCTGCCCGGCATCGTGACGAACATCACTGCTTTCGGAGCCTTTGTCGATGTGGGAGTCCATCAAGACGGACTAGTCCACGTCAGCCAGATGGCAAACCGCCGCGTTAACGACCCAGCCGAGGTGGTTCACCTACACCAGCACGTGAAGGTAAAAGTCCTTGAGGTAGACCTCCGCCGCCACCGCATATCGCTATCAATGAAAGGTCTATAGGCAACTTCTATTTATTATTATCGAACACGAATTGCACGAATCTAACGAATTAATTTGTTGAATCTTCATGCAAGCATAAGAACGAATAAAACGAATTTATAGAAGCTCCCTATAGATACTCTAAGACCATTGAGATGTCCTCGGTAAAGACGGTAAATCGAGGCAGGTCATCGATGTAAGGCTCTGGATTGTCGCGATTGAAGCGGACGAGCGTAGTGTGGGGAAACTTTTGAGCCATCTGCTCAAATGGGAAACGGATTATGCCGGGAGTGTTGTAACCAATGCCAAATTCGAGCAACAACAGGTTGCCTCGTGAGGCCTGCTGTACAAAGTCGGTGTAGCGACGTGCCTGCCTGTGCCAGTTGAAATCCTCGACAAAAGTGTCGTCCACCCGTAGGTTCATTGCCGCCTCGGAACCGTCGGGCATAGTTGGGAGTAGTTCTGCAGGGATTCGACAATCATTGATGAGCGGCAGCACTTTAATCACCCAGTCGTGATTATTTATCGTCAGTTTCGGACTGCCCGTGGCGGGTTGGAACAGGCTGTAGTCGCCTTGTGTAGCAAAGATATTTTCCAGAGAAAACCCTGCCAACTCGAATTGGGCATCAACATTGGTGGTAATGACGAAAGCATCGGGAAAGAGCCGTTGCAACTGCCTATACAGGGGCAATGCATTAGTGCGGTAGCGACAGAACCAGATGTGCTTTGCCCAATAGGCCCAGTACTCTTCTTTAGTTTCAAAAGGATAGAAACTGGAAGTATATAGGTCGGTGAAGCCGTATCGTTTAATCCATGGTGCAAATTCGCGATGGAAAGCATCACCAGCATAGTCCAATCCCGCTGCGGTACTCAAACCGCTACCCGCACCGATAATGATGTAATCGGCTTCGGCAATCGCCCGCTTCAAAGCATCAACCCTTGTTGAGAAGTTGTCGGTAGATGTCATAGTCAGTGTCTTTGAATACATTGAAAACTACTTGCAACTGCGCGTCACGACAGGTTTCCACAGCAATCTCTGCCGCACGACGGTTGGGGAAATGGAACTCACCCGTGGAAATACAACAGAAGGCGATGCTGCGACAGCCCTGCTCTTCTGCCAAGCGTAGGCATGAGCGATAGCACTGTGCCAATTGCCGTTCCTCCTCAAGGGTGGGCACAGACTGGCGGATGATAGGCCCCACGGTGTGTATCACCCACTTGGCAGGCAGGTTGTACCCTTGTGTGATGATAGCGTCGCCCGTGTTAATCAAACCACCCCGCAGCATATCGTTGCAGGCCTGCCGCAATTGCAGACCCGCAGCAGAGTGGATGGCATTGTCGATGCATGAGTGCAGGGGATGCCAGCAACCAAGACCCCGACTATTGGCAGCATTAACGATAGCGTCCATCTTCAGTCGCGTGATATCGCCCTGCCAAAGGCCTCCGACATCCTCTACGGTGCCCTTATCTTTCAACTGAGCCTGCAATTCTGCATCCTGCGCTTCTATGAACTCGAAACTCAACGGTTGAGGCTCCCAAACATTCATCAATGCTCGCAACAGCAATTGTTTCTCTGACAAAGTGTCTGGAATATCAGTTCTGATACCATCTTGCTTCATCAAGTATCGGATGCAATAGTCGATATTCTTAATCCTGTCCATAATAGTGCTCCCTGTCGGTAATAATATCGTGCAAATGACTATAGGCCCAATCAGTCAACTGACGCATGATAGGCAGGAATGAGCGACCCCGGTCGGTGAGTGCATATTCCACCCGTGGCGGCATCTCAGCATAGACTTTGCGGGACACCATCCCATCAGCCTCCAAACCACGCAAAGTCTGCGTAAGCATTTTTTGAGAACAGTCTGGATTTTTCTGTTCGATGTCGCGGAACCGCATAGGGGCATCCGCTACACTCAGCGTATAGATTACCGCCAACGTCCACTTATTACTAATGCGCGCCAAGATATTGCGAATGGGACATTCTGGGAAGATAGGGTCTCGGATGAAATCTTTTGTCATGAACTCAATACTATTTCAGATTGCAAAGATACAACTTTTTTCTAAAACAGGCAGACACTTTCCAAATGCCTACCTGTTTGTCTCATTTTGACAGGTGGCAAAGCAACTACCACACCAGCGGGTCGTTGAGAATGACTCCATCGACCATCGGACTGTCGGACTCGGTGAAAGCGTCTGCCTTGTATTGAATACAGAGATAAGTCAGAGGTTCATCACCCGTATTCTTCAAGGCACGGCGACCATCGGGACTCACACGGACGATGGAGCCTTCTGCCACAGGGAACTGCTCTCCGTCAACCTGATAGGTGCCTCGGCCTCGCAACATAATGTACAGCTCTTCATGCGTCTTGTGGGTGTGCAAGAAACCGCTGTCCTGTCCCGGCAAAAGGGTCTGGAACGAAAGTTCGCTACCAGTAGCACCCACTGCCTGTCCTACAAACACTTTGCCCTTGATGACATTTGGTCCCATCGGTAGTTCATGCTCGATTACCTGATTCATGGTTCCTACGCTGACAGCTGCATAATTGCTGCCGCTCTTGATTGTTTCGATTGTTCTCATTTTTCTTGATTTTTAATTGATTGATTTCGATTGCAAAAATACAATACTTTCTTAAATCCTGCAAGAAGGTACCTTAACGAAAGCCACTTACCTTTGGGTGCGTAACGCACATTCCACAAGGATGTGGTACACTAGATTTAACCTTTTTTAGTATACGTTCTTTTGCTATCGAACCTCAAAAAGAGACAAAAACTATCGTGTTTTTCCGAAAATAGATGCGTCAGCGTACAATGGAAAGCCTTTGCACTGCAACACCCTCATCTGACTGCACAACCGCAGTATAAAGTCCTTTAGGGAGTCCACTGATATCGATACGCTGGGAATCTGCTATGCGTTGCTCTAGCATCTTACGGCCCATATCGTCAAAGATAATTAACACACCTGAGGAACGGGCTCCGACTTGCATCGAACAAGTCACCTCACCTTGTGCCGGATTGGGATAGAGCATGAAGGCAGGAAAGTTTGTACGGACTTCTGTTATACTCGTCGTGTCGGCATAAGTAGTAAATGTTGCCAATGTCCATCCGCTCTGGTGGACCGAGTCGCAGAGGGTTCGGGCATACACAACATAGGCTGTACCCACGTGGAGGTTGCTAAATGAGACAACATTCTGGCTTGTGATTGTGTCGGCAACGGTGTCGGTATTATGCATCAGAACGACTTGGAACATCATCGAGTCGGTATTCTGACCGTCTTCATCAAGATAGGGCGAATAGATGACTAGCGCACAATGGGTGAACCCCACTTCGGAAACGACCACGCTATCAACACCCAGACAGACAGTGTCAGGTTCCTCTCCTGTGACAAAAGCCACCGCCTCACTCCAGTCGGAATAGAATGATTCGCCACAATAGGCACGGATATACAATTCATACTCACTATTGTATTCAAGGTCGCCAAGCAGTATGTTGGGAACCTCACTCATGGATGACTGCCCCTGCCCTTGTGCAAAGCCACGAAGCCCATATTCAACCTCCCACAGTTGGTTGTTGGTGCCCGAAGTCCATGTGACCAATGCGCTGGTACCCTCAACATTCACAGCCAGATTACTTACCGTGTCGCATATGGGTTCAGGGCAGGTGAGTGTGACCGTATAGGTGCGGCTAGTCACAGAATCCTCAGCAAGCACCTGCAACACAAACTGCCGCGTCAGCCCGTCAAGCTCGAGAATGTCGACAGTGGCCATGGCATCCGATGCCTGAGTGACATACGAGACCGTGGCAGCCTGTAAGGCGGCGACATCAGCCAAGGTGTCTGTGTAGTTGAAAATGTCGCGTTGGAAATTGGCCACTGCAACATTGTTGACATATAGGCTGTCGAGCCAAGCACTATAAATAAACTCAATATCGTCGACCGAGAGCGAATCGTTGGCACTACCGCCACCAGCTGTTGTGTTGGTGGTCATCGACATAAGCACATAATTGACCGATGAGGTGCCATCATAAACGAAGGGCACACGCTGTTGCACCCATGTAGGCGTAGAGGCCGACGTAGTTGTGCGGCTGAACTGAGCAACTGCCTTACCTCTGTAGAGACTGGCGGTAGTGCAGTCGTTAGGGTCGCGGAAATCGCTATCGCCATGCAAGTAAGCGCGTACACTACCCTGCGACGAGGCGCTAGAAGCGTAGTACGACACCCACACGTACATCGAGTCGGGCGTGCCACTGAATGCGTGAGAATAAGCACTGCCTCGATGAGTATAGTTGTAGTTGCTCGAACTGGAAGCCGAGGTGCTTCCAGCATGTATCTGACCTGTGGTCATATTACCGTTGGCCACAACGCCCAACACTGAACGCGAATAGATGGTCAGGTAGGAGCTGCCCGACGAGCCGGGGCGGCCACCATTGCGATGGTAGTGCTGCGCCGTACTGGCAGCCCATGCCCATGAGCCGTCCGCCTGTGGGAACGAACTCCAATGGCTGGGACGAGAGTTGGTAGCGGTACCCTCCCACGACTCGAATCCTGGGTTTAACAATTGATACTGCGCATGGCCACAAATAGGGGCTGTCAGCAGCGATACGATGACTAATGCAATGCGTAAACGGTCTGTCATATAAATAAATGATTGCTTTGAAAGTTGAGAGTTGAAAGTTAAAAATTGCTTGATTGTCTGATTGCTTGATTGTTTGAATAATTTGACTGCGCCAGCCATTCAAGCAATCAAACAATCAAGCAATCAAGCAATCATCAACTTTTAACTTATCTAGGTCGCAACACGATAAATGGAATAAGAACCTCTTCCATCGATATGCCACCATGTTGGAAAGTGTTCATATAGTATTGCACATACTGATTGTAGTTGTTGGGGTATACGAAGTAGTCATTCTCGTGGCAGAAAATATATGGCGACGTGACGTGTCGACGCGGCAAGAATAGTTTGGCAGGGTCTTTCACCTCAAACACCTCCTTGGGATTATAGTCGAGCAAACGCCCCTGCTTGTAGCGCAGATTGACGCTAACGCTTTGGTCTCCCTTGACTCGCACTGGGCGGTTGATGCGTACTGACCCGTGGTCGGTGGTGATGATGATATTGACATCTTTGCCACTCAGAGCCTTAAACACTTCGGCTAATGGAGAATGTTCAAACCAGCTGAGCGTGACGGAACGGTACGCCTTCTCGTCAGCGGCCAACTCGCGTACTATGTCGCTGTCGGTGCTGGCGTGCGAGAGCATGTCCACAAAGTTGTAGATAATCACGTTCAGCTTGTTTTGCAGCAGATTGGGTACGTTGTCCACCAACCGCCTGCCATATTGCGCGTTTAACACTTTGTTGTAACTATGTTTGATGTTCAGCCCATTGCGGCGCAGATTCTCGTCTAACAGTTCGTTCTCGTATTGGTTCTTAAACCCTTCTTGGTCTTCATTCACCCAATACTGCGGGTATTTGCGTTCAATCTCCGATGGCATCAGCCCACCGAACATGGCGTTGCGGGCAAACTGAGTTGTGGTAGGGATGATGCTATAATACAGGCCATCCTCCAGCGTGCGAAGGTACTGTTCTATGGCCGGTTGGAGGAACTTCCACTGGTCGTAGCGGAAATTGTCGATAACGATAAGGAATGTGGAACGCTCATCACGTAACATGGGAAACAGGCGTTCGCGCAATACCGTGGTTGACAGCGTGGGCTTGTCGTCTGACACGTTGCCGCCAATCCAATCGAGATAGTTGTTCTCGTAGAACTTGCAGAACAATTGGTTGGCTTCCGCCTTCTGTGAGATAAAAATATCGTGGATGTTCTCGTCGTCCGACGAAGCCAACTCTAAATCCCAGTACACTAACTTGCGGTAGAGCTGAATCCACTCGCTGTGGTCAAGCCTGCCCGACAGTTCCATGCCAATCTCTCGAAACTGTTGTTGGTAGGTCATCGTCGAACGCTCGTTCTGCAGTCGGCGAGCATCGGTATGCTTCTTGATGGCCAGCAATATTTGGTTGGGGTTGACCGGCTTGATTAGGTAGTCGCTAATCTTGCCGCCCAAGGCCTCATCCATGATGTGCTCCTCCTCGCTCTTGGTAATCATCACCACTGGCACTTGCGGGTAGCGTGTCTTTATTTGGCTGAGCGTGTCGAGACCGCTAATGCCGGGCATATTTTCATCAAGGAACACCAGGTCAACCTCGTTAGGGTGTGCTTCCAGTTCGTCGAGAGCCTCGCTGCCGCTCATCACGGGGATAACATTATATCCCTTCTCTTTCAAGAACAGAATGTGGGGCTTCAAAAGGTCGATTTCATCATCGGCCCACAGGATGGTGATATTGTCCATAATACAATCGTGAGTTACAATCTAATCATACCCATAACGAGAAAGCCCAACAAATATTGTTTGGGCAACTGGCCAACCCTATTTTTTACACGAATTACCATAAATTGAACACGAATTATTCATAAATACTTTTCTTCACCACCTAACACAATGTCTCGTTATAAACCGATTACACAATTCCCACTTCAATTCATTATGCACCTCCATCGCCGTCCCTATAATACTATATACAATGTCTTTATATTCCTTCGGATCCATTCCTTTTTTTATTAATGAAAATTCATGTTTAATTCACGATAATTCATGTTTAATTCATGATAATTCGTGTTTTCCTATATACCGCTTCACCTTAATTAGCGTTTACTTATCGCAACAACAACAAAGGTGCCCAAATTCATGGACACCTTTGTCTATTCAAGAAAGCAGAAACGCTTAGAGTACCTGCACGGGCTCAATCAGACCCTTGCCGAGCTCGATAGCCTCCTCGTTCTGGGGGATGAGCTTGT
>CAMZFW010000112.1 GCA_947306225.1 uncultured Bacteroidales bacterium
GCCCGCCATCGCCGATGATACTGCACTTGTTTGTGGAAAAGTAGGTCGCCGCCAAGTTTTATAGGGGAGTCCCAGCGTTGGGGCTCCTTTTTTTTGTTGTGGAGGGATAGATAGATTTGATAGGGGGGATAGGCTTGATAGATTTGGGGTGGGCGGACGTTTTTGTTGCTGATAGTATCTATTATCTATAGTAATGCGTGTCCTACTAGAAATATTAGTGTGTGATGACAAAATATATAAAAAGTGTTAAGGCACTTGACTCGTCCCTTGGGTCATGCTGTATCTTTGCATTCGATATCAAATAAACAATATTGTCGTACGATAATGATTTACAGAACAAAATTAAAAATTGGTGAGTTCTCGAAGATGATGCAAGTGACAGTAAAGACCCTACGGTTGTATGAGCAGAAGGGACTTTTGCAGCCCAATGAGGTGGACGAGTGGACAGGCTACCGCTACTACAGCGTAGCCCAGATGCAGCGCCTCTCGACAATCCGCACACTGCAAGGGATGGGATTCTCACTGGCAGAAATCAAAGAGATATTTGACAGTGACACTGCCGTGCCGCCGCTGGAGCAATTGGACAGGAAGATTGCTGATTGCGAACGGCAGTTGCACATGCTCCAAGGTCGTATGCAACTTTTGTTGTCGATGAGAGACTCCCGCAAAAAAATCAACAAAATGGAAAAGTTATCAATTCAAACCTTACCTTCGATTATCGTAGCCTCGCACCGCGAGGTAATCAAGAACTGGCAGGCCCTCGGCCCATTGTGCGTTGATGTAATCGGCCCGGAGATGCACCGACTGGGTTGTCGTTGCCCCATGCCTGGCTATTGCTTCACTGTAGAACACAACAAGGAGTACACGCCCACCAATATCGACATCGAATACTGCGAGCAGGTGGAAGAAATGGGGCAGGACAGTGCCATCATTCAGTTCAAGAGACTGCCTGAAGTGCCCACGGCTTTGTGTATGGCTCATCATGGTCCTTACGAGCGTTTCTATAAGTCTTACACCGAGCTTTTCCGCTACATTGAAGAGCAGGGTTACCAAATCGTCGGACCGCATCGTTCGGTTTACGTCGATGGTATTTGGAACCAAAAGGATCCCGAGAAATGGCTTTCTATCATACAAGTGCCAGTTAACAAGGAGTAGCTTGTTTGTGCGTACAAGGTCGTATCATAGGGGAGTCTCATAGGGGGCTCCCCTCCCTTATTAAAAGTGTTTATTTGGGTGGTATATGGTTTTGTAAAGGGTGAGAAAATGATTTTTTTGTACAAAAGTCTGTCATGTCATTTTTTTTTTGTATTTTTGCAGCATGAAAATTAATCCAATTTACAAGGTTCGCAAGGTTGCGGGCGAGAATATCATTCTGTTACAAGGAAAGACAAATGGGGACATGACCCGTGTTGTCGCGTTTAATGAATCTGCTTTGCTCATGTGGGACACGCTACAGGGCAAGGACTTTTCAGTCCTCGATGCTACTCAAGTGTTACTGGACAATTACGAGGTAACGCCCGACGTGGCAAGTGCCGACGCTAAGAAATGGGTGGACACTCTGCAAGAGAATGGGCTGCTATTGGCAGAATAAAAATTGAATTATGGCCGACAGGATATCGTATTTGATTGCCAACCATCGTGTCCGGATTGTCGGAGACGATGTTGTGTCGATGTTGGGTTCGATGCCCGGATTCCCAGTATTTGAGACAGAGGATTGTGAGCCTGAATGGACGATTGAGTTCGGACATAAGATAGAGAAGCCGGAGCGGTGGACGGAATTATATCAGTTTGTTTCTGATATAGATTTGACGAAGAGTGTGTTTGCCCGCGCAGAGGGCACCTACTATTTTATGATGGAGACTACAAACCCATCAGATGCCCCGCTGTTAATGCGCTATTGTGGAGGCAATGTAGTGGAAGCCACTGTGGGTGTCAATCCTGTATTGTTGAGGTTTGCGTTGTGGATGGCTTTGAGTGTACTCTCTGCGTCAAGCAAAATGGTCCTGATACACTCTTCTGTTATAGTTCACCAGAATAAGGCTGTGCTTTTTCTCGGCGAGTCAGGAACAGGCAAGAGTACGCATACCCGCTTGTGGTTGAATCATATTCCAGATGCGCACCTGCTCAACGATGATAGCCCGATATTAACTGTCGAAAACGGGATACCGATGGTGTATGGTTCGCCTTGGAGTGGCAAGACGCACTGCTATCACCAGCTCCAATTCCCGTTGGCTGCGGCTGTGCGCCTGTCGCAAGCTCCGTATAACAAGATTAGGAGACTGAGCGTAATAGAGGCTTTCTCCGCAATTCATCCCTCGTGTCCGCCAGCTTTGGCTCAGGATGAGAAGTTTCAGGATATGATAGTAGACATGTTGTCGGATGTATTGGCGGCGGTTCCAGTGTTCCACTTGGAATGTCTGCCCGATGAGGCAGCAGCATGGACCAGCCATGATGCAATTTTTAAATAAATAGCTGAGTGGAGACAATACAAATATCATTGCCTAATAGTCCCGACAATTTCTTGTTGGTGGAGATGTGCGAACGCCTGAAAGAAGGTATGGAAGTGACTATGCTTTTTGGCGGGCGTAGCATGTTGCCCTTAATTAATGGCGAGGGTGACAAGATAAAGCTTCGTCCCTTGGCAGGCGAGGAGAAGTGCGTGCCAGGCGAGGTGTATCTCTTTTTCTATAACAACCATTATATCATTCATCGGCTTTTGAGAATTAGAGATGGTGTGCATGTATTTAGGGGCGACAATTGCTACTCGAACGAAGAAGTGCCACGTGAGCAGGTGTTGGCAAAACTGATGACTATTATCCGTCCTGACGGGTCAGAAGTGGACTGTGAAGGGGAATGGTGGCACAAAGCATCGCGCAGGGTTCTCTGTCGGCGCAAGGTGCGCAACCTTGTTGTAAAGGTGGCGAACAGTCAGGCGCGTCGGCGTTGGGCAGTATTATATTTTGTGTTCTTGGCCGTGTTGATGTGGGCACCGTTGAATGGGCTTGACGTGGCGTTGAACCGCTATGTGTTCGGGCTGCGCTTAGACCACCTCCTGCATGGAGCGGTGTATATCTTATGCCCGTTCTTCTTGATGGACTTTCTCAATCGTCGCAAAGGACAGATCCTATTGTTGGCTATTGTGGTTGGAATATTTACCGAGTTTGTTCAGTATTTGCTGCCATATCGCGGATTTGATGTTAACGACCTGGTCGCCAATATTATTGGATGTATAGTGGGTTGGCTGGCAATACTACCATTCTTGCTTCGCAAAAGATGATTAATTGTTGAGATATAAAAATTGATATAGATGTCAGACACACTTGTTATTACGCCGACATATAACGAAAAGGAGAATATCGAAAGAATCATCCGTAAGGTGTTCTCTTTGGAGAAGGAATTTGATATGCTTATCATTGAGGACAATTCACCCGATGGTACGGCCGACATTGTGAAACGCCTTATGCAGGAGTTCCCAGAACGTCTCTTTATCAAGGAACGTAAGGGGAAGCTGGGTCTAGGTACGGCCTATCTGGACGGTTTCCGTTGGGGCTTGGAGCATGGATATAAGTATATGATTGAAATGGATGCCGACTTTTCGCACAACCCAGACGACCTGCCACGGCTGTATGAGGCCTGTGCTACGGGCAAGGGTGACGTGGTGGTAGGCTCGCGCTATGTAGATGGGAAGATCAGTGTGGTGAATTGGCCGATGGGACGACTGATGATGTCCTATTTTGCCTCTGTATATGTGCGTTTTATTACGCGAATGAAGGTTATGGACTCAACGGCGGGTTTTGTATGCTATAGTCGCAGAGTGTTGGAGAAAATGAAGCTAGACAAGGTGAAGTTTGTTGGCTACGCTTTCCAGATTGAGATGAAATATACGGTCACCCGTTTGGGGTTCAAGATATACGAAGTGCCGATTATTTTCACCGACCGAGTGCTGGGTACATCGAAGATGAGTATGAAGATATTCAAGGAGGCATTTTTCGGAGTATTCAACCTCCGTTTGAGAAATTGGAAGAAATATTAATTTGTACAATATGAAAAAGGTCTTTTTCGTTATGTTCACGCTGGCTTTATCAGTCAGCGTTTTTGCACAGAACAAGATGCTCAGCTCCAAGCAGCTGATGTCAGGAAGCCTCTATCCCCGTGCCTCCATGCGCGGTGTGCAGTTTGTGGGTAACACCAACCAGATAGCCTATGTTCAGGACTCGGTTCTATATATGGGTCAACCTGGCAAGGCAAAGGCATTCATAACCCTCTCACAACTGAACAAAGTGTTGGCGTCTGCAAGTATGGATGCACTGACCTATCTGCCCTCTATGACAGTTCTTAACAGCAAGGAGATTCGTTTCAACAATGGGGGTAAAGTACTCCAGTACAATCTTGCCAAGCGTACCCTCACCACCGTTGCTAATTATCCCACAGAGAATGTCAGTCATCTAGACATGGAGGAAACGGCCTATAAATCGGCCTACACAGTCAACAACAATCTCTATGTCTACGATAAAGGCAAAGTGTTTTCAATCGAAGACCCCGACCAGGACATTGTTTTTGGCCAATCGGTGCATCGCAACGAGTTTGGCATTGAAAAGGGTACATTCTGGTCGCCCAAGGGCAATCTGTTGGCCTTTTATCGAATGGACCAGTCGATGGTGACCGACTACCCGCTGGTGAACACCACTGCGCGCATTGCTCGTGAGCAGCCCTTCAAATACCCGATGGCAGGCATGAAGAGCCATGAGGTGACAGTGGGTATCTATAATACCGTCAACGATTCGGTGCTCTACCTCGACACCCGTCGCGACGAGAGTGTTGCCGAGCGCGAGAACTACCTCACCAACATCAGCTGGGATCCCACGGAGGAATATCTCTATATCGCAAAAATCAATCGTGAGCAGAACCACATGTGGCTGGAACGCTACGACGTGGCAGACGGGGCATTCGACACCGTCCTTTTCGAGGAGCAGAATAGTCGCTACGTCGAACCGTGTGACCCCATGCTGTTTATCCCAGGCCATTCAGACCAGTTCTTGTGGTTCAGCCTGCGCGACGGATACAAGCACCTCTATCTATACAATATCGATGGTGAATTGCTAAAACAGGTTACAAAAGGCAATTACGAGGTGGAAGGTATCATTGGCTTCGATGCCAAGGCTGAGAACCTTTTCATCTATGCCAACAAGGACAACCCCACTGGCCGAGCTGCCTACCGCGTCAACCTCGCCACCCTCGAAATGACACCTATTACGCCCACCGAAGGCACGCATCATGTCGTAGTCAGTGCCGACGGCACCATGATTATTGACAGCTACAATGCCGTCAATATCCCCGGCCGTTGCAACGTGAGCAAATACAAGGGTACAAAGCTAGTGTCGGAAAAGAATCTCTACGACCTTGCCAACCCTCTTGCCGACTATGCCATGCCTTCAATCACCATGGGCAGTGTCAAGGCAGCTGATGGGGTCACCGACCTCTACTACCGCCTCATCACTCCTCCTAATATGGAGGCAGGGAAGAAATATCCCACCTTGGTCTATGTCTACGGCGGTCCCCACAGCCAACTGGTCACCGACAGCTGGTTGGGTGGTGGTAATCTTTATTTCCTCTTCCTTGCCCAGCAAGGATACGTAGTGTTTACTCTCGACAACCGTGGCACCGACAACCGTGGTTTTGAGTTCGAAAGTTGCACCCATCGCCAGCTTGGCACCATCGAGATGGCCGACCAATTGGAAGGTGTCAAGTTCTTGCAATCCTTGCCCTATGTGGATAAGGACCGTATAGGTGTCGAGGGTTGGAGCTTTGGCGGTTTTATGACTATCACCATGAAACTGGCTCATCCCGAAATCTTCAAGGTGGGTTGTGCCGGAGGCCCTGTTATCGACTGGAAATGGTACGAAGTGATGTATGGCGAACGCTATATGGACACTCCGCAGGAGAATCCCGATGGCTATGCCGGTAACTCCTTGCTCAATAAGGCAAAAGACCTCCAAGGTCGCCTGCTGGTCATCCACGGAGCCGAAGACAACACCGTGGTCTGGCAGAACAGCATTGAGTTTATAGATGCCTGTATCAAGGCGGGCAAGCAGGTGGACTACTTCGTTTACCCGCACCACGAACACAACGTCCGCGGCTACGACCGCCTGCACCTCTATGAGAAGATGTTCGACTACTACGAGACCTTCTTGAAATAGTTGGAGGAATTACTTGTTCTACTGACTAAGAATATTGCTCGACTAGAGAGCAATATCTATAATCTACGCGAATAGACAGTACCGAAATTGGACTATCTTGGTCATGTTAATCAGATAGACAACTACTAAATAATCATTTTTTGAAGACCACGAATTACACGAGTTGCACGAACAACAATTCATCAGATTCGTGTATTTCGTGGTCGAAATAAAATCGTTAGAGGTTATCTTATAGAAAATCTGAGAGTATATTCGCAATGGAATTGAATGCTGCTATAGTGTTGAAACTCTTTATGTATAAGGGGTATTACAGCAACAATAGTAGAGACGACTATAGGTAGAAAACAATCATGCAGGATTTTGCAGCCATAGATTTCGAGACCGCCAATGGGGAGCGCAGCAGTGTGTGCAGCGTGGGGGTGGTAGTAGTGCGCGGTGGTAAGGTGTACGACACGTTCTATAGTCTGATACAGCCTGAGCCAAACTATTACACTTGGTTCTGTCAGCGTGTGCATGGATTAGGCCCCGATGATACCGACAGTGCCGAGGTGTTCCCCAAGGTATGGGCGCGTGTGGCTCCACTGATAGAGGGACTACCATTGGTGGCACACAATTCGCCTTTTGACGAGGGCTGTCTGCGAGCTGTAATGCGGGTGTATCAGATGGACTGGCCCGACTATAAGTTCTACTGTACTTGCCGTGCAGCCCGCCGGCATTTGCGATACCTGCCCAACCACCAGTTGCACACTGTGGCGGAGGCCTGTGGTTTTCATCTGGAAAACCACCACCATGCCCTTGCCGATGCCGAAGCCTGTGCGGTGATAGCCATCAAGTTGTTGTAGTATCACGGCACTGGGTCATACCCCGACCCACCCCACGGATTGCAGCGCAGAATGCGTTTCAATGCCAGCCAACCACCCTTGAAGGGGCCGTACTTCTTAATAGCCTCCACCGCGTATTGCGAACAAGTGGGTGTATAGCGGCAGGCGGCAGGGGTGAGGGGGGAGATGCAGTGGCGGTATAACCAGATAAGCCCAAGCATCAGTTTGGCAAGGCTCTTGCCAATCAGTTGCCAGATGGCATAAACCCCGTGGCACATCCTTTCCCAAATTGTATTCATTGGCATGACTCGTTGGGTAAATACCGTCCTATGTCGGCAATCAATGATGTCGCCAACTTGTCGAATTTGTGCATCAATGTAGCGAAGTCAAATATCTCGTTGTGAACATAGTTGATAGACAGCACTAGCAACAGTCCATGTTCCCTAAGATATTCATATAGCTGCGGTTTGTGCATTCGGTAGCATTCGCGTGTCAGACGTTTGACGCGGTTGCGGTCTACGGCATGGTGAAATTTCTTCTTCGATGTGGCAATCAGCACCTGGGCGGGAATGCCTTCAGGCAATGTGTCTGCATCAACCATTTTCCAGTGCACACTATAGGGAAACACCATCATCCGGTGTCCTGAACGAAATAACTCCTCAATCAGTTTTTCACTGCAGAGGCGTTCCTTCTTTGGGAATTGAAAATTGGAAGTTGAATAATGAGAAACGGTTGCCGCAGTTGCGTCTTCCACGGAATTGTCCATTTTTGACTCCCCATTAACCTTCCACTTTCGCCTGTTCGGCTGCTGCCTTAGCTGCCTGTCGTTCTGCGCGTCGGGCTGCTGCCTGGGCTTTACGCTCTTCTTGCAGCTGTTTGTACTTGGCCTTGTTGGCAAATACCGACTTGGGCTTTCTCGTCCCTGCCACTCCGCTGCCCTGTCCTCTGCCATGTGATAGGTCTTTCCTCAGCGAAGAGGGACGGGTGATGACAGTGTCGTCTTGGCCTTTTCCGTTGATGTAGTTCTCAACCGCCATGGCCATAGAGGGTGACGATTTGGTGGGCGCGGCAATGGTCAGTTTAATGCCGGCAGCCTTGAGAGCAGAGTGGGTAGATGTGCCGAAGGCGGCAATCATGTGGTTCTCTTCGGCAATGTTGGGGAAGTTCTGCACCAACGAACGCACTCCGATGGGAGAGAAGAGGCATATAATGTCGAAGTCTTTTAAATTAAACTGCTTCAGGTCGCGTGGCACTGATGTGTACATCGTGGCCTTTGTGTATTTGAATTTCGCCTTGTCAAGCAGTTTGGTGTATTCGGTCTGCTT
>CAMZFW010000113.1 GCA_947306225.1 uncultured Bacteroidales bacterium
AGTGTGTCAATCCCTCAAACCCTTTAACCCTTAAACTAACGAATTAACGAATTCATGAATGTGTTAATGCTTGAATGCTTGAATGTGTTAGTCATTTTGAATGTGTTAATGTGTAAATCGATTAACGAATTAACACGTTTACGAATTAACGAATTCTTTTAATTTTCAATTTTCAATTTAATAAGATTAGTTGCCGCACCCGGATAATTTTCAATTTTCAACTTTCAATTTTCAATTTAATAAGTTTTCAATTTAATAAGTTTTCAACTTTCAATTAGTTTAACGTACTCTTCCTCTGTCAGGATGGGGACACCCAGTTTCTCCGCCTTTTTCAGTTTCTCGGGACCCATTTTGGCACCTGCCAGCAGGTAGGTTGTCTTGCCGCTGATGCTGCCGGCAGCCTTGCCGCCATGCTGCTCGATGGAGGCCTTGATTTCGTCGCGCGAGAAATGCTCGAACACTCCGCTGACCACAATAGTCATGCCTTCAAGCCTATTGCTGACGCGGTTTTCCACCACCTGCATCTGCAGTCCTGCCGCCCGCAGACGGTCGACGACAGCTCGGTGGGCTGTGTCGGCAAAATAGTCGTAGACCGCCATAGCGGTCACATCGCCCACATCCTCCACCATCGCCAATTCCATGACAGGTGCCTGCATCAGCGCGTCGATATTGCCGAAATAGCGTGCCAACTTCTTGGCTCCCACCTCGCCCACATAGCGTATACCCAAGGCAAAGAGCACCCGTTCGAACGGCACCTGCTTCGACTGTTCGACAGCACGCAGTATGTTGTCCGCACCCTTTTCTTGAATGGAGGCCGCAGTGTCCGTTCCCAAACCTATCAACTGCTCGCGACGCAGGTCATACAGGTCTGCAACGTTGCGCACCAACCCGGCATCGTAGAGCAGCCTCAGACGCTCGCTACCTAAGCTGTCGATGTCCATAGCCTTACGGCTGACAAAGTGTTCGAGATGCCCCAACAATTGTGGCAGGCAGCCGTCCTGATTGGGGCAATAATAGCCTGCCTCGCCCTCCGCGCGCACCAGCGGTGTGCCGCATTCGGGGCAGACGGTCGTATAGGCTATCGGCTGTGCGTCGGGCTTGCGCTGCGAGAGGTCTACGCCCACTATCTTGGGGATGATTTCGCCACCCTTCTCCACCAGCAGGCTGTCGCCCTCATGCAGGTCCAGCTTCGCCATGAAGTCTGCATTGTTGAGCGTAGCACGGCGCACGGTGGTACCTCCCAGCCACACAGGCTGCATATTGGCAACAGGGGTGACGATGCCGGTGCGTCCCACCTGGTAGCTGACGCTCTCCAGCGGAGTGCTGACTTGCTCGGCCTTGAACTTGTAGGCTATCGCCCAGCGTGGCGACTTGGCGGTCATCCCCAGCCGGTCCCAGAGGTCTGTCTGATTGACCTTGATGACCACTCCGTCGGTGCCGTAGGGAAGTTCCCAGCGTTCCTTGTCCCAGAAGTCGATGAAGAAACGGATGTCCTCAATGTTGCGACATTCCTTGATATAGGGCTGCACCTTGAAGCCCCACTGCTTGGCGGCTTCCAGCCGTCCGTAGTGGGTGGAAAGAGGTGTGTCGCCCACCGTCGACGCTTCCGTTTCGGGTAGCATGACAAAATAGGCGCAGAATAGCAGTTTGCGCCTTGCACATTCCGCCGAGTCCTGCAGCTTGAGCGACCCGCTGGCCGCATTGCGTGGGTTGGCGAAGGGTTCGTCGCCTTCCGCCTCACGCTGGCGGTTCATCGCCTCGAAGGCCTCGAAGGGATAGACCACCTCGCCACGCACCTCGAAGTCGTCAGGATAGTCGCCCTTCAGTTTTAACGGGATGGTAGGTATGGTACGTGCATTGGCGGTGATATCGTCGCCCACGGTGCCGTTGCCACGCGTCACCGCCTGCACCAGCTCGCCATGCCGGTAGGTCAGCCCGATGGCGACACCGTCGTACTTCAGTTCGCATGTGTAGCTGAACGCCGTGCCGTCGAGCAACTTGCGTGTGCGCGACTCGAAGTCCTCAATCTCTGCTATGCTGTATGTGTTGCCCAGCGAGAGCATCGGGAAGCGGTGCTCCACCTGTTTGAATGTCTTATTCACCTCGCCACCCACGCGACGTGTCGGCGATGTAGGCAGTGCGTAATCGGGGTAGGCGCGTTCCAAGTCCATCAGTTCTCGCAGCAGCGCGTCGAACTCATAGTCGCTCACCAACGACCTGTCGTTCATATAGTATTCGTGGTTGTAGCGGTCTATCAGTTCAGTCAGTTCGGCTATGCGTTTTTGGGCTTCAACGGGAGTCATGTTTTTGATTGTTTGAATGTTTGATTGTTTGATTGCTTGAGTATTTTATGATTGTTTGATTTTTTGATTGTTTGAGCCTATTAATTGCCTGATTGTCTGATTGCTTGATTGTCTGATTGCTTTAGGGGTTTAGGGTTTTAAGGTTTTAGGGAGGCGTTCAGTCCCTCAGTCCTTCAAACCCTCAGTCCTTCAAACCTTCAAACCCTCAGTCCCTCAAACCCTCAAGCATTCATTCAAGCATTAACACAATCAAGCATTCAAGCAATCATTATTTCTCCTTTAAAATTATAGGATACAGGGCCTGTGAGCTGTATGTCGGTGTAACGGTCGGGTGTGGAGGTGTACGTCACCTCGAAGTCGCCACCTCGGGTGCGGATATGACGAATGTCCGTCACCAAGGCGCAAGCCGTCACGCCCGTGCCGCACGCCCATGTCTCGTCCTCGACGCCACGCTCGTAAGTGCGCACTCGAAGCATGCCGCCGGGCATCAGTTCCACAAAGTCGATGTTGGCACCCTCCGTCCCCATATCGGGGTGGTGGCGCAACCGACGGCCTTCGCCCACCACGTCGAACTGTTCCAAATCTTTCACCTGCTGCACATAATGCGGCACGCCCGTGTTGAGCAGCTGTCCCTGCAGCACCTGCCGCAGTCCCGACAGCTGCACGTCGCGCATACCCAGCCGTACAGTCCCCTGCCGGCTGTTGTCGTCCCAATGGAGTATGGCCGCCTCATGAGCGCCATCGTCTGCCAAGAAGCGCAGGCACACCGTCTCCCCCACCCTACGTCCCATGCCCAGCAGATGGGCGAAGAGGGCGATACAGCGTCCCCCGTTGCCGCACATGTCGGCTGGCAGTCCGTCGGCATTATAGTAGCGCATCACAAAGTCGTACCCCTCGGGAGCGGTGCCAAGCGTCATCAACCCGTCGGCACCCACACCGCGGCGACGATGGCAGATGCGCGCTATCGTCTCGGCGGTCAGCCTTGGGTCTCGCTGGCGGATGTCGATAATGACAAAATCATTCCCCGCTCCATCGAACTTATAGAATTGCATATGTTGATACGTTTTTAAGTTGAGAGTTGAAAGTTACAAATTGAGAGTTACCCAAGTGCGACAGCCAATTTTCAATTTTCAATTTTCAATTTTCAATTTTCAATTCCTCCTGCCCTTTCACCAGCCGTTTGCTGGTGAGCAGCACCAACAGCGAACAGATGATGATGGAGCAGAATATCACGGCGTAGGTGACATGCTTTATCAGCGTCGCCCCGGGGATGAGGGGCCTGCCTGCGGCTAGGTTCACCTGCTCGGGCATGGAGGCCAGCACCGCCGACACCAACCCTTTGGGTATCATCATCGACACGGTCAGCCGGTCTTCGGCGGTGTTGCGCCGCCCCACGATGGCTATCAGCACGAATCGCACCCCAAACAGTGCGGCAGCTATGATGGCTCCGTACATGAGGGCATACAGATTGGTGAAGGGGATGCAGATGCCTACATAGACGAAGAAGTAGGTTTTGAGTATGAACACAAATTCTTTGAAGAAGCTCTTCTCACCTTCCTCGAGCGTGGTCATGGGATGGAGGCGCAATTTTTTGAGAAACGACATCTCGAAGTATTCGGGGTTGCCCAACACGAGCCCGAATGCCAGCGCGGCGATTGCCCCGCTATAGCCCAGAGCCTCGGTAAGCCCATAGATGACAAACACGAAGGCGGGTGTGAGGAACATGGAGTTCTGCAACTTGCGCACCCTGTCCATCAGCGACGACCAGACGATGCCGCCCACCACGCCTATCACCAACGCCATCAGCACCGATGCCAGCACACGCCCTACGGTGGTGCCGATGCTCATATTGCCCATCTTGTAGCCTTCGATGAATGCCAACGACACGACGATGCAGAGCACTCCTGAGATGGCGGACTCGAGCGTCAGGGTGACTCGCGTCTTGTCGCTCACCCGCATCTGCCGCACCAGCGGTATCACGATGGCTGCCGCCGTGCCTGCCACCATCGAACCCAGCATCATGGATGCCTGCAGCTCTAACCCCACCACGAAATAGGCCACTACCGTCACCGCCGACATCGACACCAGGAACGACAGCAAAGTCACCTGCACCACTCCCGTCCAGTACTGCCTGACGGTGTCGAGCCTCATGTCGATACCGCTGTCGAACAGTATGAAGAGCAGTGTCAGCGAGGCAAACACGGACCCTGTGCCCTCGAGCTGCTCGGGTGTGACCCATCCCGACACCGGGCCCGCCACGATGCCCACCACCATCAGCAGCAGCACGTCCGGTATACGCTTCCGGCTGAACCACGCATTGAACAAATGCGCACAAAATATCAGCAGTCCGAGGAATATATAGGTCATTGCTTGATTGTTTGAATGTTTGATTGTTTGATTGCTTGAGTATTTTATGATTGTTTGATTGCTTGATTGTTTGAATAATTTGACCGCGCCAGCCAATTTTCAATTTTCAACTTTCAACTTGATTGTTTGAATGTTTGATTGTTTGATTGCTTGAGTATTTTATGATTGTTTGATTGCTTGATTGTTTGAATAATTTGACCGCGCCAGCCAATTTTCAATTTTCAACTTTCAACTTTCAACTATTAAAGGTCCACTTCTGAAAACAGCACCCTGAAATTGTCCAACTGCGGGTTTGCCTGCACCATCACGTCATACTTGTCACGTGCCGTATAGGCCACTGCCTCATGCTCCTCGTACACCACTTCCACACGGCAGTTGAGCATCGGGCGGTGGCTTAGCTTGCGCAGGTAGGTGAGCATCCGTATCAGATGGGGGCGTATCTCGGCATCGAGATAGCTGTTGTTCACCACCACCACAAACATCTCGTCGCCTTCCAGCCGCAGCTCCTTGCCCTCCAGCTGCGCTGCCAGCTTGGGCAGTTCGGGCTGCATGGCCTTGAGCATCTCGCCCCAGTAGGCGGTGAGCTGCTCCAGCGTCAGTGGGGGCAACTCTTGAGGCTCGGGTTCCGACACTACGGGCTTTACCGTCGGCTCGGTCTTGACCGAAATGCCCATAGTGCGGTGCAGCTTTCCCTTCACCTCAACCTCCTTGTCCACCTTCACCGCCGCTTCGGGCACACGCAGCACCACCCCTTCTGCGAGGGTGGGTGTCCTCTTGCTGTCTGACCCGTTTTTCGTCTGTGGAGACTCCGCTCCGTTTCCGTGCCCCGCCTGCGGCGACCTAGCAATCTATGGATAGGTGACGAGCGACGCCAGCTTCATCAGCGCCACTTCTACAAACAGCCGCTTGTTGCCCGCCTCCTTGTAGCGGTACTCGTAGTCGCTAGCAATATCCAGATACCGCAACAGCAACGCCAGTCCGCAATTCACCGCCTGTTCGCCGTAGCGTCCCCGCTCCGCGTCGCTCACCTCCATCAGGCGGTGCGTGGCGGGGTCGAGAGCCACTAGCAGGTTGCGCAGGTGTTCACTCAGTCCCGTGATGAAATGCTGCCCGTCGAAACCCTTGTCTATCACCTCTTGGTAGAGCAGCAGCGCGTTGGCGATGTCGCCCGCGCGGAAGTAGTCGGTCAGTCTGAAATAATAGTCCGAATCCAACAGGTTCAGGTTCTCATTGCACAGCTGCCGAGTCAGGTTGCCCTGCGTGAAGCTCACCAGCTGGTCAAAGATGGAGAGTGCGTCCCTCAGGCCGCCCTCCGCCTTGCGGGCGATGGTGTGCAGCGACTCCTCCTCGTAGCGGATGCCCTCGCGCTCGGCGATGGAGCGGAGGTGCGCCACGATGTCGTCGGCCTGTATGCGCTTGAAGTCAAACACTTGGCAGCGCGACAGTATGGTGGGAATAATCTTGTGCTTCTCGGTAGTGGCGAGGATAAACTTGGCGTACGCCGGAGGTTCCTCTAAGGTCTTCAGAAAGGCATTGAAGGCCGCCTGCGACAGCATGTGCACCTCGTCGATGATATAGACCTTGTAGCGGCCCGTCTGGGGAGGTATGTACACCTGCTTCACCAGCTCGCGGATGTCGTCGACGCTGTTGTTCGACGCGGCATCGAGCTCGAAGATGTTCATCGACCCGCCCTCCGCAAAGCTGCGGCAGCTCTCGCACTCGTTGCAGGCCTCCGTGTCGGGCGTAAGGTTGGTGCAGTTGATGGTCTTGGCGAGGATGCGTGCGCAGGTGGTCTTGCCCACGCCGCGCGGTCCGCAGAAGAGAAATGCCTGCGCCAGCTGGTTGGTGCGGATGGCATTCTTCAACGTGGTGGTGACATGCTGCTGCCCAACCACCGAATCGAACGTCTGTGGTCGGTACTTACGCGCTGATACTATGTAGTTATCCATAAATGTGACATAATAATATTCCGCTGCAAAGATACGAAGAAAATTTTGATAATTGAAAATTATGAATGTGTTAACGTGTGAATGTGTGAATGTGTGAATGTGTTTGATGGTTTTAGGGGAGAAAGGTTTAAAGGTTTTAGTGTGTCAATCCCTCAAACCCTTTAACCCTTAAACTAACGAATTAACGAATTCATGAATGTGTTAACGTGTGAATGTGTGAATGTGTTAGTCTTTTTGAATGTTTGATTGTTTGATTGTTTGAATGTTTGAGTGTTTTGACCGCGTCAGCCACTCAAGCATTAACACAATCAAGCATTCAAGCAATCTTTTTAATTTTCACTTTTCAATTTCATCAAGTGTGTCCCGTCCCGTATTCTAGACGCAGGAAGATAGTTCACCGTGGTCTTACTTATTGCCTTCAGGCCTGCCTCTTCGCGGCTGTCTGTCGCCCTACCTTCCAGCCCTAGGCGGAAGACACCCACCTGCGGCACCTCTACAGGCTTTCCGTCACGCAACAGCTCAAGCATCACCTCTGCGACCAACCCTAACACGCTCTCCACTTGGTAACGTGGCGCATGTCCCCTCTCGCAGCATAGCGTCAGGAACTCATCGCCTTTCACCTTCTCGGCTGGTGCCAGCCGTGTCACATATCGGTGGTGCATATTGCCCTTGCTGTCACGCACCAATTTATCGCTAATCTCTAATTGAATCATACAACTTCATTTTGACCAAAAACATACGCATTTCATAGTTCATAGTTCATAGTTTTCTTGAAGTGGGTCGCATTGAATTCGACGGCATCAAGTAAACCTCGCTGCTTCCACGTACACAAGATTCTCACTGCCGGTGTTTTGAAACCATACTCTCTTAGTTTGCTCTCCAACTCCACACGGCTAAACTCCGAAGGCAAAGCATTATACACCGCACTGGCAATAAATCTGTTTGCCGTGTCATCGTCCAGCCTCACCCTCACCACAAACTCTTTCAGCATCATCTCCGCCACCCACACCGCAAAGCGTCCCACCTTCGACCTCGTAGCGTTGTTGTCCGCCTCGTTGTAGAGAAAATGGGCAAGCATTCCAGCCCTGAAACCCACCTCCGCACAACGGCGGTAAAACGTGTTGCGGGTCCTGTCGCCCGACTTCAAGGTCAGCTGTCGCTGCTTCTCCATCCACGCCTCCAGCTTCTTGTTCAGAAAGCCCATATCCATCATGTATTCCGGCTGCACCTCGTCGCCCTGCAGGCTCACCTCGTAGAGTTTTGTTAGGTTCACGTCCAACAATGCCTCCTCCGTGTCGCTCATCTGTCGCCACACCGGCATCGTCTTGCCAAACTGGTCGGGCAGCGTCACAAACAGCGTGCGGCTCATCGTGCCATCCTCGCAGTCGGGATAGAATCGGCGCATCGCCTTCGGCGTGCCGCTGTACAGGGTGTTGTAGTATATCGGCAGCGTACCGCTATACGACGTGTCCGTGGCATAGTCTTGGCCATATTCCGAGTTGTCGAAAGCACAACGCAACAGGTCTGACAAGTTCGAGAAACCGCGTTTGAAAGCCTTATACACCGTGTCTATCTCCACCGCCAAGGCAAACAGGTGCAACCCCTGTGCGTTCTCCATCCTTATCAGCAGCTTGGTTATCGACGCTGTGGCGGGCATCTTGCGGATGATGGGCTGCACACGTTCCTCAC
>CAMZFW010000114.1 GCA_947306225.1 uncultured Bacteroidales bacterium
AAGTGGAAGCTGCCGGACGCACATTGGTGTTGCTCGACATGCTGAACCTGCCAGGGCTGAGGGTCGACGTGGCGTTGCAGAGCATCACCGTCGATGGCGGCATGGCCATTCTGCAAATCAACGGCAAGGAGGTGCCCGTGGCGCGATTGGCCAACCTCAAGGCCGAGCAAATCAAGCGTGTGGAATACTCCAACAATCCAGGTACTCGCTACCTCGACCGTGGCGCGTCGGGCATCGTCAACATCATACTGAAAGAACGTGAGGACGGTGGCAGCATCGTAGCGCAGGCACAGTCGGCACTCACCACCGGCTTTGTCAACGGCTACCTTCAAGGCAGCTACCACAAGGGCAAGAGTGAGTTCGCCCTGGAGTACACCCTCGGCTACCGCAACTACGACCGCGTGCCCTACGAGTTGGAGGACAGCTATTACGACTCAGCCCGCACCGTCATCCGAAGCCAGCGCACCAATATGCCGTTTTGGTACATCATCCACACCCTCAACGCCGAATACACCTACCAGCACGACGACAGCACCATGTTTGTTGCCTCGCTGCAGGACGACTTCTTCACCAAGACACTCGATGCCACCGGCACGATGACCGAAACCGACCGCGGCATTACCACCGAGCAGAGTATGACGCAGCACAGCTACCAGAAGGACAACCTGCCCAAGCTCGACCTCTTCTATACCCACAAGATGCCCCACGGCCAGAAGGTGGAGCTGAACGTGGTAGGCGAGTATGCCGTGGACAAGTACGACAACACCCTCACCTATACCAGTGGTACCTATGCCACCTCCATCGATGGCCACGGGTACGCCCTCAGCGGCGAGGGCGTTTACAGCAAACAGTTCGCCAAGGTGGAATTGCGCACAGGCTTGCAATACCAGCACAACTTCGCCGAGAACGAGTACACCCTCTATGGCGTCAAAACCGCCATGACCAAAGACAATGCCTATCTCTATGCCGAGGTGCAAGGCGTGCTTGGGCAGAAGGTCGGCTACTCTATCGGGACGGGAGCCAAACTGCTCAACGTCACCGATGGTACCAGTGGCCAGCATTACATAAGGAACCTCAGTACCGCACGCCTGCAATGGCGCATCAGCCCTCAGTGGTCGTTCACGGTCTCGTCGCAGTTCACGCCAACCTTACCGTCGCTTTCTGCACTCTCGCCTGTATTCCAGCAGACCGACGACGTGGAGGGTCAGCAAGGAAATCCCGACCTCAAGCCCAGCGAACTGCTCTCCAACCAGCTGATGTTGCGTTACGTCCACCCAAAAGGATGGTATGCCGTTGCAACTGCAGGAGCAATGCACCGCTTCCACCCCATCGTTTCCACCTACGCCTACGACCCCTATCGCAACCTCTTCGTTCTTACCTCGCAGAACGCCGACCTATGGCAATGCCTCTATGCCAACGGTCTGGTAGGAGTGCAGGGGCTATGGAAGTGCCTCAACCTATCACTCAATGGGATGTATCTCCACTACAATTCCGAGGGAGCTGTTTTCTCTCACACAAAGGATAACTTTACCGCCTCGGCCAATGCCCAGTTCTATTGGAAGAGCCTTGTGGCAGGGGCAAACTTCACGCTTCTGCCACAGTGGACGCTCTACGGCGAGGATTACACGGTGGCCGAGATGGCGCAGAGCATCTATGTCCAGTACCGCTGGAAGAGTCTCACGGCCATGCTGATGTGGCACTGTCCCTTCAATCCCAACGGCTACCGCTACGAGACAGAAGGCCTCAGCACCGTGCATCCCTACAGCCACACCCACTGGACTGCCAACAACGGCAATATGGTCGTCCTTGGCTTCACTTGGCAGATGGACTTTGGCCGCCAGTTCCGCAAAGGAGAGAAGACCCTCAACAACGGCGGCTACGACAACGGCATGGTGCGGGCCCAGTAAATAGCAGGGGCAGACATTGGAGTCTGCCCCTACGTTTGTGAATTGATGCGGCAAAGGCAGCTGTTAGGCTGTCTTATGCCGTATATCGCTACCTTCTCCGTGGCAACGGGCTTTCGGGCTTTTTGCTCTTGCTTAGGAGACGAGATGTTAGAAGATTTCGCTATGTGATCCAGTGTTTGTCATTACCATGCGCAGCTGTTTGTCGTACTGCTCCCATACCAGTAACCAGTCTGGTTGGATATGGCATTCCCATTTCCCAGCATATCTGCCCACTAGTTTATGGGGGTGATACTTGGCCGGCAACATGCCCTTATTAACCAATTGGCTAATAACTGAATGTATTAACTTCATGTCTTTGCCTTGTTTCTGACAACGCAAGAGATCTTTCTTGAAGCGATTGGTATACTCTATCGAATACATACTTTATCCGAGAATCTGCTCAAACATATCGTCTACGCTGTCAGCCTTGTACACTCGACCTTTGCGGATATCCTCCTCGGCTTCATCTATTCCTTTCCGTCTCCGTTGAGGCACGATACTTACACCATCAAGGGCGTTCAGTATCTTGCGCAAACTAGGCAGGATGGCTGGATTCTCGATGTTAATAGTAATCTGTTGCATGTTTTCCCTTTTTTATTGCCATAACGCAAGGATGGTCTGTTTATTGTGTTTGTAAGATATTTTGCTACCTTCTCCGTGGCAGCGGAGTCTCAGGCTTTTTGCGCTTGCCCAGTAGGCGGGTGGCACCGATGTAGCGGCGGGCATAGTAGGCCTCGTTGGAGTAGGAGTGTATCACGCCCGTCGACGTGGCAGCATGGATAAAGCGGAAAACGCCCGTGACGGTATCCACTTCGGTGACAATGCCCGTATGACCTACGCCACCCTTGCCCGAGCGTCCCTGCCAAAAGACTAGGTCGCCGCGTTGTAGCTGCTTGGTGTCGTTGATATGTTTGCCCAGATGGTATTGAGGAATGCTGCCCCCCGGCAGTGTGTAGCCGAACTGCATATACACATACCGGGCAAAGCCTGCGCAGTCGAACACCTTGGGTCCCTTGCCCCCATAGTGGTAGGGCTTGCCCAAGTGTTTGCGAGCCTCTTCAATCAATAGGTCTGCGCTGTCGGGTAAATTATGTATCTCTTCGATGGCTTCGCGCAGTAGGGGTATCGTCACATCCTGTGTGCTCCACGCATGATTGTTCCACGGTGCCTTGCCCAAGGCACCGCCCTGCGCCTGCGCCTTTCCCAAAGTGCAGACGGCAAGCAACAGTATGAGGCTACGCTTCATCGTGTGGGGCTGTTGCCTCGGCGGTCTTCTTCTCACTGTATACGTCCAGCGCGACAATGACGGCGGTAAAGCCCCAGAACGGCACCGAGAGTTTGTCGGTGTCGAGGAAGTTGTTGAAGACACCGTGTATATAATAGGTCAGCAGGCTCAGCGTGAATGCCAACGCCATATTCGCCACCTGCTTATCCTTGGCTGTGCGATAGACCCTCACCCCCGTGGCAAAGGTCGCCATAAACACGCACACCACAAGCAGCACCCCCGGCACCCCTTGTTCTGTCATCGGGCCTATATACTCGCTGTGCGCGTTGCCCAGATTGCCCGCGTTAGTGCTGATGGTCGACAGCTGGTAGCTGCGTTGATAACTGGCATAAAGGAACTGGTAGGTGCCAGGTCCGCAGCCCAATAGCGGCTGCTCCTTCCACATGCGTATCGCCGATGCCCAACGGTTCAGGCGCTCTAGGTTGCTCGCGTCGGTCGATATATTGGAAATGGACTTAATCTGTCCCGCCAAGTCGTATGAACTGTCCTGATGGTTCTTGCCTAGTTTGTAGAGCACATCGCTCTGATAGGTGAAGAACACTGCCACGCCCAGTCCGAACAACAGCACCATCCACTTCACCTTCATACCCATGCGAATCAGCACATATACCCCTATCGCGCCCAGAACGCTGAGCCATGCGGCACGACAATAGGAAAAGAATAGTCCCACTATCAGCAATGCGAACATGCCCAAGAACAGCAACCTTGCCCACCCCTTGCTGCCACGGCTGAATATAAAGTAGAACGCTGCGGGCAGGAAGAGCGCAATCACGCAGCCATAGGCGGTATGGTCGTTGTAGAAGGGGCGCATCACACGGTGGAGCGTCTGCAGGTCGCTGAAGTTGCCCACCGTCTTGGCAGTAGCAAGGCACACCACGGCAATCAGCCCTATGGCGTAGCACCAGAAGAACTGGCGTATGCGCTGCCTGTCGCGAAATATCTGGGCTGCAGCAAAATAGAACGGCACCACAAACCATATTCGCGCCAGCAGATACTTGAACGACACCAAGGGAATCGTTGACGTGCAGCTGGTTATCAGCATCCATGCCAACGACAGCAGTAGCGCGATGCTCACCGGGTGGCGCAGCAGCCGCACGTCGTAGCTGTGGTTTGCCAGCACCCTGAAGAAGAACATCAGCGTGAACAGTATCATCATCGGCTCTACCGGCATCGACAGCTCCATCTTCGGCACCAGCGCGAAGTCTATCGCAAAAGGTGTCAACAAGGCCATGCAGAGCAGCCCCGTCTCAAACTTGACCACAAACAGCAGCAGCACCAGCCCCGCCAGTGGCAGCAACGAGAGGTAGTAGAAATCCTTCAGCAGCAGCATCGAGTTGGCCACGGCAAACAGCAGCGTCACCGTCACAGCAATGACGGCAGCCCTGTTTTCTCGCAGCCAACGGAAACTCATATTAATCTGTGATTTAGCGTCCTCTATAGTATCTATATCCTCTATAGTATCTATAGCCTCCTATTCCTCTTCCTTCTTCACGGCATCGCACAGCAGCAGCACCAATATGCACATCACCACTGCTCCGAAGGTGCCCAGCAGCACTATCACGCTGCGCTTAGGATACGCCTTCTTGTCGGGTGCCACAGCTTGGTCGAGCAGGAACTTATAGCTCACCTCCTCGTTCATGTCAACCTGCGTCTGTGCGGCACGGGTCTCGAGGTCTGCCAGCTCGTGGCACTTCTCGTTAATCATCTGCGTCAAGGCGAGCGAATACTGCGGATTGCGCCGCAGGCTGTCCTGTAGGTCGCGGATTTCCTCGCCTAGCCGTGCGCACACTCCCTCCATCAGGTCGGCGGCGTTACAGGCACGTGCGTGGTGTATGCGGTGGCACACCGTGTCGTAGTTGGCGGCTATGAAGTTGGCCATGTCGGCGGCCCACTGCGGGTCAACGTCCAGCACCGAAACCTCCACGCCCAGATACTCTGTGCGCTTCACGTTCACGTTGCCGCGATACTGCTCGTGCAGCTTGAACATCTTGTGCGGGTCGTTAGGGCTGATGCCGTAGTGTTCCAATAGGTTGAAACGGCTGCATACGTCGCGCTCCATCGACTCCGACAGCAATATCTGTATGCAATACTCGCAGTCGCGCTCGATGCCGTAGTCCATGAAGTCGAGGCTGTAGTGGTAGTCCATCACCGCCTTGCTCAATCGATTGGAGTTGGTGGGGAACAGCGTTGCGGTAGCCTTGTAGCGCGGTGTGATGAACAGCGACACCGCCAGTGAGGCGACCAATGCGATGACAAATACCCACAGCAGGAGTTTCCACCATTTGCTGAAGAAACGTATTGTGGCGTTGTGGTCGTAATCGTTACCAAAAGATAAGTTAGCCATAGATATAGATTATATTTTTACTATTTACTATTATAATGATTGCCAGCGGAGCCTACTCCGCATACGTGCGTCGTTGAATGTGGTATTAACGCTGTTTTTACCTTTATATTGCGTTCGAGGTAAAAAATAAGATTTATCGTGTCTATTCAGAGAAAATGCCGTAACAATTTCACCCTTTCTTTTGTACTTATTCTATATTTATACCTTATTTATACTTTATTTATACCTTATTTATACTATTCTAGAATAGTATAAATAAGGTATAAATAAAGTATAAATAAGGTATAAATATAGGATAAGTGAGGAACGATTGGGGGAAAATTGGGTAGATATGAGACAGGAAATGGCGAAAAAACGAAGATTTGAGGCTGGAAAAGTTAAATAATGTTAATTACTACACTAAACACTTGCTAGTATGAAAAAGTGTCGTATCTTTGCAGTGTACTAGTTCAGTAATACACTACATCAATAATGCAGAAAATAGACACAAAAACAAACTGTTAGATAAAAATAAATAAAACAAAAAACGAATTAAAATTAGTCAAAAAATAAATTTTAAAGCCATGATTGAGATAAAAAACTTAGATTTTAGCTACAAGCACACGCCGGTGTTTCACAACATCAACCTCACCTTTAAGCCGGGCAGCATCTATGGCCTGCTAGGTGAGAACGGCGTGGGAAAGACAACCCTGCTTAAAATTATCAGCGGCCTGCAGCAACCGCAGGTGGGCACCTGCGAGGTGGACGGCTACACCTCGTTCAGCCGCGAGCCGAAGTTTTTGGAGAACATCGTGTTCATGCCCGACGAGGTGGTTCTGCCCGACAATGCCACGCCGGCACGCTATGTGAAAGAGTTGGCGCCCTTCTATCCGAAGTATGCCTACGCAACGTTCCTACACCTGATGCAGGAGATGGGCGTTGACCCTGAACGCAACTTCAAGGAGATGTCGTTCGGCCAGCAGAAGAAGTCGTTGATAGCTTGCGCGCTGTCGCTGGGTACGGACTATGTGCTGCTGGACGAGCCAACCAACGGTTTGGACATCCCATCGAAAACCGACTTCCGCACATTGCTGTCGAAGCGTGCCGACGAGGGTACTACCATCATCATCTCGACACACCAAGTGAAGGATGTGGAGAATCTGATTGACCCGATTATTATTCTGACTAACGACGATGTGCTGCTGAACGCCGACATTGCGACCATCACCAGCAAGTTGAGCTTCGACTACGACTCGGCCGCCAACCCCGAGGCGCTCTTCACCGAGCAGCTGCCGGGCGGCTTTATGAACGTGTGCGTCAACCACGACGGCCGCGAGAGCCAAGTGAACATCGAAGGCCTGTTCAACGCCGTGCTGCGCAACAGAGAGACAATTAAGAAACTGTTTTATTAAGAACTAGAAAATACTAGTAAAACTAGAAATACTAGAAGTTCTAGAAAATAGAAATCATTAAAAAAAAGAAGACCATGAATAACACATTTGAATGGAGCCGTTTCTGCAAAGTGGTTCGCAAAGATTTCAGCAATATCTGGCAGAATGCCGGAACATCGCTTTTGATTATTACCCTGTTGCCCATAGCGGCGTGGCTGCTGTGGTGGGCGTTGAGTGGCATTGAGGAAATGCCCGCTATTGTGCCCGAAGTGCGCTGGTGCTTTATCGCCGGGTCGGTGCTTTTGGCTGCGATAGTCTCTCCCTCACGCATGTACCGCACCTGCAACTTGCAGAAGGAGGGCATTTATTTTGCCATGCTCCCCGCTTCGAAGTTGGAGAAGTACCTGAGCATGCTGCTCTTCACCATCGTGGTGTGCCCGCTGCTGTGCTTCTTGGGCGGTATGGTGCTCGACTACCTTCTGACGCTGCTGCCTTTTGGCCCTTATAGGAAGTGGCTGTGGCAGACTGACTACCTGGCTGACCTTTTGGATGGCTACCGTGCATTAGTAGGGGGACAGTTCCCCAATACAGATGAGGATGTAATGATGCTGACCAGAGTGTTCACCCCTGGCAAGGTGGTGATATATGGAGTGATAGCTTATCTGAGCTATGTGGGTCTCTTCCTCTTCACTACTACTATCTTCAAGAAACACAAGGTGCTGCAGACTATCCTCTGGACTTGGCTTATCAGCTTTGTGCTGAACATCATCTTCACCCCCATTATGGGTGCCATGATGCTGAGCGGCAACTGGCTGCAGGAGTTTCTCGAATCTGCCGACCCAATAAGAAGCCTCAATACTGCCTATTGGATAGCGACGGCATGGGGCATGTTGCTGACTGTGGTGTTCTTCTGGTGGGC
>CAMZFW010000115.1 GCA_947306225.1 uncultured Bacteroidales bacterium
GCGACGTGCACAAGAGCGGCGGCGTGGCGACCAATATCGGCGTGCATTTCTACGACATGTTGCAATGGGTGTTCGGCCCGGTGCAGAAAAATGTAGTGCATGTGATGAGCCACGACCGTGTGGCAGGCTATCTAGAACTGCGTCAGGCACGTGTGCGCTATTTCCTCAGCATCAACGCTGACTGTCTGCCACCCAACGCCGTGGAGGGCGAGAAGCGCACCTACAGGACGATTATGATTGACGGCGATGAGTTTGAGTTTAGCCAAGGGTTTACCGAGTTGCATACCAAGAGCTATCAAGAAATCCTGGCGGGGAGAGGCTTCCGCATCAGCGAAGCCCGCAACTGCATCCAAATAGTGAGCGACATCCGCCATGCCACCCCCATCGGATTGAAAGGCGACTACCACCCATTGGCAAAGTTGCCGCTGGCACCCCACCCCTTTGGCTGGGAGGATATGAAGTACTGAACTAAGAATTAAGAACAAAGAATTAAGAAGCGACGTATGGAATTTAGAGACCTAAAGAAACAGTACCAATTGTTGAAGGGCGATATCGACCAAGCGATGGCGGATGTCGCGGCTTCGGGTGCCTTTATCATGGGCAGTCCGGTAAAGGAACTGGAACAGGAACTGGCAGAATATGTGGGCGTGAAGCATTGCATTGCCTGCGCCAACGGAACCGACGCGCTGACGCTAGCACTGAAAGCTCTCGGCATCGGTAAGGGCGACGCGGTGTTTGTGCCCGACTTTACCTTCTTTGCCACTGCCGAGGTGGTGGCGTTGGAGGGGGCCACCCCTGTGTTTGTGGATGTGGACCCGCGCACTTTCAACATGGACCCCAAGAGTTTGGACGATGCCATCCGCTCAGTGCACGACCACATGACGTTGCGTCCCAAGGCGGTGATAGCTGTCGACCTGTTTGGTCAGCCCGCCAACTACCCAGAGTTGCGCATTATCACCAAACGCGAAGGGATGTTTCTGATAGAGGACGGCGCACAGGGCTTTGGTGGCAGCATACGCCTGCCCAAACCATCGGGCGAGGGCACAATGGTGAAACGCGCCTGCAGCTTTGGCGACATTTCTACCACTTCGTTCTTCCCCGCCAAGCCGCTGGGATGCTATGGCGACGGCGGCGCGGTGTTTACCGACAACGACGAGTGGGCCGAACTGCTGGCCTCGTACCGCGTGCACGGCAAGGGCAGCCACAAATACGACAATGTGCGCATCGGACTCAACAGCCGTCTCGACACTATGCAGGCAGCTATCCTACGCGTGAAATTTAAGGCTTTCAAGGAGCATGAACTGGCTGACGTGAACAAGGCTGCGGAGTACTACAACCAACTGCTGGGCGGTATGACCAAATTCCTCAGAAAAGAGATTCGGATTACCACACCCTACGTACCAGAAGGCTACGGCAGCAGCTGGGCACAATATACAATACAATTGAGCGTTCCCTCAGGCGAAGGCACCTTCAATCGCGAAGCATTACAGGCAAAACTGAAGGCAAAAGGCATTCCGACCATGGTATACTACCCTACACCAATGAGTGCTCAGACGGCATTCAAGGAGTACCACAACTTCGCCCTCACACCTAATGCCGAACGACTGTCTAAAAGCGTGTTGTCACTGCCTATGCATCCATATCTGACACGTGAGGAAGTGCGCTCGGTAGTGGAGGGACTGATATACTCAATCTGACGACATGCAAATCCTAACCGACAGCCTGCACCGCATTGCCTACGCCACCGATGCTTCTGCCTATCGCGAACTACCCTTAGGCGTGGCATATCCAGAGAATGAGAAAGATATCGTAGAGCTTATCTTGGAAGCGAAGCGGCGTCACACCCATCTAATCCCCCGAGCAGGAGGCACCAGCATTGCCGGACAGGTTGTCGGTAGCGGTATCGTGGTGGACATCAGCCGCCATTTTAACCACATCCTCAAATTTAACAGCACAGAACGCTGGGTGTGGGTGGAACCAGGTGTCGTGCGCGACGAGTTGAACCTGTTCCTCAAGCCCTACGGACTCTTCTTCAGCCCAGAGACCTCCACCAGCAACCGCTGTTGCATTGGTGGTATGGTAGGCAACAACTCGTGCGGCACACACTCGCTGGTATATGGCAGCACCCGCCACCATGTGCTTGAAATACGGGGACTGCTCAGCGACGGCACACCCTTCACCACCGCTGACCCAACCACAAACCCACTGTTGGAGCACATCTGCACGCAACTGAAGCAGTGGGCTACCACTCCCCACACGCGACAACTTATCACCGACAACTTCCCCGACCCCAGCCTGCGTCGTCGCAGCTGTGGCTACGCCATCGACGAATGTATCGCCCCACTGGCCTCCAACGCCGACGGGCAACCCGACTTATGCGCCCTGCTCACTGGGTCAGAGGGCACGCTCTGTTTCATCACGGCCATCAAGCTGTCACTCGACCCCTTGCCGCCACAACAGCAGATGGTGCTTTGCGCCCATTGCGACAGCCTACCAAAGAGTTATCAGGCCAATCTTGTCGCCCTTAGGCACAGTCCTGTCGCAGTAGAGCTGATGGATGGCAAGATTTTGGAGTTGTGCCGCAACAACCGAACACAAGACCGCAACCGTTTTTTCATACAAGGCGAACCTGCCGCCCTGATTATTGCCGAATTTAACGGCAATGACATGGACACCCATGCTGATACCCTTGAACAGGAATTGTTGGCACAAGGTCTGGCATACCATTGCAGCCGTGTCTATGGCGACGACATCAACCGTGTGTGGGCATTACGCAAAGCTGGATTGGGCGTGTTGACTGGTGTCAAAGGAGATGCGAAACCCATTGGCGTTATCGAAGACACCGCCGTCGCCCCAGAACGGCTTCCCGCCTACCTCGACGAATTTCAACAGATGATGGACCGCCTCGGCCTCAGCTGTGTCTACTATGGCCACATTAGCACTGGCGAACTACACCTCCGTCCCATTCTCGATATCAAGCGGCAGCACGACCGCCAGCTGTTTCGCCAAGTGGCGGAAGAGGATGCTCGATTGGTTAAAAAACATCATGGCAGCCTCAGTGGAGAACATGGCGATGGCCGTCTGCGTGGCGAGTTCATCCCCATCATGTACGGCGACGAAGTCTACCAACTGATGCGCCAACTGAAACAGTGCTGGGACCCCGACGGCGTGTTCAACATGGGCAAGATTGTCGACGCACCACCCATGGACCAATGCCTGCGTTATGACGTTGAGCAGACCTACCGCTGTTCCGATAGCGAACTGATGTGCAGCATCGAGCAATGCAACGGCGCCGGCGACTGCCGCAAGAGCAACACCATCGGCGGCACTATGTGCCCCACCTTCAAGCTCACGCGCGACGAACTCATGTCCACACGCGCCCGTGCCAACATCTTACGCGAGGTGCTTACCCGTGGGCTGCCCAACAAGGGTGAAAAGGATGCTGCCGCACTAGAGGAAATGCTCTACAGCTGCCTCGCCTGCAAAGGCTGCCGTGGTGAATGCCCCTCAAACGTCGATATGACCCGCATCCGCTCGCAGGTGCTGCAGATGCTATATGACAAACATGGAACCCCCTTCCGCAGCTGGATGGTGGCACGCATGGCAATGGTCGAGCGACTGGGACACACTGTCCGACCCTTCTACAACTTCTTCGCAACCAACCCCGTCACCGCCTCGCTCATCAAGCGCATTGTCTCCTTTGCTCCCGAACGAAGCATCCCCATTCTCAGCGCAAGAACCATGCGCCGACAGGTTGCCCGATACACCCGTCAGCACAATCCTTCCAATGCCGCAAAGAAGGTCTACCTCTTCGCCGACGAGTTCACCGACATGCAGGAGGCCGAACTCGGTCTCACCTTTGCCCAACTGCTCATTGCTCTAGGCTACCAAGTGGTCGTACCCAAGACTGTCGAGAGCGGTCGTGCCGCCATCTCCAAAGGCTGCCTGCACCTTACTGCCCGTTTTGCTCGAAAGAACGTGCGCCTGCTCCAAAACAAAATCACCGACGACACCCCTCTCGTCGGCATCGAACCCAGCTGCATACTCTCCTTCCGCGACGAATACCCCTCATTAGTACCCGAAAACATGCGCGACGATGCAGAACGTCTAGGAAAGAACTGCCTGCTATACGACGAATTTATCATGCGCGAAGTGGCTCGCGGCAATATTCGTCCCGAGCAATTCCGCAACGACGCAGTCGAAATATGGCTTCACGGACACTGCCATCAAAAAGCTCTAGTCGGTATCGAAAAGACCGTCGCTATGTTGCGACTACTCAAGGGGTGCCAGCTACATGTCATCCCCAGCAGTTGCTGCGGCATGGCTGGCTCGTTCGGTTACGAAAAGGAACACTACCGCACCTCACTTGCCATCGGCGAAATGATTCTATTCCCCACTGTTCGCAAAGCCTTGCAGCAACACGACGCCAATCCTATTACTCCCACTCTTGTCTCCGCTCCCGGCACCTCATGCCGACAACAAATACTTGATGGCACCGGCATCCATGCCGTCCATCCAATAGAAATCATGTACCGATATGTGAATGTCTGAATGTGTAAATATGTTGATACGCTATACGTCTCCCACTAAACATATCAACTTATCACCATACATCAATTTACTATTTCCTCGTCACATATTTTTCTAATCAGGTCGCCCGAACTATCGGCAGCCATCCAGTCGATAGTGTCTAAGCAGCTCGACCCTGTTTTAGGTTCTAAGCTGTGGGCGGTAGGATAGCCCGTGCGGTAAGTATAGCACGAGCAACGTTTCTGCTTGCAGGAACTCACGGTGCCTATGAGGGCGATGATGCCTAATGCTATCAATAACTTTTTCATAACTATATTATATTAATATTCAACTTCTTTTCATAAAAGTATATCCCTTCATCAGTCCTGTGGTAGCGTTGCCGATAAAGCCCAACACCTGCTTGCCCTCGTCGGTCTGACCGTAGCGTTCCTTCACCTCTTCCACGGCATGGCTGATACTCAGACCCTTTTGGAACACATAGCGATAGATGTCGGTGATATTGTTGATGCTCTCACGAGAGAAGCCGCGCCGCTGCAGCCCCAGCGAGTTCACTCCCGCGTATGAGATGGGGTAGCGTGCCGCCTTCACGAAAGGCGGTATATCCTTGTCTACCAGCGAGCCTCCCGACGTAATGACGTGCGACCCTATATGGATAAACTGCAGGCAGGCCGTCTTGCCACCCAGTATCACATAGTCGCCCACAATCACATGCCCCGCCAGCGTGGCGTTGTTGGCAAACACGCAGCGGTCGCCCACCACGCAGTCGTGCGCCACATGCACGTATGCCATAATCAGGTTCTTGTTTCCTATTACCGTGCGTCCCGATGCCGCCGTGCCGCGGTTGATGGTACAGCACTCACGGATGACATTCTCGTCGCCTATCTCGCACGTAGTGTATTCACCTGCGAACTTCAAGTCTTGCGGTATGGCGGATATCACCGAGCCGGGAAAGATATGGCAGTTCTTTCCAATACGGGCTCCCGGATAGATTACCACATTTGGCTCTATCACCGTGCCGTCGCCTATCACCACATCCTCACAGATGGTGGTGAAGTTGCCTATCTTCACATCCTTGCCTATCTTGGCATCGGGGTGTATGTCGTTCAATATCATTTCTTCGTTGTTTGTATATATTCGATTAAAAATTTGCTAAAGGCCGCATTTGCCTTATGTCCAGGCTTGTAGATGGTAAAATGCCCCTGCAGCGGCACCCCCACCAACCTCACGTCGCCCACAAAGTCTAGCAGCTTATGTCTTGCCGGCTCATTACAATAGTACGGCTCCGTCGTGTTGAGCACCCCGTCGTGCACGCGGAACTGCGACGGATCCTTATGGAACGTCCTGCCCAACCTACGCAGCTGACGGTGTCCCAGCTCCTTGTTCACATACACCAAGGCATTGTCGAGACTACCTCCCTTGATAAGGTTCAGGTGCAGCAACGGCTCTATCTCATGCAGGAACACAAACGTACGGCACGGGGCTATGCCGGCGGCATACTGCGACAGGTCGTCGATATGCGCGCTCTGCCGCCCTATCACGCTACCCGCAAAGTCTATCGTGCAGTCCACCGCGAAAGTGTCGGCAGGCTCCACGTCATACACCGAGCCTGTAGGCTCATACTCAAAGTGCAACGGTTTGTCAATGACGAAGGTGCGACGCTCGGCCTCTTGTTCGCGGATGCCCACGCGAGTTATCTGTAGCAGCCAGGGGCGCGCCGACCCATCGAGGATTGGCACCTCGCCGCCGTCCAATTCCACCAGCACATTGTCCAGCTGGCAACCGTGCAGTGCCGACATCAGATGCTCGATGGTGGCAATGCTGTGCCGTCCCGAGCCGATGGTGGTGCCACGCACTGTCTCGCCTACCTCCGTCGCCAATGCCTTCTGGGTGATGATATTGAACCTGTCGGTACGGCGGAAGGCAATGCCGAAGTCCGGTGGTGCCGGGCACACCGTCACGGTCACCGTGCGGCCCGTGTGCAGCCCCATCCCCGTGAGGCGGAATTCCCTTTTGATGGTGGTCTGCTTCATGGTATGGGCGTAAATCGGTAGTCGGTCATACGGTACAGCAGTGCCTGTTGGTTTTCAAAGCCCCAGTCGGCACGCTGATGCGTGAACGACAGCGGATAGAGCACTCCTTGCGGCAGTACGATGGCAGGCGACTTGAAGAAGTCGGTACCCTTCTGCTGTATGCCGCATACAAAATAGAGTATTATATCGTTTGCCATGCCGGCGTAAGTGCTGGTCGGCTCGGTCTTATACCGCTCACGAAACAGGTCCACGAACGACTTGTGCAGCGGGTTTGCCATGTCCCAGTCAGCATAGAAAGTGTGGTAGTTCAGATTCTGCAGCTGCGCAAAGTCCACGTCGCTATACGTCGCTGCCCAGTCGTCGAACGTCACCAGATAGGGCGTCCTACTCTTGAATGCCGACAGCTTGTTGAGCAGCTGCGAGGAGTATATGCGGTTCTTCGCCTTGTCCTGCTGGTAGAGGCTCACCACCACCGACTGTCCGCTGCCCTTCAGCAGCGTGGTCAGCTGGCTGCTCTTAGCCCAGTCCACCAGCGTATATTTCATGTCGTCGTAGCGTGCCATCTCCGTCGTCAGCGCATTCAGGGCAGTCTGCTCTGCCTTGGCTCCCGAATGCACTACAAACACAGGCATCCCCGGCATCGTGCGGTGTATCACGCGCACCGCCGACCGGGCCATCGCCTCCACCGAGGGCTGGCATTTGAACACATACGGGTTGCCCACCACCACCTCGGCGCGGTCGGTCACCGGGTTGACGATAAACAGTTGTGCCTCTTTCGCCAATGCTGCCGCCTTCTCAAAGGGCTGACGCGTCAGCATGGCTATCAGCAGGTCCGACTGCGCCACATTATGGCTGCGGAACGCCTGCTCCACAGCCTCGTCGCTCGTCCCCTCCACATCCACCACGTTCAGTGTCACATTATAGCCCATCTTCTCCAATCGTTCCAACCCCAGCAGCAGCCCTTCATAGAACTGGATAAACTCCAGACTCTTATAGTTTATCTTGCCGCGTTGTTCCACGTCGAATTTCGAGGTCGAAATCTTATCCATCTGACTCAGGTTCAACGGCATCATCAGCGACACCACGATACTCTGCGGATTTACCCTAGGCCTTATCGTGGCGGCAGCCCCCTGAGGTTGATTATCCGCCGTCACATTGGTCGCAGCAGGCTTCGCCTCCTCCTTCGCGTTGGTGCGGCTTTCCGTCGCCGTAGGTGCCACCGTGCCGTCCGACAGTTTCTGTCCCTTGCAGGGCAGCCACACCGTGTCGCCTATCT
>CAMZFW010000116.1 GCA_947306225.1 uncultured Bacteroidales bacterium
GGGCGCGCTGCATCTTTTCCCAGATGGCGTAGCCGTAGGGTTTGATGACCATGCAGCCGCGGACGGCAGAGTTTTCAGCCAAATCGGCGCGCACGACCAGTTCGTTGTACCACTCGGAATAGTTCTCGGAGCGTTTTACAAAATCTTTTGCCATGTTATAAATTAAAAATTAAAAATTAAAATTCTGTGTATTCAAATAATTTGCGTATCTTTGCAGTTTGAAATATTGCATACTTTTGAGGGTGCAAAATTACGAAAATAATATCATATTGATGAATATCAGAGAAAAAATATTTTGTAAGGTCTGGATTGCCGTGGTCATGACGGCGATGGCAAGCGTGTCGGCATACGCCCAAAACACGCCTAAACTGGATACTCTTGAATGCCACATCGTGGGTTTTAACGCAGGCGTGAAAATGCCTTCCGAACGGTTCTCGTTCGGCACAGCCCCTGACGGCACGACCAGCCAGCGTGCCACAATGGCGAGCCTGTACACGGGTCCCTATATGGACTATGGTATCAACTCGTTCTACAAGTACGCGAACGGGTGGCTGGTGTCTGTGGATGCCAACCTGTGGTTCGGGAGCAACAACCTACTCTACCGCAAGGAGCGTATGGGCAGCATATACACTCACGACAGCATCGTCATCGGCGCGAACGGCACCGACGCGAGCATCACCTGCTACAACAGGGGCCTCAGCCTGCAGGGCGGGGTGGGGAAGGTGTTTGTCGTCGCCCCGAAGAGGAACCCCAATTCGGGTATTCTGGCGCGTGTCAGTGGCGGTTATATGCGGCAGCAGACCATCTTTATGATTAACAACGAACACGCACCCCAGCTGGAAGGCGACTACGGGCTGCTGTATGACCACCAACGCCACGGAGCGATGCTGACCGAGTCGGTAGGCTATTGGTTTATGAGCAATAATGCCAACCTGCTGAATCTCTATGTCTCCTTCGACATATCCCAATGTTGGAGCTGGTCGACGCGCGACTATATGATTGACGACTATCTAGGCTTGCACGGCAAGGACAATAACCGCTATTTCGACCTCATATACTCAATCAAACTCTGCTGGATGTTCCCGCTCAAAGGCAAAGCATCGCAGGAGTACTACTACTATTAATAATTGAAAGTTGAAAATTGAAAGTTGAAAATTGGCTGCCGCACCCAGATTAAGTTGAAATAGTTTTAGTTTTTAGTTTTTAGTTTTTAGTTTTTATTAAAGATGCGTATTCTATATTCTTTCGGCATCAGATGTTACGCGGCAGGCGTATACGTGGCATCGCTGTTCAACCCTAAGGCAAAGCAGATGCTAGCAGGGTGGCGACGCACGTTTGGACGGCTGTCGGTGGCACCGGTGGGCAGGGGCAAGACAGCTTGGTTCCATGCCTCGTCCCTTGGCGAGTTCGAGCAGGCACGTCCCGTGTTGGAGGAGTTTCGGCGCAAGTATCCCGACTACAAGGTGTGTGTCACATTCTTTTCCCCGTCGGGTTTCGAGGTGCGCAAGAACTATCCCAATGCCGACTTTGTCTGCTATCTGCCTATGGACACCCGAGCCAATGCCATCCGCTTCGTCAACCTGCTGCGTCCCACGGTGGCGTTCTTTGCCAAATATGACTATTGGTTTAACTACCTAGAGCAGCTGCGCCGCCGCAATGTGCCTACCTATATCTTCTCTGCCATCTATCGCCCTAAGCAGTATTTCTTTAAATGGTACGGCAAGTGGTTTCTTAATCAGGTCAGAGACTGTTTCACCCATATCTTTGTGCAGAATGAGGAGTCTCTGCGCCTGCTGCAGGAACACGGCATCGACCATGTCTCCATAGCGGGCGACACTCGTTTCGACCGCGTCCACGCCATAGCCCAGGAGGCGGCAAGCAATGCCGTGGTGGAACGCTTCCTATCGTTCCGTCCCGATGTGCCTGTGTTGCTAGCAGGCAGCACTTGGGAGCCCGACGAGCAGCATCTGCTGCGCTACCTGCTGCACCGTGACGAACGCCTGACGCTCATCGTCGCACCCCACGTAATCAGCCCGAGCCACCTCGACTGGATTGAAAAGGAGCTGCTGAAGGGAGTGCGGTGCACGCGTTATTCGTGCATGGGCGGCACCGACCCGCAGTCGCGTGTGCTCATCATCGACAATATGGGTATGCTGTCCTCGCTCTACCGCTATGCGCAGGTGGCGTATATCGGTGGCGGCTTCGGCGCAGGCATACACAACATCTTGGAGGCCGTCACCTTCGGCAAGCCCGTGGTGTTCGGCCCCAACTACCACAAGTTCAAAGAGGCGTGCGACATCATCCGTCTTGGTGGCGGCTACAGCTTCGAACGCTATGAGCAGCTGGAGACCGCTCTCGACCGCCTGCTCGACAACGAGGAGGCCTACCGTCAGGCCTCGCAGCAATGCACACAGTACATGGGCGACAGCCTCGGAGCGACCGACCGTATACTTGCCGTCGTTAATAAAAATATCCCAAACTATTGAACCATTGAAACGTACGCTACACATACTGACCCTCGTCTGCGTCGTGCTGAGCATGACGGGATGCAGCGTTGACAAGTATCTGCAACCGGGACAGAGGGTGCTGTACGATAACAAGGTCAACGTCTCTATGGCCGACAGCAGTGCGGTGCCGGACGAGGTGACTGAGGCTCTGGCGGGTGTCAAGCAGTATTTCTATCAGAAGCCTAACAGGCGTATTCTTTGGATGCCCGTCCTCATGAAAATCTACTGCCTTTCCAACCCCGACAAGGACAATTGGTGGAACAACGTTCTGCGCTCCAATGGCGAGCCACCCGTGGTCTACGACCGCGTTGCAGCCCAGCGTACCGCCTCACAACTGGCTACACTGCTCAAAACCAAGGGGTGTTTCAATTCAGTGGTGACGACCGACACCGTGCATCTCAACGGCTCCTCGCTGACAGTAAACTACAACGTCCGCGCCACCCAGCGGCACTTCATTGATGACTTGGTGTTCGTCTGTCGCCAGAAGGACATCAACGACCTCCTGCAGCAATGGAAAGGGGATTCCTACCTGAAGGTGGGCGACTACTACGACCAACAAAAAATGACCGACGAGCAGACCCGTCTCGTCAACAATCTCAAGGGCGAAGGCTACTACTATGCCAGCCCCGATAATATACGCTTTATTGTCGACACCACCTCCGACAACCGTGCATTGAGCATCACCGTGATAGTGCGCAGCCCCCAAGGCAGGGGCAGAGACACGGCTTCAACCGTCGTGCTGCATAAATACCACATCGACAACATACTCATCTATCCCAACGTCTCCACCGCCATCGACCTCAGCCGTCAGCATTTCGACACCCTTGTCTATCCCTACACCAGCCGTCATGGCGTAACCAACTTCTACTATATTTATAACAACAAGATATCCCCCTCACCCAGGGCTATCAGCCGCGCCATGTTCCTCTTCCACAACATGACCTATCGCCCACGCTTCGTCAACTACACCACCAACTCCCTCCTAGGACTGCACAACTTTAAATATGTGGACATCAATTTCGAGGAGTCGCCCAACAGCACCGACAGCAACCACCTGCTCGATGCCCGCATACGTCTGCTCAACAGCCCGCGCCACCGCCTCAGCCTCTCGTTCGAGTTGACCAACGCCTCCAACTTCTCCAACAAGGAGGGCAACTTCTTCACCAGCGGCAACCTCGGACTGGGCACCACACTGGGCTATCAGAACAACAACATCTTCGGCGGTGCCGAGCGTCTCAGCATCGAAGGCGACCTGATATTCGACCTACCCAAGAACGTGTTCACCTCCGCCAACCGCGACTTCCACAACACCTTCTCTGCCTTCGAAATGGGGCTTAACACCTCCCTCGACCTTCCCGACTTCCTCATGCCTTTCACCCAAAACATCGATTGGCAGACCAGCAAGCCCCACACGCTAGTAGAGCTGAATGCCAACTATCTCTATCGCAACCTATTCCTGCCCGAATACGACAATGGGCAAACACAGGATGTCACCCTCGAGCGAGTCCGCTTCGGAGGTTCTTTCGGCTACACATGGAGTAACAACCGCAATGTCAAAAAACACAAGCTGCTCCCCTTCAACCTCTCTTACTCGCACCTCCTCTCTGGCGAAAAATACTACGACTATCTCTACAGACTCACTTCCGATGCACAATTCAGGTTCCAGTCCGTCGACTACGTCCTGCTCAACACCCATTACGAATACACCTACTCCAATCAGAATATAGGCACCCGCAACAACTTCAACTACCTACGTTTCTCGGTCGAAACCGCCGGCAACCTGCTCAATGCCGTCGACCGCCTCATCCACGGTCCGCGACAAGCCACCGACGACGACATCCAGTACTGCCAGTATTTTCGCTTCGACAGCGAGTTCAAACGCTACATCTATTGGGGCGACAAAGCCACGCTGGTGCTGCGCTCGCTCGTCGGTTTCGGCATTCCCTACGGCCATAGCACGTTCATCCCCTACGAAAAGACGTTCGTCGGCGGTGGCCCCACCACCATGCGCGGATGGGCATTGCGCCATCTGAGCTACGGGCAATACACCATCAGCGGAACCGATGTCGCCATAGGCGTAGGCAACATACAGCTTGTCGGCAACATCGAACACCGCTTTCCCATCGTCGGCATCTTTGAAGGTGCGGTCTTTACCGACTTCGGCAATGTATGGATGTACGACGACTGGGGCATAGGCCCAGCCTCCACATTCCAGCCGTCCAAGATACTCAAAAGCATTGCCCTCGATGCCGGTATCGGCATACGTGCCAACATCTCTGTTGTCACCCTCCGCATCGACGTGGCGCTGCCCCTCTACGACCCCGGCTATGGCGAGGGTGAACGCTGGCTCCATTCCCATTGGTCGTGGAATCAGATAAGAAATCAGATAAGCACCCACTTCGGTATCAACTACCCCTTCTAGAATTGAAAATTGAAAGTTGAAAACTTATTAAAGAGGACTTCTATAAATTGAATAATATGGAGTTAAATAGGAAGTTAAATGGGAAGTTAAATGGGAAGTTAAATAGGACAAATGCTTGGTTGTCAACAGTATTGTCCATTTTAACTTCCACTTTAACTTCCATTTTAACTTCCATTTTTACCTTCTAATTTTGAATTAATAGAACCCACCTTAAATTGAAAATTGAAAATTGAAAGTTGGCTGCCGCAATCAAACTACTCAAACAATCAAGCAATCAGACAATCAAGCAATCAGACAATCAAGCAATCAGACAGTCAAGCAATCAGACAATCCAGCAATCAAACAATCAAGCAATCAGACAATGAACACCCTCCTCACCACCGTCAATGAAATCTTCGCCGCCGAGCAGTTCGTCCACGAACCCGTCAGGCTCTACGAACCCATCGACTACACCCTCCGTCTCGGAGGCAAGCGTATCCGTCCCGTCATGCTCCTTGCCGCCAACCGTATGTTCGGCGGCAGTCTCGACACCGTGCGCCATGCCGCCATCGGCATCGAAGTGTTCCACAACTTCACCCTCCTCCACGACGACCTCATGGACCGCTCTCCCTTGCGTCGCGGCCAACCTACCGTCTACCGCAAATGGGATGAGAACACCGCCATCCTTTCCGGCGACACCATGTTCGCCCTCGCATGGCGCTACTTCCTCGTCCAGCCTCACCATCGCCTGCAGGAGATACTCCAGTGCTTCAACCAGACCGCCATCGAAGTCTGCGAAGGGCAGCAGTACGACATGAACTTCGAGACCGCCGACCATGTCACAGTCGACGACTACATGATGATGATACGCCTCAAAACAGCCGTCCTCCTCGCCGGTGCCCTCAAAATCGGTGCCCTATACGCCGACGCTCCCGCTGCCGACATCGACCATCTCTACCAATTCGGCATCCATCTCGGCCTCGCCTTCCAGCTCCAGGACGACCTTCTCGATGCCTACGGCGACACTGCCACCTTTGGCAAACAGACCGGACAGGACATCCGCGACAACAAAAAGACCTACCTCTACCTCCAAGCCCTCCAACATGCCGACCCAGCCCAGCAGGCCGAGCTTCGCTCCCTCTTCTCTTCCACACCCGCCGACAGCGATGACAAAGTGTCGCGCGTCCTCGCCATCTACCACCAGCTGGGTATACGCCGACAAGTCGAAGACTCCATCCAGCAGCAGTTCCTCCTCGCCCAGCAGCACCTCGACGCCATCCGCGTCGACGATTCCCAAAAGACACCCTTACGCCAGCTTATGGACACCCTTTTCGACCGCAAAAAATAAAAAATTCTAACATTTTTTCATTAAATCAGAAAATAAGTGTATATTTGCAGAAACATTGTGTTATCCTGAAAGTAAATTAACTAATTAATAATTAACACATTAAATTAAATCATGAAAAAAGTAATTGCTTTGATGTCAATCTTTGGATTATTGACATTCGCCAATTTCAATGGTGTCATGGCTCAGCAGCCCGCCGAGGCCGCACAGCCTGCAACTGAACAAGTCGACGAGCAAACCGCTGACAGCACCGTCGCCGAAGCTCCCGTCGCTGAGGAACCCGAGCAGGTCGCCGCACCCGCCGAAGAGACCAAATCCTTCCACCAGGTCCTGAAAGAAAAATACATTCAGGGTGGTGCTGGCTGGATGACCCCCGTGCTCCTCTGCCTCATCCTCGGTATGGCTCTCATCATCGAGCGTATCCTCTACCTCAACATGGCTACCACCAACGTGCAGAAACTCCTCGAGGGCATCGAAGACCATGTCAAGAAGGGTGACTACAACGGTGCCAAAGACCTCTGCCGCGACACCCGTGGCCCTGTGGCTTCCATCTTCTACCAAGGCCTCGACCGCATCAATGAAGGCCTCGACAACGTCGAAAAAGCTGTCACCTCCTACGGTGGTGTCCAGATGGCCCGCCTCGAGAACAACATGACCTGGATTGCCCTGTTCATCGCTCTGGCTCCCTCCTTCGGATTCCTCGGCACCGTCGTCGGTATGGTCAAGGCATTCGATGATATCGAAGTCGCTGGTGACATCAGCCCCACAGTTGTGGCTGGCGGTATGAAACTCGCTCTTATCACCACCATCTTCGGTCTTATCACCGCTATCATCCTTCAGATTTTCTATAACTACATCCTCACCAAAATCGAGAGCCTCGTTGCCCAGATGGAAGATGGTTCCATCTCCTTCATGGACATCCTCGTCAAGTACAAGAAATAATAGTTATAAGGAATCTCAAACCTATTTATTAAAAACTTAAATCCTTAAACTATTATGAAAGAGAAAACTGATAAATTACTGACCCTGGTGATGTTGCTGCTGGGCGTTCTGTGTGCGGTGTTCGCATTCCTTTTCGCCCTCGACACAACCAAGTTCACCGGCATGTACGACATCGTCTATTGGATTCTTGTCGCACTCATTTTCGTCTCCGTCATAGCCATTATCTACTTCCTGTTCAAGCGTCTCGTCAGAAACGGCAAACTGGTCAAATTCCTTATTGGCCTGGCGGCTGTCGCGGCTGTCATCATTGTGCTGTTCCTCCTCTCCAGAGGTACCGACATCTCTGATGCCTTCCTCGAGCGCAACGGTGTCACCCAAGCCACGTCCAAATGGATTGGTGCCGCCTGCTACGCCATCTATTTGCTGATCATTGGTGCCGCTTGCGCCATTGTCTATGTCGAAGTTGCTAAATCATTCAAGAAAAAATAATTCACTATGGGAAGAAAAACACCTGGCTTAAACACCAGTTCAATGTCCGACATCTCGTTCCTGTTGTTGGCCTTCTTCCT
>CAMZFW010000117.1 GCA_947306225.1 uncultured Bacteroidales bacterium
AGAGCAGCTCGGAGGTGTGGTGGCGGTCGTCTTTGGCAAGGCCTGCGATGGGGATTTCGAGGTGCAGCTGGTCTTGGATGACCTGTCGTGCCACTTCCATCTGTCCCGCACCTCCGTCGACTACCAGTAGTTGGGGCAGGGGCTGCCCTTCGTCGGAAAGGCGTTTGTATCGCCTAAAAATCACCTCCGCCATAGAGGCATAGTCGTCGGGACCTTCGACGGTCTTGATGTTGAATTTGCGATACTCTTTGCGATTGGGTTTGCCGTTGGTGAAGCGCACCATAGCTGCCACAGGGTAGGCTCCCTGTATGTTGGAGTTGTCGAAACACTCGATATTGATGGGCAGCATGGGCAGGTTCAATGCCTTTTGTATGCGTTCGAGCAAGTGCTGGTGCTTGCGGTGCAGCTCGCCCTCGTCGGGATTGACCAAGGCGCGTTGGTGACGACACTGTATCTGGTATGCCTTGACGTTGCGCAGCGAAAGCTCGAGCAGCTGCAAGCGGTCGCCACGTGTAGGAACAGTCTGCTTGAGGTATTCTTCGGGCAGGTCGGCTATCTTGAAAGGAACAACAGCCTCGCGGGCGGTGCTCTCGGTGCGCTCGTGCAGGGTGGGGATGACGGTGGCAAGCAATTCCTCGTCGGTCTCGTCAAGCTGTTTGCGTATCTCGTGTGAGAAACTGTAGATGATGCTGCCATTCTTGATGCGCATCATATTGACGTAGCTATACTTTTCATCTGAAAGGATACTGAACACATCCACGTCCTTCACCGAGGTGTTGACCACGGTGGAGCGGCTTTGGTATTCTTCCAGTCGTCGGATACGGTGTTTCATTATTTCCGCTTCTTCGAAACGCAGTTCCTCCGCCAGCGAGAGCATCTGCCGTTTCATTTCTTCGACGATGTCGGCAAAGTCGCCTTTCAGTATGCGACGGATATTCTCGATGTCCGCCATGTATTCCTCGTGGCTTTGCTTCCCTGCGCAGGGGGCTTTGCAAAGGCCTATCTGGTGCTTCATGCAGGGCTTGTGCTGCATCTTGTTGCACTTGCGGTAGGAGAATAGCTGGTCGATGATGTCCTGCAGCTCGCGCATGATGCGCTGGTTGGGGTAGGGGCCGAAATACTGCCCTTTGATATGGTGGTTGCGGGTGAAGAGCAGGCGCGGGTACTCCTCGTCGGTGATGCAGAGGTAGGGATAGGACTTGTCGTCCTTGAGCATGCTGTTGTAGCGCGGCTGGTAGCGTTTGATGAGGTTGTTCTCCAGCAGCAGTGCGTCCACCTCGGTGGCGACTACCGTGACGCGGATGTCGTAGATGTGGCGCACCAGCATCCGTATCTTCGCGCTCTTGTCCTCGTAGTGTGAGAAATAGGAACTGACTCTCCGTTGCAGGTTGCGTGCCTTGCCCACATAGATGACATTGCCCTCCTCGTCGAGATGCTGATACACTCCGGGGTTCTCAGGAATGGTCTTCAGCTTGAGGGCTATGCGGTCGATGTGCTTGTTAATAGAGGAGTCAATCATATTTATAATTGAAAGTTGAAAGTTGAAAGTTGGCTGCCGCACCTAGATAATTTCAATTTTCAATTTTCACCTTTCACATTTATTCAGGGTATTCCAGCTTTGCCTTTTCGATTTTGAGGTTGAGGCTGCGGATGCCGTGAATCTCATATTTACTGGTACGCTGTCCCAGACTGAGTGAGTGTGTGGCGGTAGAGCTGAAGAAAAGGTATTGGCGCACCGTCTGTGTGACAATTAGGTTGCCGTGGTCGTCAAAGTGTCCCATCCAACTGCCATTGTGGTTACGCAGCACCAAAGTGCTGAACAGCGTGCGTTTCTCATGGTTGGCGTTGTCCAGTTCCATAATGATGGGCAGTCCGGTCTCATGGAAGTGGCTGGTGTCGATGGTGACGGTGACGATGAAGTTATAGCAGTCGTCGGTGCTGGCGGGTGTCACTTCGAACTGTTCGGGTTGAAAACGTAGCCACGTGTTGTTAGCAAAAGTGCGGGTGTCGTCAAGCAGCACCTTTTTGCCACAAGAACCTAGTAACATGGATACAAGTAGAATGGGGAGTAAGTGTTTTTTCATGTGAAATCTTGATTGTTTGGTTGGCTGCCGCCTCAATGGATTAGTTTCTCAAGTATCTGTATGGCGTTGGTGGCGGCACCCTTGCGCAGGTTGTCCGATACCACCCATAGGTTGAGCGTGCGGGGCTGGGTGTTGTCGCGGCGTATGCGGCCCACAAACACCTCGTCTCTGTGGTGTGCCATCACCGGGGTGGGGTAGAGGTTCTTCGCCGGGTCGTCGCACACGACAACGCCCGGTGTGTCGGCAACCAGCTGCCGTGCCTCGTCGAGGTCGTACTCGTTGTGAAACTCAATGTTCACCGCCTCGCTATGTCCGCCCACCACAGGCACGCGCACCACTGTCGCGCTCACCTGTATCGTCTCGTCGCCCAATATCTTGCGAGTTTCATCCACCAGTTTCTGTTCTTCGGTAGTATAGCCGTCAGGCAGGAAATCGCCGCCATGTGGGAACAGGTTGCGGTATATCTGGTTGGGGTAGGCGGGCTGGTAGCTGTCGCCCAACGCCTGCTCCATTGTTTCGCGTAACTGCGAGCTGGGCACGTGGTGTTCGAAGGCGTATGACTCTTCCGCCTCCAACTGGCGCACGGCCTTGATGCCGGTACCCGTAATGCTCTGGTAGGTAGAGATGACTATGCGCTTGATGCCATATTTCCAATGCAGTCTTGACACTGCCAGCACCATCTGTATGGTCGAGCAGTTGGGGTTGGCGATGATGCGGTGTTCGGCACCCACCGATGCCATGTTTATCTCGGGTACCACCAGCGGCACCTCTTTGTTCATCCGCCAGCACGACGAGTTGTCCACCACCGTGCAGCCCACGGCGGCAAACAGTGGGGCATACTGCCTCGATGTGCCTGCTCCCGCCGAGAAGATGGCGTATTGAGGCTTCTGTGCGATGGCATCTTCCACGCTCGTCACGGTCAGTTTCCGTCCCGCAAAGTCGATTTGTTTGCTCACCGACTTGGGTGAGGCTGCCGCTATTATTTCATTACCGGCAAAGCCCCTTTCCTCCAACACCTGCAACATCACACCGCCCACCAGCCCTGTGGCTCCTACTACAGCAATTTTCATAGTGGCTATCGTGTTATCAAGTTATCTTATCAAGGTTACAGTGCCTTTCACCTCCTGGGTGATTTCGGGGTTGAGCGTGTTGCGGTAGCGAATGATATAGACGTAAGTCCCTTGTGGGCAGCGGCGGCCGCTCATGTCGGTGCCGTCCCAGTACCCTTCGCTGCCTTGGAAATAGCACACTTGCGCTCCCTGACGGTTGTATATCCACACCTGTATCTCATTGGCGTTGCCCTGTATCGAGGGTGCCCAGCGGTAGTTGTCGTTGCGGTCGGGGGTGAACACGTTGGGTACATAGTATGACACCTTGTGCAGCGGTATTACAGTTGTGGCGGTGTCGTCGCAGCCATAGTTGTTATGCACCGCCAGTTGCACCGTCATGGTATCGTCTCCGTCGAGGGGGAATATGATGCTGGTTTGGGGCTGTCGGCTAGTTTGTCCGTTTGGCAGCAACCATTTGCGGGTGTCGTGCCCATAGCTGCGGTCGTACAGTTCGATAGTCAGTTCGTCGATGGTTGCCACCTCGGGGGTATGCTCTATAATGGCCTTCATGGGGATGATAGTGAAGTCGAGTGTCACGATGCTGTCGCAACCCCAGTCGTTCAACAGATGTACCGTGTCGGTGGCGCGTGTGGCATCGTTGTTGGCAGAATAGGTGCGCCCGTTCTGCCAGGTGTAGGGCTTGCAGTCCAGCACCGTGTCGGTATGGTAGCTCAGGTCCGACACCACCAAGTGCAGGTAGCGTGTGCTGTCGCTAGCGTGTATCGAGTAGTAGTGCTTCACCGTGTCGAACGTCTGCTGCGGCTGATCGAAGTGCATTCCACACCAGTCAGCACTTTCGCCGCGGCAGAGGCCTATCGTGTCGTAGAAATCGTAGTTGGGGAAGGTCTGTATCAGTATGCTGTCGTAGTTGCTGCAGCCGTTGCGAAACGAAGCGTTGCAGTACACATAGCTGCTGTCCGTATGGTTCTGCACCAGCATGCTGGTATCGTTGTTAAATACTGCTTGGGTAAAATAGCTTGTCAACGCCGTTGGTGGCATCAGCGTGTCGTGCCCGTTAAAACGCTTCTTTGCGCTCCAGACGCATGAGTCTAGCACTTGGTCGCTTGGGTATTGCAGATACACGGTGGTACGGTCGCCTTCGGCGAGGATGGTGTCTTCAGCCCGTAGCGTTATGGTGCGAGCCGTGTCCATGCCGATGGTGATGGTGTCGCGCATACTCAGGTTGTCAATGCCATACCAGTGTCCGTTGGCACCTCTGTAGCGGCACTGCACCACGTAGCGTGTGGTGCGGGTGGGTGTCACGTGTACCTGAGTGTGCTCGGAGTTCATATAATAGCCGTTGGTGTCACCGGGGTTGCTAGTCAGCTGCACCGAGTCGATGATGTTGCCGTTAGCGTCCTCAAACAACTTCCACCAAAAGATATTCTTCTGTGTCGACCCCTGTGGGGTGAAACGCCACGCTTCGTAGCTTGTTGTGCCGGTCCAGCCGCCCGACTGGTTGCCACGGTCGGGTGCGACGAAGGCACCCGGCGAGTTAGGCTCTATGTAGTAGGTCGGGTCGCCCACATAGTCGAATTCATGGAAGTGCGCTACTTGGGTCTGTCCCGTGGCATTCTGGATACCCACCAGTCCTTTCCCGTTATTGGTCGAAGAACAGCAGCTGCGCTGCTTAATATGCACCTCGATGACGTTAGTGCCCTCGTAGCAGACAATTTGATAGGTGCAGCGGTTGTTGCTGTTGCTGCTATACGGAAATAGCGGCACCTCGTTCACGCTGGCACAGAGATAGCGGCAAGGGTAGGTGCCTCCCACGCTGCGGAACATGCCCTGTCCCGTCGTCAGCCCTCGCGGGTCGATGTCCTCATACACCCCATAGATGGCATTCAGCGATGGAAATGATGGGGAGGGAATGGGCACATTATAGCTGTAGGCACAATATTGTCCGATATACGAACTGTTGAACGATACGATGCCGTTGGAACCCACCACAGCCTGCGTGTAGGGATAGCCAAAGTACATGAAGGTGAACGGGAACTGTATGGCCGAGCCTTCCCACACGTCGTCGCTGCTAATATTGAGCAGGTTGCCCGCATGGAACGTCGTGTCCACCGGATTGTACGGTATCTCCTCCACCAGATAGGTGCCGTTGAACTTCTCAGCAGTGATGAAATATGTGGCATTCAGCAGTAGGCTGGCGTTGCGGCAGTCCACCACGGTGTCCCATCCGTTGTGGATGCACACCGCCGACCTTGTGTGGTCGTATTTCTCGTCGATAGTGATTTCAGGACATTGCGCCCACACACTGCCCGCCATCATTGAGACAATAGCTACAACATTCAGTACCAATGTTTTCTTGAATCCAGTATGTTTGTTTATCATGGTGATAATACTATTATTTAAACTTTTATAACGCCCTTTTTATAAAATTATTGTACACATTTGCAATTTTTCTTCGACCAGTTATTTTTTGTCAGCACATATCCGTTCGTTAACCGTTCGTTAACCGATTGTTTGCCGTTCTAGCGACGGCAAACGACCCCCCAATCGGTAGAATGCGGTAAGTTTCGGTACGATGCGGTAAGTTTCGGTAAAATGCGGTACGATGCGGTAGAATGCGGTACGATGCGGTATGGGAAAGAAAAAATCGGCGTACTTTTGCACGCCGATTTTTGAGGATGTATGTGTCTTAGTTGTTTTTGATGCGCATTTTGTAGAAGGAGCGGTAGACGAAGAAGAGGGCGACAATCAGGAAGAGGATGCCGAAATAGGGGGCTATGCCGCGGAAGCCTTCGCTGATGGCAATCTCCATCGCCAGGACGCCGAAGAGGGTGGTGAACTTGATGATGGGGTTGAGGGCGACGGAGCTGGTGTCCTTGAAGGGGTCGCCCACAGTGTCGCCGACGACGCTGGCGTCGTGCAGGGCGGTGCCTTTTGCCTTCATGTCGACTTCGACGACTTTCTTACCATTGTCCCATGCGCCACCGGCATTGGCCATGTATACGGCCTGGAAGAGTCCGAAGACGGCGATGCTGACGAGGTAGCTGATGAAGAGGCAGACGGCGTTCTGGCCTCCGATGCTCTCGGGCGAGGAGAAACAGGCAAAGGCGAGGGCGAAGCAGAAGATGGCGATGAAGATGTTGATCATGCCTCGCTGGGCATACTGAGTGCAGATTTTGACCACCTCTTGGCTCTTTTCGGTATCAGCCTTCTTGGGTGCGTCGGCATCGAGCTTGATGTTGTTCTTGATGTATTCGACGGCACGGTTGGCTCCGGTGGTGACAGCCTGCATCGAGGCTCCGGTGAACCAGAAGATGACGCAGCCGCCGAGGATGAAGCCGATGATGCTGTAGGGGTTGAGGAGGTTGAGGATGCTGGCGGGTTCGATGCCGAGGGTCTTCTGTATGAGCAGGATGAGGGAGAATATCATGGTTGTCGCGCCGACAACTGCGGTGCCGATAAGTACGGGTTTGGCAGTGGCCTTGAAGGTGTTGCCTGCGCCGTCGTTGGCTTCGAGGTAGTATTTCGCCTTCTCGAAGTCGGGGGTGAAGCCAAATTCGGATTTCACCTCGCGGGTGGTCTTCTCGATGTCGTCCTCGATGAGCGAGAGTTCGTAGACGCTCTGAGCGTTGTCGGTGACGGGGCCGTAGCTGTCGACGGCAATGGTCACGGGGCCCATGCCCAACATGCCGAAGGCGACAAGGCCGAAGGCGAAGATGGAGTAGTAGCTGCCGAATACGGGTTCGAGGCCGAAGGCGCTGGAAGCGGTGTAGGCGATGACCATCAGCACCACGAAGACGAGGCCGGTCCAGAATGCGCCCATGTTGCCAGCCACGATGCCGCTGAGGATGTTGAGCGACGCACCTCCTTGCTCAGATGCTTTGACCACCTCTTTGACGTGCTTGGAGGTGGGGGAGGTGAAGAGCTTGGTGAACTCGGGGATGAGAGCTGCGCCAAGGGTGCCGCAGCTGATGATGATAGAGAGCGCGAGCCAGAGGTTGGGAACGGCGGCGTTGATGTCGGGGTTGTTGAGGATGAGGTAGCTGGCCAAGAAGGTGCCGAGGATGCTGAGGAGCGAGGTAATCCAGACAAGGTTGGTAAGGGGTTTCTCGAAATTGAGGTCGTCGGCATTACGATAACGGGCTGAGGCGATGGCGCCGTTGAGGTAGTAGGCGAGCACGGAGGCGATGATGCCGAGGATGCGCATGACGAATATCCAAACGAGCAACTGTACTTGGAATGAGGTAGGCACAGCCAAGAGGATGAAACTGACCAGGGCGACGCCGGTGACGCCGTAGGTCTCGAAACCGTCGGCGGTGGGTCCGATGCTGTCGCCGGCATTGTCGCCGGTGCAGTCGGCTATGACACCGGGGTTGCGTGGGTCGTCCTCGCCAATCTTGAAGACCACCTTCATCAGGTCGCTGCCGATGTCGGCAATTTTGGTGAAGATACCGCCGGCGATGCGGAGGGCACTGGCACCGAGGCTCTCACCGATGGCGAAGCCGATGAAGCAGCTGCCCGCCAAGTTCTCAGGCATGAAGAGGA
>CAMZFW010000118.1 GCA_947306225.1 uncultured Bacteroidales bacterium
TCAGCATCTTCGATGCTGTTGAAAAATCAGTCAAATATAGCATAAGAGCCATTTTAAATTCAAAAAAGATTCACACATTCACACATTCAAAAAAGATTCACGCATTAACGCATTAACACATTAGCACATTCAAAAAAGATTAACACATTAACGCATTCACGCATTAACACATTCCTTCAAAATATGAATATTGACTTTACATTAAAAGGCGGCGAAGATGATTACATCCAACTGATACAGCTGCTGAAGACAACTAACTGTGTTGGGTCGGGTGCCGAGGCACAGATGGTGGTGTCGCAAGGACTGGTGCGACGCAATGGGGAGATAGAATTGCGCAAACGTGCCAAGTGTGTGGCGGGCGACGTGATAGAGTATGATGGGACACGCATCCTAGTAAAATGAAGAAGAGGTAAGGGCTGTGTGATTATTGCCCTTACCTCCTAGTGGGTTCGCCCGACCAACGAAACCGTGGCGGGATTGTCGCTACTAGCGCGGAGCGACGGTAGGCTTGTTGCCTGACTTCTGATCGCGTGACTTCTGAAAGTCTTCAGCCTTAACATCATAGAACTCATCATCAGGGTCAGTAGATGCAAGTCTGTTTATCTTAATTTTTGACGTGGGTCTAACCCCAGTTCTTTCCCTCTTGTCATGCGATTGTATGAGGATGCGTCCTTGCGGGCGGTCGTAGGGCTCTGCGATGATGCCGTGGAGGTTGTTGAGGAGGTAGTTTTCTAGCGCCTGCAGGTCGCTGACACGTACGGTCTCCAGCAGTTGTGCGTGGCGGAAGCTGATGGCGTCGCCGCCCTTGAGGAGGACATAGTCGTTGCTGGCAATCGTGTAGTGCTGCTGCAGTTCCAACGGTTTGCCACCCACCATCACATTACTGACACGGCGGGGTCCGTCGACGCGGAGGAAGGTGCCGTTGCTGTCGAGCACCACGCCCGAAGGCACCGAGGGGTCGAAGGTGAACGTCATGCCACTGACCTGCGCAAAGCAGCCTTCGGCCTTGGGGTATTCGCGCACGGCGGTCTCAAGCGCATCGAGCAATTCTTGTCCGGTGGTACGCACGACACAGATGGTGTTGTTGTAAGGGTTGACGGCATAGAGCATATTGTGCGTGATAGAGCCTACGGGGATGTTGGCGCGGATGCTGCCGCTGTTGATCCAGCCTATGTCGGCACCCATCAGGATGCGGTAGGCATCGGCAATAAGGTCGCCGAGGTTGGTCTCACGCAGGCGGCACACGCGTATGTCGCCCTCTTCCGCCACCAGCGGGACGGTGGTGGTGGCGACGACACGGCTGCCCATAGCGTCGAAAGCCTCCTTGATGGCCGCCACAGAGTCCGTCACAGCCCGGCTGACGCAACCTTTGCGTCCCAGGCTGTCGGTGGTGAGGAGCTTGAATGAGATGGGGTGCTTGGTATCGGGATGGGCCGATATGGTCATCATGCCGAGTTTCTGGAACAGGGTGCCCGTGGAGGTGAGGGGGATGGGGCGTCCTTTCATGTCGGACACGATACGGCAGGGGATGATGTGGTGGTCGTGGCCGTCGAGGATGGCATCGACACCCGTCAGCTGCGAGGCCAAGCTCACAGAGGTGGGCACGCCGTCGCTGTCGCCGAGGTGCGACAGCAACACGATGAAGTCGGCACCCGCGGCACGGGCGGCATCGACACTGCGCTGCACCGTGGCGGCAAGGCTATTGGACGAGAAGTTGTAGATGAAGTTGCCGTCAGGGTCCTTGAAACTGGCGGGGTTGGAGGTGTACATGGTGGTGGGAGTGGTGACACCCACAAAGGCGATGGTCAGCCCACCCAGATGACGCAGCACAAAGGGCTTGAAGGGCGTGGGGGCGTAGCTGTGGAAGTAACGGTTGTCGGTCGTGGGGTGGTTGTTGGCGTACATGTTGCAGCAGAGCAGCGGTGTGGTGAGCATCGCCTCAAGGTGGCGCAGCTGGTCGAAGCCGAAGTCGAACTCGTGGTTGCCCAAGCAGGCAGCGTCGTAGCCGACGGCATTCATCAGGCGGATGATGAATTCGCCCTTGGAGGCGGCACCAATGGGGCCGCCGAAGGAGAAGTCGCCAGCCGAGACAACGGCCACATGGCAGCCCATGCGCTGCAGGCTGTCGCGCAGGCCGGCAAGCACGGGATAGCCGTCGACGGCACAGTGCACGTCGTTTTCGTATAGGATGACAATGTCACCCGGACGCTGGGCGTTCGCAACTAAAAGGGAAAAGGTAAAAACTAAAAGGAGAAAAAAACGCTTCATTATAAAATTAAGAATTAAAAATTAAGAATTAAAAATTAAGAATTAAAAATTAAAAGGCTCTAGTTTTATGTATGACTGATTTTTTACAGCCTCGAAGAGGCTGAATCTCAATAACGTTGCGGAAGTCGAGAGCAGAGCCGAACTTGTTCGAGCTATGTCGAGATGCAGCAACGTCTCGAAGAAACACCGTACAAGCGTAGCGCAGTGCGGTGACAGAATAAACTCACTCCTAGCGTCCCGAAGTGACGCGACATTGAGACAGTATGGCAAAAATCCGTCATGTGTTGTACTAGAGCGAATTAAAATTTGAGAATTGAGAATTATCCGAATGCGACAGCCAATTCTCAATTCTCAATTTTCAATTTTCAATTCAGTTAGTTCCAGTTGAGTATCTTCTTGAAGTCGTACTCTTCGGGGTTGGGGAGGTACTTCTTGGCGGCCTCGTAGTCATCGGGGGTGATGTAGTCCATGATGTCGTTGATGTAGGACTGCACCTTGTTGGTGTTGACATTCACCTGACGCGGAGGAATCTTGCCCGTGGCGGGGTCTTGCAGGTCTTTGAGGTAGAGCGGCGACACGTTGCCTTGATGGTCGCTGTATACCATGCAGCCCGTGCAGCCCTGCTTGTAGAGGGTGTGCACGCCCATGCCCATCAGCGAGCAGTAGGTGAGGTCGAAGGCGATGGGGGTATGGCAACGAATCTCGTAGCCTACCTCCACGGGACGGCTCTTCACCTTCAGGCCGAGGGCCTTCACCTTACGTTCCAGCAGGTCGTTGAAAATGTGAGCCTTGGAGACCTTGCCCAGTTCGGGATGACCGTGGTCGTCGTAGGTGAAGTTGATGCCGCTATTCTTGATTTCCTCGTCGCTGAGGCTGTGGAACACGCCTTCCGAGATCATGGCGGCGCCGTAGTTGATGCCCATCAGCTTACGCTTGACGATGCAGGAAACGACCAGGTTGATAATCTTCTCGACGGTGATTTCGGTCTTGTTGAAGAACTCGGGGATGACCACCATCGGGTAGTGGCAGGCACCTGCGATGCCGAGGGCCAGATGGCCGGCAGAACGCCCCATGGCAGAGACGACAAACCAGTTCTCAGAGGTACGCGCATCCTCCATGACGGCGGTGCAGATGACCGTGCCCTGCGCCTTGGCACTGTTGTAGCCGAAGGTGGGGGAGCTGTTGGGCAGCGGCAGGTCGTTGTCGATAGTCTTGGGTACATGGATGTTGGCAATGGGATAATGCTTGCTCTCCAAGAACTTGGCGATACGGTTGGCAGTCGAAGCCGTGTCGTCACCGCCCACAGTAACAAGCAGTTTTATCTCGTTATCCTTAAACAAGGCAAGGTTGAAACGTTTCTCAAAATCCTCGTCTGTGGGTTTGAAACGGCTCATCTTCAAGATGCTGCCACCTTTGTTGAAAATCTCATCGGCGGTAAGGAAATCAATATCCTGCATACGGGGCTTGTCGGTAAACAGCGAACTGTAGCCTCCATGCAGGCCGATGACGCGAAAACCATCGCGCAAAAAAGTCTTAGCCACCGAGGCCACCACCGTGTTCATTCCGGGCGCAGGACCGCCACCAGTCAGTATTGCAATAGATTTCATGGTAAATATATTTTAATTATTAACTTGATATGATTTGCAAAAATACGATTATTTTTCCAACTATTGCAAAATAGAATGAAAAAAATCTCACCGCCAGTGCAAGAAACCACAATCTTGCGATACATAATAACGAAATAATTGGCTTTTTTTTATTGGTTTTGATTGCAGCAGGGTCGTCGTTCTGACGGCCTTGCATTTTTTTGCCATGTTTTTGCGAAAAAAGTTGTATCTTTGCATCTGAAAATGACAAAAAAATTTATTACTATGAGAAGACTATTTTATTTGTGGACCATGATGTTTACGCTTGGGTGTGCGCTGTTTGCGACCAGTTGTCAAAAGGAAGACAACATACGACCCATCTTTGACAATCCCATCCAGGAGAACGACAACACACTGGTGGGCACCCTATGGACGTACCGCTGCGACAGTGTGCTGCCAGGGTCGACGTTAGCATACACAATGCTGTCGAGAATCGACTTCGGAGAGATTGACAAAGGCAACTTTTTCTTCTCAACCGACCTGATGGGAATCAACACCGACTGCGAGATGCAGTACACCCTGCACGACAGGCAGGGCACTATCCTGCTCAGTGACGCCGCAGGCAGACGGGCTACGGTGGCTTTCACACTGCTGGACGAGGAGCATCTGAAGGTGACGCTGACGCCCGCCGTGGCACTTGCCGACTCTGCCAACCTCGCCATCATCATTAATGGCAATGGCGGCACATGGGAGGCCGTATACAGCCGTTGGAACACCGGCACGGGCGGCAGCAGGCTGGATGGAAGCATTTGGACGGCGGATGCAAAGATGGGCGGTTGGATATATGCGGTGGAGGGGAAATACTGCGAGCTGCATCTCGTGGCACGACTTGAATTTGACAGAGGAGGCCTGGGGACGATGGTGAGCTATTGCAATGGCAACTGGGGAGTGACCAATTTTGCCTCCAACGACACGTTGAGGAGACCTTTCTTGGTGCGCGACGACGGGCAGGAGGTGCGGCTGCTGTTTGCCGATATGGGCGAGGCGGTGCTGCATCGCGCAGTGGTGAACCACGACACGGTGTTGATGCTGACGCCGACAGTCGAGGCCTTCGGACTGGAGGGCGACGCAGCCACCCTATTAAATATCTTGACGGAGAGGTCTCCACGACAAATCAGGTTCAACCGACCTGCCGACCTCGCGGACGACAGGGGCTACGGCAGGCTGGTGATGACGAGCGACAGCGCAGGGCTGTATCTGCTGGAGCGCACTAGGGAGGGCGCCTATATTCGTGGCGAAAAGGGATATAGCGTTTATATATCTTGTGATTGGGACTTTGTGGCAGGAACCTACACTATTGACGAACGGCTCAACCAAGTCTATGTTGACGACGACAACGGACTTGTTTGGTTACAGACAGGCAGCATCAATATTACCAACATAACGGGAGGGTACCGCATAGACATTGCAGGTGAAGGAATCGACATTGAGTCCGACAACATGCGGACCGAAGAAGTGACCATCTATTACCAAGGGCCGCTGAACGACTACAATACCGTGGAGTAGAGCAGGCTGAAAATGTCGCGGAGCATCTGCTGTTCGCTTTCGGGGAGATGCCCGACGGCAGGCGGTTCATGGATGCTGGCAGCGGTGAGCAGCCGCTCGGCTTGTGCGATGACATCGGGGAAGAGACTGTCGGAGGCGATGGCGATGGATTGGATGGAGGAGGAGGATTCGTCGACAGTGATGGCAACCTCTACGTTGCCCCAGTCGAATTGGGCGGAATATTGTGCCTCGAAGTGCTGCCACTTGCCATACTTCCATTCGGGTGAGGCGAATTGCGCCTGTAGTTCTAGGACGGCCGGCTGCGCGGCTAATGCGTCAAAGTCGATTTCTTTTAGTGGTGTGCCATATTCTTGCTCAAAGGCCCGAACCAGATGGGGAATGATATTCTGGGCAGTGATGGCAGGCTCCAACTCGGAGAGGTTGACAACGCGCGACTGGACAGAGGCGACACCATGCTTCTGCAACTTGGCGGGCTTGACTTTGAGGTAGCGTTGCAGGTCCGTCACATCGGTGCGGATGAGTATGGTGCCGTGGTGCAACCTTTGATATTTGCCCTTGGCAAAGGCGTTGCCTGAGAATTTGCGCCCTTGACACAGCACATCATTACGACCACTAATCTCGGTGTTGAGTCCATAAGACTCCACAGCCCGTTGCAGGACAGAGAATTGTCGAGTGGTATCGTACATCTCATACGGCACCACAAATGAGAAATTCAAGTTTCCCAAGTCGTGGAAGACGGCACCGCCACCCGTACAACGGCGCATCAGATAGCCGCCGTCCTGTTCGAGTTGGGCCACATTACACTCGGTGTAGGGGTTTTGGTTTTGCCCGATGACGACGGTGCGGCGGTTCTGCCACAGATACATGGTGATGTCGCTATCGGAGGGTTGCGACAGCAGGTAGTTCTCGACAGCAATGTTGAGATATGGGTTTGTCTGATTAGAGATAATCAGTTTCGGCATTACAATCTGAAGGATATGTTGATATAATTGACTGCCTGCGACAGGTGGTAACCGTTACGGGCAAAAGAGAAGTCGAACTTCTTGGCACGGATGCCGAAGCCGACAGAGAAGCCTGAGAGGTTGAACGCATCAGCAGCGGTCATTTCGACCATCTGGCGGTAGCTGTAGCCCAGCCGGGCAAAGACGGTCTGCTTGATGTTAAGTTCAATGCCCACATTGAGATGGCGGAAGAGTTTGTCGGCAAAGCTGGCAAAGGCCGTCGGACCTGTCACCTCGCCCGTGAAGGGGTCTGTATGGGTGGTGGGATTGAGCGGGTCATCGTAGGTGAGGTCCCATCTTTGCAGTTCGGTGATGGCAAACATGAGGCGAAATGGGGCATCTTGCAACTTGTACGAACCTGCCAACGAGAGTTCGAAGGGCAGCCGTTCGGTTGTGCCGGCAAAGTTGGCAATCTGCGCACCGATGTTGCGTCCCATAAGGGTGGCGGCAAAACGACGGTCAAGCGACATATAGGTGGCAGCCAAGTCGATACCAAAGGCGAAGGCTGTATATTGCTCATAGTGCGAAAGCACGGGCTTGAAACTGGCACCGATGGTGACATGATCGTCAATGGCACGGCCCCATCCGATAGAGAAGATATAGTCCGCAGCAGAAAAACTGCCCGTAGGGGTTTCTGTCTCGTCATAGCCCTCAAAGCGGCCATAGCTGTCATACATCAGTCCGAAGGTAAAGGCTCCCAATTGTTTGAAATTGCGACTGTACGCAACCGAGCCGAAATTGGCTCCCGCAAAGAGATTCGTATAACCCACCGCAAAAAGGCGGTCATGACGGTCGGAGATGAGAGAGGGATTGTTGAGCGTCAGCGTCAGGTCGTCATCGTAAAGCGACAGGAAGTCGAAACCCACACCTGCCACCCGAGCCGACGAAGGCATGTCCAGCACCATATATGCAGTGCTGCCTGCCACCTGGGCATTTAGGGAATTGAAAATTGAGAATTGAAAATTGAGAATTATGGCGCATAAGAGTATACGCCATAATCCTCTGTTTTCTGTAAGATTCTTATTCTTCAAGGACCTATCTTATTGCTTGAATGCTTGATTGTGTTGAGGCTTGCGCAACAAAACTCAAGCAATCAAGCAATCAAACAATCAAGCAATTATTCAACGCTTCTTATTTCTCTCATGTCGCATCAGATGGCTGGGTTCGAGCGACAAG
>CAMZFW010000119.1 GCA_947306225.1 uncultured Bacteroidales bacterium
AGTATAAATAAGGTATAAATAAAGTATAAATAAGGTATAAATATAGGATAAGTGATGGAGCGACGAGGAGTTGTCTCAGAGGTGGAGTAGGGGTGGCGATGGGGGGCAAAACATTATTCTGGGAGGGCAATAATGTTGTGGAAACTACGTTATAGGGTTTTAAAAAATAGTTATCAATACATATTATATGCTACAGATTGGAACCCCTGCGCCCTATTTCGAGGGCTACGACGAGAATGGCAACATGGTGAAGTTGAGTGATTTTGCTGGCAAGAAGCTGGTGCTTTATTTCTACCCCAAGGATAGTACGCCAGGCTGCACCGCCGAGGCTTGCGACCTGCGGGACAACTATGAGCGTTTTATCGCGTTGGGCTATGAGGTGCTGGGCGTGAGCCGCGACTCGGCGGCATCGCATCAGCGGTTTATCGCCAAGTATCAGCTGCCGTTTCATTTGATAGCCGACACCGACTTGACCATCCTAAAGGCTTACGAGGCATGGGGCAAGAAGAAGATGTACGGCAAGGAGACCGAGGGTACGCTGCGCACCACCTACGTCATCGACGAGAACGGCGTGATTGTGGATGCCATCGGCAAGGTGGACACGAAGAACCACACGGAGCAAGTTTTGAAAAGTGAAAGGTGAAAATTGAAAATTGAAAATGTCGGGGTGCTGAATTATCCGCCCCCGCGAGGTTTCAATTTTCAATTTTCAATTTTCAATTTATACTGTTGTGTTCAAGGGCGAGATAATATCTATCTGTGTGGCACTGTCGTGGACGGTGACCGCCTTGTTTGCCGAGGTGGCATCGAAGCGTATTGGGTCGCTGCCGCTGAATGTGTGCCGTATGGCTATGTCGTTGGTGGCATTGGCGCTGACGCTGTGGCTGACGTTGGGAGTGCCCTATCCCCGTTATGCCGACGGGAGCACGTGGTTTTGGCTGCTGCTGTCGGGCGTGGTGGGGTATGTGTTGGGCGACTACTGCCTGTTTAAGGGGTATATCCTGATTGGCTCGCGCTTCGGGCAGCTCTTCATGACGCTGTCTGCCCCTACGGCTGCGATAACGGGCTTCCTGCTCCTAGGCGAGAAGATGGGGGCGTTGGCTCTGCTGGGCATGGTGGTGACATTGGTGGGCATCGGGATGTCGGTGCTGTCGAAGCAGGCGACCCCGTCCCCTCTTGAGAGGGGTACGCCGATAGGCGGGGGGTATGTCTCTAAAACTTCTGCCCGCTCCTCTGTTTGGCGGCTGAAACTCTCGCCCAAAGGGGTGCTGTATGGCTGCGGTGCCGGCATGGGACAGGGCATAGGCCTTGTGCTGAGCAAGATGGGGTTGCAGCATTATCATACATCCCTGTTGGCGCACGGGCTAACGCCCGACAGCGTGCCGGCCGAGGCGGTGTTGAATATCCCCCTATCGTTGTCGATGCCTTTTGCCGCCACGATGATACGTGCCATTATGGGCATCATCGGCTTCTCGGTGGCATTGCTCCTTTTCACTAAGGGAGGCAAGCAACAGCTGAACCACGCCATACACGACCGCAAGTCGATGCTGTGTGCCTTCTGTTCTATGATGTTCGGTCCCTTTGTCGGGGTGAGTATGTCATTGCTGGCAACGCTTTACACCAGCACGGGCATCGCACAGACACTTATGGCACTGACCCCCATATTCATTATTGCTCCCGCCGCATGGCTCTTCCACCAAAAGGTAACGCCCCGCGAAGTGCTGGGTGCGCTTATCAGCGTGGCCGGGGTGAGCCTGTTCTTTGTGTAAGGCTAAGGGATACGAAGCAATACGCGCTGGTAGTAGCGTGCTTTGTCTTCCAGTTTCAGGGGATAGGCGCGGGAGGAGGAGGGCATGCGCCAGAGGCGTAGTGGACGGTCGGCTATGGTGAATGTGCTGTATTCGCCCATTTTAGGGGGTTGCACGCCATAGTCCTCGCAAAGGGTTTCGGCGGATTTTTGGCCGGTGCAGACGATGTCGGTGCAGAGGGGTATCTTTTCTAGCAGTGCTGGGATGTCGGTCTTTTCGACCACTTCGAGGAACTTGTCGGAAGCGTTGTCGCGCAGTCGGCGTACGCAGCAGGCGGTGTCGAAGATGGCGATACCCTGCTCCTCGAGCAGTCGTATGATGTCTTCCTTGCGAAAGGTCTTCCCATCGACAAAGTGCTGACTGTCGCCAAAGAAGACCAGCCCGAATATCTCCCACATCTGGTTGGTGCGGTTGGGGTAGAAGAAGTCCATACACCACCGCGCCCTTGGTGGCGGGAAGCTACCCAGCATCAGTAGACGCGCCTGTGGCGGCAGAAAGGGCTGAAGGGGATGAGGTTCGACGGTCATCTATTAGTGGTCAAACCGACTTGCCACGTAGCTGATTTCCGACAAGTCGAGGTCGATGTCGCCATCTTCGTTGTTGGTCATGAAGTTGTCGATGGCGTAGGTGTCGTAGTCCTTGCCGAGCTTTTTAGGGTTGTCGATTGCGACTTCAAGAGTCTTTTTGTTGATGCCTAGCACGCAGTCCATATAGACTTCGGGGTCATCGAGAACATCGCACAGAGCAGTGCAGATACGGTCTTCTAAATCTTTGGTGTCCATGGCGTTTTTTGGATGATGAATAGTGGATGGTGAATTGTGTTTTCAAGTTGCAAAATTACACATTTTTTTTCATTCTTCGAGGTTTCGAATTGTTAATTTTTAGTTTTTGATGCTGCGATTCCCTAATTTTTGCGTATCTTTGCAAAACTTATTGTTGAAGACTTTTGATTGCAACATGTTGAACATGATAAAGAAAATAGCTATCGTTATATGTTTCATGCTGACGGCGGCAGCTGTCGTGGCGCAGGATGTTCCGGTGTATCAGTCGGAGGCGTACACGATATATCCGCGTAAGGTGGTGCAGGCCGAAGAGCACGCCAGCATTGTGGCGGACAACGCCATCACTAGCACCTTCGAGAAACGCAGCTGGCTGCAGAAGAAGAATCTGAGCAGATACCCCTCATTCGTCTGTGATATTCCTATCAGTGTGACGCTCTATAACTTGGCTCTCGAGGAAATGGACAACCTCGTAGAGTCGGACAGCACCTGGCGCACGGGCAAGTATTGGGGCGGTGTGTGGACTCGCGATGTGAGCTACAGTACTCTACTGGCATTGGCATATATGAATCCTGAGGTGACGCGTACCAGTCTGTTGAAGAAGGTGCGCAATGGCCGCATCGTGCAGGACACTGGCACGGGCGGTTCGTGGCCGGTGTCGACCGACCGCGTGTCGTGGGCGCTGGCGGGTTGGCAGCTCTATCTCGCCACGGGCGACATGAACTGGCTCAAACAGTGCTATCAGATAGTGAGCAAAACCCTTCTGCAGGACGAGGCGGTGGTGTACGACCCCACGACAGGCTTGGTCCGTGGAGAGTCGTCGTTCCTCGACTGGCGTGAGGAGACCTATCCACGTTGGATGCAGCCTGCCGACATCGCCATGTCGGAGTGCTTGGGTACCAATGCCCTCTTCTTCCGTGCCAACCAGATTACAGCCCGCATGGCGCAGCTGTGTGGCGACTATGACGGTTCGGCTCATTTCACGCGCATGGCCGACCGCATCAAGGACGGTATCAACCAATATCTTTGGATTGAGGAAAAGGGCTATTACGGCCAATATCTCTACGGTCGTGGCCACCTCGTCCTGTCACCCCGCAGCGAAACCCTTGGCGAAGCCCTCTGCATCCTATTCGGCATTGCCGAGCCTGCCCGCGCCAAACGTATCGTCGCCACTCTGGGTCAGACCCCCTTTGGCACCCCCTGCATCCAACCGCAGATACCCAATATCTATCCCTACCACAACAACGCAGTATGGCCCTTTGTGCAGGCCTATTGGATGTGGGCATCGGCACAGACGGGCAACGCGCAGGCGGTGACCCATAGCATTGCCTCCATTTATCGTCCGGCAGCCCTTTTTGCTACCAATCAGGAGAATTTCGTTGCCGAGACGGGCGACTACCACACTGCCATGAACTCGCCCAATATGCTTTGGAGTATTGCCGGAGCCATTAGCGTGGTCCACCATGTACTGATGGGCATCACCTTGGAGGAGGAGGGCATCACCTTCCGACCCTGTGTGCCGTCGGTGTGGTCGGAGCGTAAGGTTCTCAAGAACTTCAAATATCGCAAGGCGGTGCTCGACATCACCGTGCAAGGCTATGGCGACAAGGTTTCCGCCTGCTATATCGACGGCAAGCGGCAGTCCGTTGCCACCGTACCCGCCTCGCTGTCGGGAAGGCACACGGTCAAGCTGGTGTTGAACAACGACTTCTCCAACTACGACCTCATCAACCGCCAGCCCGTCACCACCTCGCCCGAAACGCCACAGGCGTATCTTGACGGCAGCACCCGTCTGGCATGGCATCAGGTGCCCAATGCCAAGGAATATAAGATAGTGCGCGACGGCAAGGTCGTCGCCACCCAGCCCGAACGTCTGGTCAATGGCAATCGTTACGACATCCCCGTTGCCAAGACCTATACCGAATACCAAGTCATCGCCGTGGACGAGGAGGGGAACGAAAGCTTCGCCAGCGAGCCGGTGGCATACTACAACTACGATAATGAGCTGCGCTATGATATGACCCGTTTTGCTGCCGCCACCCAGTTTGCCCCTTGCAAGGGCTACACGGGTAATGGTGCGGTGGAGATAGCCACCAAGGTGAACACCCGTATCGAGATGAAGGTCGAAGTCCCCTCGGATGGAGAGTATTTGCTTGACTTCCAATATGCAAATGGCAGTAACAATTTGACCGATGCCGACATGTGCGCGGTGCGGACGCTCAGCGTCAATGGCAGCAAGGCAGGTACGGTAGTCTTCCCCCAACGAGGCAAAGACCTTTGGACGCTGTGGGGCTATAGTAACGCGGTGCGCGTTTCGTTGAAAAAGGGGAGCAACACCCTGATCCTCTCCTACGAGCCAGACAACGAGAACATGAACGCCCAAGGCATCAACCGTGCCATGCTCGACTACATGCGGCTGATACGGGTGAAATAATCATTTCAGCCATGCCCAAGCAGTTGGACAAAGCCGCGGTGAAGCAGTTGCTCCGCAATCCCGATACCAAGGTCTTCCGCAACCAGTTTCTGCACATTGGTCTGCTGGCGATGTGCGTCTTCCTGTTCATTCTATGGGATGCCGCCCTATTCGTCCCCGTTTGCACTTCCGTGGTGGCAGTCATTGTTCTTCTGACTGTGCAGGCGACCTGTCTGGTCGGCTATTGGTTTTGGGGCAGGTGCTCTGTGATGGCCCTCACGCCGGAGGGCATGTATCTCTTCCGTGCCAATACAGAGGACTTTCGCGGCCCCCTGACGTGCGACAGACTATTTGTCCGTTGGGACGAACTCACTATGCTCAAACTGGAGGACGGCCCCATTATGACCTTCAGGGTCAAAGGGGGGAGGTACGCATACACGGTCAGTGGCGATATTATTAGCAGCCGTACCCGTGCCAAAAAGCAGCTGCCCCTCGTCGAGGCCATCTGCTCCTACAGCGGCTACATCTATCACTTCCAAAAAGGCGACGGACTCACGTGGAAATACATTTTTGCCTCGCCCAACCACACCTTCGATGTGGAGGTAGACGACACGGACTGGGCGACCCTCCGGCCCGTCAGACCATGATACTCTCGTCGTCCTCCACGCGGAGGTTCTTCATAATGAAGTCACGGCGTTCGGTGGTGTTTACCCCCATGTAGAAATCTAGCACCCCGCGAGTGTCGAAGTCCTTATGCAATAGTACTGGGTCGAGGCGCATGTCTTGGTTGATGAATCCTTTGAACTCGTCAGGCGATATCTCGCCGAGACCTTTGAATCGCGTAATCTCGGCATTGCTGGTGTTGTTGATGGCCTCGATGCGTTCCTCGTCACTATAGCAATAGGTGGTCTTCTGCTTGTTGCGCACACGGAACAGCGGTGTCTGCAAGATGTACACATGCCCCAGCCGCACCAGTTCTGGATAGAATTTCAAGAAGAATGTCAGCAGTAGCAGCCGTATGTGCATCCCGTCCACATCGGCATCGGTGGCGATGACCACATTGTTGTAGCGCAGGTTCTCAATGCCGTCGTCGATATCGAGGGCATTGTGCAGAAGGTTCAGTTCTTCGTTGGTGTATATTTTTGCCTTATCCGCCGACACGGTGTTTAGCGGCTTGCCTCGCAGGCTGAACACTGCCTGTGTCTCCACGTCGCGGCTTTTGGTGATAGAGCCCGATGCCGACAGTCCCTCGGTGATGAAGATGGTGCTCTCCAGCCTCCGCTCGTGGTTGCTGTTGTAGTGCACATGGCAGTCGCGCAGCTTGCTGTTGTTCAGACTCGCCTTCTTGCTGCTCTCCTTCGCCAGTTTCTTGATGCCCGAGATGGCCTTGCGTTCTTTCTCGTTGCGCTGAATCTTGTCCAGTAGCACCTCGGCAGTGTCGCTGTGCATGTGCAGGTAGTTGTCGAGGTGACGTTTCAGAATGTCCAACACGTAGGTCTTCAAGTAGGGGCTGTCGTTGCTCCCGTCCTTATTGTTGGGTGCCATGTGGGTGGAGCCCAGCTTGGTCTTGGTCTGTGCCTCAAACACAGGCTCCTGTATCCTGATGCACAAGGCACACACCAACCCCTGCCGGATGTCCTCGGGCGCAAACTCTTTCTTGTTGTAGAAATCCTTCACCACGCGGGCATAGCCCTCGCGGAAAGCACTTTGGTGCGTGCCGCCCTCGGTGGTGTGCTGGCCGTTGACAAAACTATAGTAGTAGTCGCTGTTCTGCCCGTTGACATGGGTGAACGCTGCCTCAAAGTCCTCGTCCTTGATATGGATAATAGGATATAGCGGCTCGCCCTCCATGTTGTTCTCCAGCAGGTCCAGCAGGCCGTTCTTGGAATAGTATCGCTTGTCGTTGTAGTAGAACGTAAGTCCACGGTTCAGATAGCAGTAGTTCCACACCCTGCGTTCTACATACTCGTTGATGAAGTGGTAGTTGCCGAACAATTTTGCATCGGGGACAAACTCCACCAAGGTGCCCGTTGCCAAGAAGGGGTCGTCGGGGGTGTATTCCTCTATGCCGCTGTCGAATGTCACCTTGCCCTCGCTAAACTCTGCCCAGTGTGTCTTGCCTTCGCGAAACGACTGCACCTTGAAATAGCTCGACAGCGCGTTCACCGCCTTGGTACCCACACCGTTCAGGCCCACGCTCTTTTGAAACACCTTGCTGTCGTACTTGGCACCCGTGTTGAGCTTGCTCACGGCGTCAATCATAGCCACAAGCGGTATGCCGCGGCCGTAGTCGCGGATGCTCACCTTGCGCTCGGCAAAGTTGATGGTCATATCTATCCGTTTGCCAAAGCCTGAGGCAAACTCGTCGATGGCGTTGTCTATCACCTCCTTGATAAGCACATAGATGCCGTCGTCGTGCGACGAGCCGTCGCCCAGCTTGCCTATATACATGCCGGGGCGCAGGCGTATGTGCTCCATGTCTTCGAGGTGGACGATGCTCGCGTCG
>CAMZFW010000120.1 GCA_947306225.1 uncultured Bacteroidales bacterium
CGCCATCATAAGCAGGGCAAGCAGGGGGATGATTCTTGTTTTCATAGTGTGTATATTATTATATTAATTGATTCGGGTGAGTAATTCTGCACGAGTGTCGGAGTAGGACTGGTAGGCGTAGTCGCGGACGGTGTTGCTAATACGGCTGCGGAAGGCGCGGAAACGGTCGCCTACCGTAGGCTGGTAGGCCACCGCTACCACTTCTACATCTGGCTGGTAGGTGGGGAAAATGGTGATGTCGATATATTCTATCACAGTGGTGTCCTCGTGATTGAGAAGATGCTCGGGTTCGACATCGGCTAGCAAGTTTGGCTCTTTTATTGTGTTTGGCTCGTATTGCAGCATTGGCTCGGCTGGCTCTTCTTGTATAGGAGCGGCAGGCTCAGCCGATGGGGTTACTTGCGCAGTGGGTGTTTTCGTAATGATAGGCAACTCTTTTTTCGGTTGAGAAGCGGGCAGAACGGGTTCTACCTCATTTGTAGGTTGGCGCATTTGGGCGACCATACCTGTCTGTTCGGTCGGTTCACCGTTAGGCCACATCATCCACACGCCGCCTATCATCACAGCTGCCACACATGCCGCTGCTGCCCATCGCCACAGGGGCAGCACTTTGCCCTCGTGGTGCATGAGGCTCTCCTTGTCGGGGTAAGGCAGGGGGGCTTCCTCCAGCTTGAGGGCTGGGTAGTAGAGCGACAGCTCCTCCGCCAAGTCGGGGTGCTGGGCGGCAAACGCCTCCACTGCGACACGCTCCTCGGCGGTCAGCTCACCCTCGCAGTAGCGGTAAAAATACTCCTCGTAATTATCTGTTGTTATTATCATAGCCTAAAGCAATTAATGTTTTCTTTAATGATACACGGGCGCGGAAAAGATACACAGACACTTGCTTTTCGGTGAGCGAGAGCATTTCGGCAATCTCTTTGCAGCTGTAGCCCTCCACATCTTTCAACTGCACGGCCTCGCGTTGCACCTGCGGCAGACGCTCTAGAGCTTTGTGCAGTGCATCTTGGAGGTCGAAACGCTCGTCGGGCAGCACCACTCGGTCGGGTTCCAGCAGCGGGAGGGTCTGTTGATGCACCTGTTCGTGTCGGTGATAACTCATCAGGCAGTTGTGCACCACGGTAAACAGAAATGCCTTGCCCTTCTCCACCTCCACCTGCTCTCTGCGCTCCCACAACGATGCATAGGCTTCCTGCACAGCGTCCTTCGACAGCTCCTCACCACCCCCACAGCGCACCGCAAAGCGGTACACATCGTCGGCCCAAAGCCTCACACCGTTGTTGTATTCTTTTTGCGTCATCTGCTATATAAACGCGCGAAAGGCAAAAATACTACAGCTAAACTAAAAAAAAGTAAAAAAAGAGTGTCGAGAATTGAGAATAATCCTATGCGACAGCCAATTCTCAATTCTCAACTTTCAATTTTCAACTCCCCCCTACTCCCCTATCAAATTGATTATCTCCTTCAGTCTTGGGGCTAGAATGATTTCGGTACGACGGTTGACAGCTTTGTTGGCGGCGCTGTTGTTCTTCACCTTGGGCGCATATTCGGCATGGCCGGCGGCCTCTACGCGGGCGGGGTCGATCTTAGGACCTTGCTTGAGAAGCAGTTTCACGATGGCGGTGGCACGCATCACGCTGAGGTCCCAATTGTCCTTCACGGTGGTGCTGCCATGATAGGCATCGTTGTCGGTGTGGCCTTCCACCACTACGTTTAGGTCGGGATTGTCCTCCAGCACCTTGGCAAGGCTTTTCAACGCCTGCATGCCTTGTGCCGACACCTCCCAGCTGCCTGAGGCAAACAATAGTTTGTCAGCCATAGATACATACACCTTGCCGTCCTTTACCTTCACGTCCAACCCCTTGTCGGCAAAGCCTACCAAAGCCTTTTGCACCGAGGCACGCAGATTCTCCAACTCGCGTTGCTTGGCTTCCAGCTCTTCGTTCATCGCCAACTCGCTCTGTGCCATCGATGCCAGCTGTTCTTCCAGCTCATGTTGCTGTGCCAGCATCGCCTGCTCTTTTGCCTTCACTGCCTGTTCTTTCTCGTTCAGCTCACGCGTGCGTTGTTCCAACATATTGTTCACTTTCGAGAGGTCGCGGTTCTTGCCCGTTAGCTGTTGCAAGAAATTCTCCATCGTGGTATCATAGCGCAACTGCAACGCTGCGTATGCCCGATTGATTGAGGTCACCGTCGCTTCACATTCCTGCCGTGCCGCCGTCATATCGGCAAGCGACATCGTCATCGCCTGTCCCTGCCGCACCAGCTCGGCATTCTCCTCACGCAGTTCCTGCAATTCCTGCTTGGCAAGAGTCAGACTCTTCGAAGCCTGCGTATAGTGCGACTGCAAAGCCTCATACTCACGCATCGAAACACATGACGACAGCAGCAACACACAAACAACGAAATTGAGAATTGAGAATTGAGAATTGAGAATTGTTTTACGCATCATCCGTCCCCTCTTTAGAGGGGTGCCACGATAGTGGTGGGATATGTTCTTGTTGCGAGTCTGCTCCATAAACTTTTTACTTTTAAAAGTAACGTGATTTAAAAAAAAATCGTATCTTTGCCCGTTTATTTTTCGCGACATGACTTTCGCTAACCTCTATAAGAAGCTACATATTTGGCGCTTGCGACACATCTCCGAGCATTCGTACATGTTGTTGCTGAGTGTCGTGGTAGGTGTATTTAGTGGTTTGGCAGCGGTGTTGCTCAAGACTGTCGTGCATCTTTCTGGCCAAATGGTGATGGCTTTTGGCAACACCCACACCGTCGGCGGAGGCAACATACTCACCTTTGTCGCTCCATTCGTGGGCATCCTGCTCACCATACTCTTCGTCCGATTCATCATCAAGGGCGACATCGGGCACGGCATACCCAGCGTACTCCTGGCCATCTCGCGCCACAAAGGGCAGTTGCCCCCGCGCAATATGTATACTTCTCTGGTGGCCTCTACGCTCACCGTTGCTTTTGGCGGCAGCGTGGGACTAGAAGCCCCTATTGCCTCCACGGGCAGTGCCATAGGCTCTAATGTGGGTCGATTCTTCCATGTCAGCCCTCGCGGTGTCAAGCTACTCCTCGGGTGCGGTGCCGCAGGTGCCATTGCCGGCATCTTCAAGGCACCACTGGCGGGTGTGCTCTTCACGTTGGAGGTTCTTATGTTCGACATGACCATGACCACTGCCGTCCCCCTGCTCATCTCTGCCCTTTCCGCCTCCACTGTCGCCTACTTCCTCATGGGTCAGGACGTACAGTTTGCCTTCCATGTCACCGAAGACTTCTCCCTGCGGCAAATTCCGTTCCTTATGGTGCTGGGCGTGTTCTGCGCGTTCAGTTCGGTCTATTTCCTTCGCTGCACCGACAAGGTGGAGTCATGGTTCGCCAAGCGTAAGAACTGGATTGACCGATGGATTATCGGCGGACTCGTGCTGGGACTGATGATCTTCCTCTTCCCTCCCCTCTACGGCGAAGGTTACTGGGCACTCACCGAACTACTCAACGGCAGCAACGACGATGCCCTGTTCGTCAACAGTATCTTCAACACATTTCGCGACAACTCATGGGTGGCACTCGCCATACTCTTTGTGCTCATACTTCTCAAACCCATTGCCACCGCCACCACCATAGGCTGTGGCGGCGTGGGCGGTACTTTCGGTCCTTCACTAGTGCTGGGAGGACTTAGCGGCTACTTCATCGCCGCTCTCGGCAACCAGCTGGGCTTGCCGCCACAGTCCACCGCCAATTTCGCCCTTGTGGGCATGGCGGGCGTGATGACAGGTGTGATGCACGCGCCCTTTATGGGGGTCTTCCTTATTGCCGAAATCACAGGCGGCTATGCCTTGATGATACCGCTACTTATCACTGCCACCGTAACCTATATCTGCGTCCAGCCCTTCGAGAACCACTCCATCTATGCCCGCAAGCTGGCTCTGCAGGGCGACCTCATGACGCACAACAAGGATGCTTCAGCCTGGCAGCTCCTCGACCTTAAGAAACTCATTGAGACCAACTTCGCCACCCTGCCCGAAGACGGCACCCTGCGCGACATCGTGGAGGCCATCAAACGTTCCAAACGCAACCTCTTCCCCGTGCTAGACACCGACGGCCGTTTCCTCGGCCTCATCGTCATGGACGACCTGCGACACCTTATCTTCGAGTCCGATAAGTACGACACCCTCACCGTCAAGGAGCTCATGATGACTTTCGACGACAAAGACATCGTACACCTCAGCGACTCCCCCGCCGACGTGGTGAAGAAATTCCAACTCAGCAACCGTTACAACCTCATCGTCGTCGACGACGACGGCAAATACCAAGGCTTCCTCTCCCGCGCCAACACCTTCTCCGCCTACCGTCGCTTCATCTCCCAAAGCTCCGAGGAATAGCCTTCACAACCCCTCTTTTTTTAACCCAAATCGGTCATTAGAGTTTATGGCAGATTAGTATTTGTTTCGAGCAGATTGGCTGCATCGCTGGCGAAGACGTAGCGGGCTACGGCGAGACAGGGATGTGGTCAAGATGCCGAAAGAAATGCTGATATGGCATAAACAGATCTTAAAAAGCGAGAAAGGATATAAAAGTCGGTCTAATGACCGATTTGGGTTTAACAAAAAAGGTCGATTTTCTGGATTATAATCCAAAAATTATATATATTTTTTGGATTACGTTCCAAAAAATTCCATTTTGATTGTGTTATAGGTTGTTCTTGTTAATTAGGTTTACCACAACCTTCACCATCACATCTTTCTCTTCTGGACGGCTCTCGGCAATCATCAGCGTGAGAGCCACAAGTGTGTTGTCAGCAATGCGTTTGCTCCCGTCCTCGCGGTAGAGGATATGGTTGTTATTTAGAAACCACAGGAACAGGGTGGCGGCAATGCGTTTATTACCATCACTGAAGGAGTGGTTCTTGGTGACAAGATATAGCAGCATGGCGGCCTTCTCCTCAGTGCTGGGGTAGAGCTCCACCCCGTCGAACGTCTGGTAAATCTGCCCGATTGAGCTCTTGAATGAGTCATCCTTCTCGTTGCCAAACAGGGTACTCTCGCCAAACCGTTCTTTCAGCGAGAGGATGGCCTGCATGGCGTTGTCGTAGGTTGCATGGAAAGCGGCCTCGCTGGTGGTGTCGCTTACGGTGAGCCGTTGGTAGTCGTAGCTGTCGAGCGTGTCGAGGGCGTAGGTGTAGTCGTTCACCACGTCGAAGAGCGCGTTGGTCTCATCAGTCGAGAGCAACGGCTGGTTCTGTATCGTGCGGCCTAGCATCCCCACCAGCTGCCGCAATTCGCCTATCTGCTCTTTGTGTATCCGCTCGTTGACGGCATAGCCCTTGACAAGATATTCTTTCAGCACACGGTTAGCCCAGATGCGGAACTGTGTGCCTCGCTGGCTCTTTACACGGTAGCCCACAGAGATAATAACATCGAGTGTGTAGTATGGTACAGGTTTCTTTACACCATTAACGTGTAAAAAATGCACGTTATTCTCTCGTTCCAACTCACCTTCTTTAAACACATTGGTTACATGGCGGCGGATATTAGATTCTTCTCTGTCAAAAAGCAATGCCATTTGACTGGTATTCAGCCAAACTGTCTCGTTTTCCAACCGCACATCAATAGCAGTTTGCCCATCTGCAGTCTGGTAGATAATTATCTTGTCATTAACGTTCTCCATATTTCCATAACGTCACTTGTGTCATTTTATTGCATAGCAAAAGCTTCATTCCCCTTCTATTACCTCTTGCACATTTTGCACCAAACGACGCAATGTCTTCAAGCATTTGATTTGTCGAGAATACTCATCCTTGTCAAAATAGAGTTGCACATCGCGAAAAGACAAATGTAATGCGAAGAGAGCTTGCTCTCGTGTAACGTAGTACCACTTTATATTCCAAAGTTCCGAAGAATAGACCTCGACAGCCCTCCGTTTTTAATAAAAAAGGTCAATTTTCTGGATTATAATCCAAAAATTATATATTTTTTTTGGGATTACGTTCCAAATTTTTCATATCTTTGCATCGTCAAAGAAATGAATATGATTGAGCGAAAATTAGGCAAAATAATTCAAGAACAACTCAAAGACTGCTTGATTGTTTGATTGCTTGATTGTTTGAGTATTTCGACCGCGTCAGCACTCAAGTATTTACACACTCAAGCATTCAAGCATTCTCAAAGACTGCTTGATTGTGTGATTGCTTGATTGTGTGAGTATTTTTACCGCGTCAGCACTCAAGCATTTACACAATCAAGCATTCAAACATTCACTCGTTATCATTCCTATACTTGTCCAACATGGCCTTTATCTCTTCTTTCATTTCTTCCCGTAGCGATTCAGGCTTTAGCAACTCTACGGTGCTGCCCAAGGACAGTAACCGTTGACGGAAATCAAATGTCGGACGCACACGAACGGAGAAAACCGAATAATCCTCATTCTGCCTCAGCTCTAGTTGAGAGTGGTGCAGCGGGAGCGACCGCAGATAGTTGGCCTGAAAAGCATCCACTTTTATCCAAACACTTTCGACGTTCACGTCATCCCCAAGAATGATGCCATAGCTGTCTTTAAACATCTCCTCCACATCAAAATCGGGGTCTCTGGTATATGTTTTCTCTAGGATTTCGACGTTACTAATCCTATCCAGCGCAAAGATATGATGCGGCATATCCTCTGTGTACTTGCCGACCACATACCAGCGACGTTCAAACATCTTCAACGCATGGGGTCGGAAGTCAGTGTAGTGAGTCATATTGTCACGCCAGTAGGCGCCATAGTCGAACCTCATCATCCGCAACTCCTTCATGGCTTGGAGTATGGCGGGCAGTGGGTCGGTGTGGCTCTCCTCTATGGCGATATATTGTGCCACCTCCTGGCTGTCCGTCACAATCCGGTTCACGGCAATGGAGTTGAGCAACCACTGACGGAAATAGCCGTTCTTGCCACTGTCGGCTATACGATAACGGTACACGCCGCCCGACACGTAACATTCAATCTCTATTCCGAAAATATCCTTTATCTCCTCACGGTGACGATGGAACGTGCGGTCAGAATAAAGGCGACCACCATTAATATCGTCATTGAAATAATAGGCATCGGCAATTTGCTGGAGCGTCAACCCCACATTGCCCGCCTTCATCACGGTATCGACAAGCCAGATATATTTCTTCAGAGGTGTCATAGGTTGTTCTTGTTAATTGATTCGCTCTTATGCTATATCTGACTGATTTTTCAACAGCCTCGAAGAGTCTGAATTTCAATAACCCCATACAAGAAACCGATAGGTTTCACAGTGTGGGGTCAGGGATAACCCTACTACTCAGCGTCCTGAAGGGACGCGACATTGAGACTGTTTGGCAAAAATCAGTCATATGTTGTACTAGAGCGATTTTTATTGTTCCAACAAATAGCGGATGAACTCGTCCGAGACGTTTTCCATTTCTTTCTTGTCGTAAATATACAACAGCGTAACGTTGATTATCTCATCTGTTATTT
>CAMZFW010000121.1 GCA_947306225.1 uncultured Bacteroidales bacterium
GCCTGAGGATATGCCTTGGCGTAAGAGCCTATAGCATACACAACAAGCGAAAGCAATAATGACCAATCCTCCCGTGTGAATTTTGGCGAATTCCAGATAAAGGACAGTTTTGCCATGCTTTTCTTGCAAACAGCTTACTTTACTCTCGTAAGCGGTTGCAAAAATACAAATATTTTTCGATATATCAGCACTTTTGGCTTAATTAATATTGTTTTATCCTATTTATCAAATACTTGTGCCACTTCATGGTTTTTATGTCGTGAACATTCTTACTTCTCTTTTTCAAATTCTTGCCCTTTCGTTCTTCTCTTTTTGAATGCTGGATTCTTTCTTTGACAACCTTGTTTTTCTCCCCTTTGGCTTTTGCAGTTATCCTATAGTTATACCTTATTTATACTTTATTTATACCTTATTTATACTATTCTAGAATAGTATAAATAAGGTATAAATAAAGTATAAATAAGGTATAACTATAGGATAACGACAAAAAAATGGAACGGGGAACGAGGACTGATAAGGGTATTCAAGGGGGTGGGGATACTCTATTACCACCTATATGCAATGGATTGAGGAATAGGATGTTTTGCAGTTGTTTATATTTAATCGGTGTCATATTACTGCATGTCGATTTTTTTGTTTATCTTTGCACGGCGAATCAGTAATAGGGAATTGAGATTTGAGAATTGAGAATTAAACGTTTCCATGTTTGACGACACATATTATACCATTGCAGGTCCTGCCGAGGGACTGTACAAGGAGAAGGGGAGCAAGTTTCTCGCCTTCGCCTTTCCTGTGCGCACTCCCGAGGAGGTGAAGGGGCATTTGGAGCGGCTACGGAAGGAGTATTTCGACGCGCGGCACCACTGTTACGCCTATATCCTTGGTCCCACGAAGGATGCCTACCGCGCCAACGACGACGGCGAGCCGTCGGGCACAGGCGGAAGGCCTATCTACGGGCAGTTGCTGAGCGCCGACCTGACAGACACACTGATTGTGGTGGTACGCTATTTCGGCGGCGTGCTGCTGGGTGCGTCGGGACTTGCCAACGCCTACAAGACCGCAGCCCGCGACGCTATCGACCATGCCGAGATTGTGGAAAAGACTATCGACGTGCTCTATAGGCTGTACTTTGAGTATGCGGCGATGAACGACGTAATGCGTATCATAAAAGATTTCGGACTGGTGCCGACCAACCAAGACTTTAACCTTGACTGCCGACTGGATGTGAGTGTGCGGCAGTCTCAGAGCAACAGACTGTACGACGCGGTGGCGCAGCTGCGTACGGTGAAAATAGAAGTGTTATGAGCGAACTACTAGACCAACTGAACGAACCGCAACGCGAGGCGGCGGCGTGTACCGAAGGGCCGGTGATGATCATAGCCGGTGCCGGCTCGGGCAAGACCCGCACGCTGACTTACCGCATAGCCCATTTGATAGAACTAGGCGTAGACCCTTTCAGCATTCTGGCACTGACCTTTACCAACAAGGCGGCGGCAGAGATGAAGGAACGTATCATGAAACTGGTGGGCAGCGAGGCACGCAATATATGGATGGGGACGTTCCACTCGGTGTTTGCACGCATACTGCGGTCGGAGGCGCAGAACCTGGGCTATATCAACACCTTTACCATCTACGACAACGACGACAGCAAGTCGGCCATCAAGCAGATAGTGAAGAGCCAGAACCTCGACCCCAAGACCTACAGTCCCGGCATGGTGCTGAGCCGCATATCGATGGCGAAGAGCAACCTGCTCAGCCCCGAGGACTACATGAACAACCCCGAGATACAGCAGACCGACAAGGACTCGCACCGCCCGATGATTGGGGAGATATACAAGCAGTATAACCACCGCCTGCGCAACGCCATGGCGATGGACTTCGACGACCTGCTGTTTAACATGAACGTGCTGCTGAGGGACTTCCCCGATGTGCTGCTGAAGTATCAGAACCGTTTCAAATACATCATGGTGGACGAGTACCAGGACACCAACTACTCGCAATACCTCATCGTGAAGAAACTGGCGGCACGCTACCAGAACATCTGCGTGGTGGGCGACGATGCGCAGAGCATCTACGCCTTCCGCGGAGCGAATATACAGAATATCTTCAACTTCCGCCGCGACTACCCCAACCTGCACCTCTACAAACTGGAGCAGAACTACCGTTCGACTAAGATGATTGTGGACGCGGCCAACTCGGTCATCAAGAAGAATGTGGAGCAGATAGAGAAAGAGGTGTGGACCGACAACGCGGTGGGCAACCGCCTGCGGCTGCTACGTGCTGCCGACGAGCGAGACGAAGGACGACAGGTGGCAGAATCGATACAGCATGCACGGGCAGACGAAGGACTGGAATATAAGTCGTTTGCCATACTTTATCGCACCAATGTGCAGTCGCGTGCTATTGAGGAGGCGCTGCGGCGTGCCGATATCCCCTACCGCATATACCAAGGCATATCGTTCTACGGACGTAAGGAAATCAAGGACGTGCTGGCATACCTGCGGCTGGTGGTGAACAACTACGACGAGGAGTCGCTGGTGCGTATCATCAACTACCCTGCCCGAGGTATCGGACAGACGACACTGGACCGTGTGCGGGTGGCGGCAGCCGACAACGATGTGGCGGTGTGGACGGTGCTGGAGAATATCGCCTCGTTCGGGCTGGGACTAAACGGCGGCACAGTGCAGCGCATCACCGACTTTGTGATGATGATAAAGCGGTTCTCCACCCTGCTGACAACCACGAACGCCTACGACCTGGCAAAACAGATTGTATACAACTCGGGCATTATCACCTTGCTGCGCAACGACGACGACCCCGACAACCCAAACCGAATCGAGAACATCGAGGAGTTGCTGAACGGCGTGCAGGAATTTTGCGATATGGAAGACCAGTTCTCCGAGGATTCCGAGAACTCGGAGAACTCCGAGGCAGAAATCAGAACCCTTGACCAATTCCTGCAACAGGTGCTGCTGCTCACATCGGAGGACAAAGGCGACGACAAGGATGCCGACAAGGTGTCGATGATGACCATCCACTCCGCCAAGGGGTTGGAGTTTCCTTATGTCTACATAGTAGGCATGGAGGAGAACCTATTCCCCTCCATTATGTCCATCTCGTCAAGACAAGAACTGGAGGAGGAACGGAGGCTGTTCTATGTCGCCATCACCCGCGCCGAACGACAAGTGACACTCACCTACGCCGTCACCCGTTACCAGTATGGCAACTCGTCGTGTCAGGAGCTGAGCCGTTTTGTGGAAGAGATTGACCCCAAATACATAGAGCTGCCCCGCAAGCAGAGCCAATTTCCCAAGGTGGGAGAACTGCCTCGTGCCTTCCAAGGTATCAAGGGCATCAAATATTCGGCTGAGGCCGGGCAGGTTCCTACCCCACGGGTCAGCCAACCTAAGAACCTTAAGCCCGTTGCAAAAGCATCGGCTGCCAAAGGCCCCACCGCACAAAATTCGGCAGAGACCATCAACGCCATTCAGCCCGGCATGACCGTAAGGCACGACAAATTCGGCACTGGCAAGGTGCTCAGCTGCGAAGGTGCTGGCAACAGCCGCAAAGCGATAGTGTTTTTTGAAGGCATCGGGCAGAAGGCGCTGATGCTGGCATTTGCCAAATTGACGATAATAAATGATTGACTGTCGTTATCACGATATAATGTAATAACATCCTATTATCCATGAGAATTGTCATTCAACGTTGTAGGGAGGCCTCGGTGAACATCGGAGGTGTTGTGAAAGGAGCTATCGGCCCGGGTATGATGATACTGCTGGGCATCGAGGATGCCGACAGCGATAAGGATATTGACTATTTGTGCCGTAAGATTGTCGCCCTACGCATTTTCGACGATGCCGACGGTGTGATGAACCTGCCTATCACCGAGGTGGCGGACAGCGGCATACTGCTGGTGAGCCAGTTTACCTTGATGGCTAGCACCAAGAAGGGCAACCGCCCTAGTTATATCCGAGCCTCGAAGCCCGAGGTGGCGATACCGATGTATGAGAGGTTTATCGCCCGACTGGAACAGGCATTCGGCAAGCCTATCGCCACGGGCGTGTTCGGCGCCGATATGCAGGTGGCACTGGTTAACGACGGTCCCGTCACCATCATTATTGACAGTACCAATCCTTAAATTCTGCCACCTTAGCCTTGGGCAGCACGATACGCTCGGGCGTATCGACCGAAAGACGGATGGTATATTTGCCCAGCAGCCACACCGATATGTCCTTGATGGCATGGTGCGCCACTATGTATTGGCGGTTTGCCTTGAAGAAACGACGGGGGTCGAGCTGGGCAGCTATCTGTTCTAAGGGTTTGTCGAGAGGGTGCGTGTGTCCGTCGACGGTGAGTGCTACAGAGTTTTTATTATCCAGATAGATGCAGGCAATCTGCTCCACTGCCAGCGGGACTAACTTGTCGCGCACAGGTATAAGGAAGAATTTTTTGTATTGGCGATAGTGCTGGCTGAGCATCTCCAATGCCCGGCGCAAATCGTCGTCGGAGGAAGGAGAAGCGGTGCGTTGCCTTAGTTTGTCGAGGGCACGGTGCAAATCGTCGATATTGATTGGCTTGAGCAGATAGTCGATGCTGTTCACCTGAAAGGCCTGAAGGGCATACTGGTCGTAGGCGGTAGTGAAGATGATAGGATAGGGTACCTTCACTTGGTCGAAAATTCGGAATGCCAGCCCATCGGCGAGATGGATGTCCATAAACACCACATCGGGTTGAACGCCATCGGACGGTGGGGAGCAACTCTCGACAGAGCGGAACCACTCCGTCGACTCCTCCACTGTCTGCAAAATGCCTGCCACCTGCATATCGGGAGCCGCCGCACGCAGTTGCCGCACTAAGTGCTGTGCCGCCATATTTTCATCTTCTATAATTAATGCTGTAGTCATGGCCGAATATTAATCTTTAAGTGGATTTCTATTTATCAAGAATTAGAGAATTGGAGAATTTGGCGTGTGAATGTGTGAATTCTTGGATGTGATAACGTGTGAACGTGTGAATGTGTTAGTCCTTGGCGCATCAATGATTAACGAATTAACACGTTTACGAATTAACGAAATTAAATTTTTAGTTTTTAGTTTTTACTTTTTAGTTTAAAAAAGTGGTATCTCTACTTCGAAGGCAGTGGCGGTCTGTCTGATGGCGATGTCGCGGTGCAGCACTAATTGGCACCGCTGGCTTAGGTTGCTGAGTCCGATGCTGCCATGCGCGCTATCGTCGGTATCGCTCCTCGGCTGCAAAGGATTGGACACTATGATGCCTAGCTGACGGCTGCCATCCTCGCCACTGCGACATACGGTCTTGACGTTGACGGTGAGCGGATGACGGTCGCTGACTACGTTGTGCTGCAGGGCATTTTCTACTAACAGCTGCACGCTGATAGGCACCACTTGGGCGGAAAGGTATTGCGCCTCGATGTGCTTAACGACACGCAGGTTATTGCCGTAGCGTATCTGCATCATGGCGATAAAATTGTCGGTGAAGCGCATCTCGTCTGCCAAGGTGACCCGCCGCTGCTGCTGCATGATGTAGCGGTAGGATTGTGCCAACTGGTGCAGATAGTCGTGGGCACGGCTGTCGTCGTAACCAATCAACCCGTCGAGCGTATTGAGCGAGTTGAATAGGAAATGCGGGTCTATCTGTTTCTCTAGCGCATCGTAACGGGTTTGGATGCTCTCCGTGTGGGTCCGTTCTTCTTCTAGCACCTGCTGTTGGTGGCGGGTGAGGTTGGATAGCAGTATTGTTATCAAAATGACGTTCAATGCCACAAAGCCATCCTTGATAAGGCTGATGTCGATACGCGCATCGATGCCTAAAGAGGGAAACACATGCGTGCCCACCCACATGGAGGCGATGCTGAACACGAAGGCGATGATAAGCGTCCCCACAATTGCCCACACTGTGGTCCGTGCGGTGGCATTGGCTGCGCCTCCGTGCGTCAGCCGTCGGAAGAGTCGGAAACAGTAGTCATAGAGTAGCAGCGTGAGTAGCAGCAGATGGATGAAGGTGAAGAGGGTGTGCGAGGCTGAGAAGGGGGTGTACTGGCTGAAACGGAGGTCGTCGATATGGACAATGCCCGTGAGTATGACACTGGTGACTAACGCCAGCAACGCCGCATTGCGGGGTTTGAACGGATGCGCCATGCGCAAGGGCGACAGCGCAGAGAGGAGGGGGTTGGGTGTGAGTGACATGCTATTCATAACGTTGCAGCAGCTATATTATTGCACTCATCCTATCCTGAATTTCTTTGCTGCCCGTAGGCAGAGGCAGCTAGTGGCGAAATAGAGAGCCGTCTGAAGCCATAGCATCAGATACTCGAACTTGACCTGCTGCAGCGTGGCACCCATCGTGTTGATGCGGATATAGCCCTGTATGCCGTGGGTGGAGGGGAACAGGTAGGAGAAACAGCGCCAGAAAGGAGGCATATTGCAGGCTGGCCATACGGCTCCCGACAAGAATAGCAATACCACACTGAAGAAGATGCAGGTGACTATCCCCGTGTCGCGTTCGCGGACATAGCTGCATGCCGTCATGCAGAAGAAAGTTGTCGCCAACATAAACGGTAACAAGAAGAGGCAGAGTGTGTCCAGACTCCCAATATGCGGCAGCCCGAACAGGCGTGGCATCAGCACCAAATCGACGGCCACCACGGGCAGATACAGGCACATATATGCCAACGCACGGCCCATCACCACGCGGGGGCGTCCCTCACCACGCAGATGTGGCGGGATGACGCGCATGGTTTGTCGATCCTCACGTGTGGTGCCAAACAAGATGCCGATACCTAGAAACAGTGTTTGATGAATCACCAATACCAACAATGCCGGCACCAAGAAGCTGGTAAACCCACCCGCCGGCGAATAGAGCTTGACATCGTCGTATGGGATTGGCTGCACCAAATCGTCGGCGCCTTCACCCGTGACGCCTGCCAACGCATAACGCTCCAACTGCACCTGTTCCATCTCGTCCACCAGCACCGCACTGGCACCCGACAGCACACTGCGGTAATACAAGAAGCTGCTCATATCGCAGAATAGGCACACACGGGCGGTCTCCTTGCGCGCCAGACGGTAGCTGTAGTCGCGCGGGAAAAGCACTATGCCATTGATGCACCGCTGCTGCATCAAGCGGCGTGCCTCCGCCATAGTAGAACAATGATACATCACATTCATCTCAGGGGTGGCATCCAACTTGTGTATAAAGCGTTGGCTGGCCTCGCTGCGCGACTCATCGACCACCGCCACCGGCACATTGCGCACCATCTCGTTCTTATATATCGCTCCGAATATCAACGGATAGATAAGCGTGGCTATAAAGAA
>CAMZFW010000122.1 GCA_947306225.1 uncultured Bacteroidales bacterium
AATGTGCTGCCGGTGGCGATGTACCAGTATCGTACCACGCTGTACGATATACAGCGCAAGAAACCTGCCGTCAGCATCCGCCCTAGCGAGTATTATGACGAGATAGACGGCTACGTAATCCGCGTGAACAAGAAAGACCCCGACGGGCGTACTATGCGGGACATCATCATCTACGACCACACCGAGGGTCTGAACCGGACGAATATCGTTGTTGCCGACCACGGATATATGCAGTCTACGCCCGATGACCATTATCTGCTCTTCACTCTTTACAACGGTTATTCGTATAGTGAACCCTCCGACAATGAGAATTATGAGAAGCGGCCCTTGACGAGCATCGGTTTTGACGAGCAGGTGATGACTTTCGACATCTCGTCGTTTGGTTTTGAGAAGTCGGACGCGCAGCTCTTCTCGAACCACTACCAGATGCTGAATGTGGCGCAGTTGGATTCGACTGTGGAGTCGCTCGAAGAGTCGTTGGACCAACGTTATGAGGAATTTTGCACTACGATAGTGGACAAGATGCGGGTGTATAATCTTACAAAAACGCTCAATGATGACAGCACTGTCTATGTCGACGTGACACAACTGTTGGCGGATACCAACAAGGCATATCGTGATAAGGTGTTGACCCAGACGCGAGCCGGTGTGTTCAATGCCTTGTCGGATGTTCAAGTGTATCGTCAGTGTCTCCAAAGCGATAAGGAGTATATTAATCGACATTATATCGAGCTGATGCGCAAATTTACGCTCTCAGTGGCATGTCTGTTACTGTTTTTCATTGGTGCACCGTTTGGTTCCATTGTGCGTAAGGGAGGTTTGGGCATGCCCTTGGTGGCATCAGTGGTGTTCTTTGTGCTCTATTACGTTATTGGAATGATATATGAGAAGTCGGTGCGCGAGAGTGCGACAGGCCCCATAGGTATGTGGATTGCCACATTTGTTTTTATCCCAATCGGGGCGTTGCTCACTTGGCAGGCGACCACCGACTCCAGCCTCTTCGACCTATCTATGTGGAAGAAATGGCTCCACATCAAAGACAAAATTAAGCCCGGTAGCAACGACTCCTAACAGTATAACTGTTCGTCGCTTGGGTATGGATGTAAGAGGTGGAAATAAGGGAGGTTATTTCTCCTCGAACTCACGTACTTTCTGTTGGAAACGTAGATTGGCTTTACTGAGAGCGTCGTCAGCGTTGATGCCTCGGTCGTGTGCCCAGTGGACTAATTGGAATAGCAGGTCACCGAATTGTTGTTCATCCATGTCTTCATGAATAGGGGTAGGGGAGGCAATGTCTTTGTATCCAATGCCTGCCGCCTTTTCTTGTAGGCGTACCGCCTTCACAAGTGGAGGTAGCCCTGCCGGTACACCTTCGAGTACCGATTTCCGTCCTTCGTGCATTTTGATTTGTTCCCAGCTTTCGCCGTTGTACTGCTCTTTATGGTAGATAAATGGGTGGCGGTCTACCAGTTTGTCACTAATGGCATTAAACACGTCCGCTGTGGTGAAACGTTTTTCGTCTTCAGCTATCTTGGAATAGAAGAGCATGTGCATAAATATGTCGCCCAATTCCTTTTTTAATTGAGAGTTAAGAAGTGGAAGTTGGGAATTGGCGGGTTCGTCTGTTGTGCTGTCGGAATTTTCAATTGCCAGCACCGCCTCGCTCAGTTCGTAGACCTCCTCAATGGTAAGGTAGCGCAGGCTCCCAAGCGTTTGTGTACGATCCCATGGGCATTCTTTGCGCAAGGTGTCCAAGATGTCGTTGAGACGCTGAAAGGCATCGAGAGTTTTCTGTGTCATAGGCGGCGTACCTCCTCTACGCCTTTCAGTTTGCCTAGGTTGGCAATCAGCTGGTTCAAGTTATTGAGGTCAAGTACATACAGCATGATGATGCCGCGCACGATGCCCTCAACGGCTTCGAGCGTGATGGCACGCATGTTGAGATTCATCTGCTCGGAAACGATGGCGGTAATCTCTTGTAGCAGTCCCTTGCGGTCGATAGCAGTAAAAACGATACCCGACAGTAGGGCGACGTGCTCTCCAGGACGCCAACGGGCACGGACGATGCGGTTCTCATGGTTTGCCATCTCGTCCATCGCCACCTTGCAGGTGGTACGGTGCACCATAATCTTGCCGTCGGTGACGATGCCCACCACGTGGTCGCCTTGGACCGGGTTGCAGCACGAGGCTGGTTCGGTGGTGTAACGTTCGTACTCCTTGTCTAATAGGAATGAGCGTTGGCGATGGCCTTTCTTCTCGTCGGTATAAGTATTGCCGAAATTGATGGCAGTGCTGTTCTTATCAAATAGGGAGCTATACTCGCCCATGAAATATACGTTGTGTCCAGGCACGTCGCCCCTGTTAAAGCATTGCATCACCTCACGTTCTCCGATGATGCCCATCGCCAGTTGGAAATAGAGGTCTATGTCGCTGGCTATGCCTAGGTAGTGCTTCAGTTGTCCAATATTGGCTGTGTTATTGCGTATTTTCAGTCGCTTAAATATTGCTTGGAGGCGTTGTGTACCTTCTTCACGATAGCCTTTCCGTTGGTCGCGCAGATAGTCTTTCAAGGCCTCTTTGGCGCGGGTGGTGTAGACCATGTTCAGCCAGTCCTCAACGGGGTGGGTCTTGCGGCTGGCAAGCACTTGCACCTGTTCGCCTGCCCTTAGTTTATAGCCTATTGGCTCCACCTTTCCATTCACCTTGGCACCCATGCAATGTAGACCTAGGTTGGTGTGGATAGCAAAGGCAAAGTCTAGCACGGTGGAGTGCGACGGCAGCTTTATCATATCGCCTTTTGGCGTGAAGAGGTATATCTCCTTGGTGTATAGGTTCTCTTTGAACTCTTCCACAAGGTCTAGGGCACTTTTTTCGGTATTTTCCAGTGTGCTGCGTATCTGTTGAAGCCATACCTCCACGGGGCTCAGTTCTATCTTTTCTTCTGGGTGTGCTTCCTTGTAGAGGAAGTGTGCCGCCATGCCTTTCTCGGCGATAATGTCCATGCGTGTGGTGCGTATCTGTATCTCCACCCATTGCCCTATCGGGGTCATCACTGTGGTCTGCAGCGACTCGTAACCGTTGGTCTTAGGCTGGGTAATCCAATCGCGGAAGCGGGTTGGGTCGGGGGGAAACTTAGAGGAGATGAGAGAGTAGACCTTGAAACATTCCGACTTCTCCTGCTCAAGTGGCACATCCAGTATGATGCGCATGGCATACAAGTCATATATCTGGTCGAATTGAATACCCTTGCGCTCCATCTTCTTCCAGCAGCTGTATACCGACTTGATGCGGGTCTTGATGGTGTATGTGTACCCGTTTTCGTCCAGCATCTGTTTCACTTGGTCGAACAGACATTCTTTCAGCATGTCGCCCTTGCTGGCACTTTCGTTTATGAGTGCTGCAATCTCGTTATATTTGTCGGGATTGGTGTATTTCATCACTAACTCCTCCAGCTCGGTCTTGATAGCGTATAGTCCTAGTCTGTGTGCCAGCGGGATATAGAGATACTGGGTCTCCGACGAGATGGTCAGCTTTTTGGTGTCCTTCATCGAATCCAGTGTGCGCATATTGTGCAGTCGGTCGCATAGTTTAAGGAAGATGACATAGGCATCGTCGCACATCGACAGCAATATCTTGCGGTAGTTCTCAGCCTGTTTCGAGTCCGACTGCTGCATCTCTAGCACATCTTCAATCTTGGTCACACCGTCCACTATCACCGCTACGCGATCGCCGAATATGGTGCGTATCTCGTCAAGTGTGATATTGGTGTCCTCCACTACGTCGTGTAGAAGGGCGCACACCACCGCAATGGGTCCCAGACCTACCTCCTTCACCGCTATCAGAGCCACCGCCAAAGGATGGAAAATATAGGGCTCACCTGACTTGCGACGTGTGCCTGCATGGGCTTTTTTAGCTAAAGAGAAAGCCCGAAATATTTCATCCTCCTGTTTCTGGGTCAGCGGGTATATGCTACGGCAGGCAGTCAGCAGCTCATCATACTTCGCCTGTATCTCTTTTTCTTCGCGCTCTTCGTCAATCTCGTATTCCATGAGTTTAGTGTTAGGATGTTTCTATAAGTGGCTGGGTTTCCGTGTGGTTCAATATTGAATGAGAAGTAGGCAGGCTGCAAAAATCGCGGACAAGGAAATACTAGCACCTAGGGTGATGTAAACTTCGTCGAAGTTGGTCATCAATCCCAGAGTGCCACTATTGAAACAAAAATTGCCCATATTGGCGTTGGCGGCGGAAGCCACACGGACTCCTATCTCCATTGCTGGATTCCAGATGGCAAAGTCCCCATCATAGAAAACACCCATGCTGCCATATAGTTGCCAGTCGAAATCGTTCCATGGTTTCGACAATCGGTAGTCCACTCCTGCCATCATCCACAGGGTGTTCAGCGTATATCCAGTCGCATGGCCGCCCCACACTTCTGGCAGATAGGTGTAGGTGATGCCTATTCCAAAGTCATCTATGCCGGCAAAGCCTTTTATCTCAAAAAAATGTTCGCAGAAAGGGCTGCCAAAGTAATAGATAGGATTGATGTTCGGCATCTGGTATTCTTCTTCGCTGTAGATAGTGTCTGCTATTTGCGATGCCGAAACTGAGTCGTTCTGTGCCCGCAACGGAGCAAGGCACAGTAGCAACAATCCTATTATCAACGCTCTTTTCATTCCTGATTGCTTTTTTCCATAAGGGCGGCACGCACCTTACCTTCCAACTCGTCGCACAGCTCGGGGTTGTCGCGTAGCAGCTGTTTCAATGCCTCGCGGCCTTGTGCCAGTTTCATATCACCGTAGCTGAACCACGATCCGCTCTTCTTGATTATATTCAGTTCTACGCCGAGGTCGATGATTTCGCCCAGTTTGGAAATTCCCTCACCAAACATCAGGTCAAACTCGCACGTGCGGAAAGGCGGTGCAACCTTGTTTTTCACTATCTTCACCTTCACGCGGTTGCCGATGTTCTGGTCGCCGTCCTTGATGGCCTGAATGCGGCGTATGTCAACACGCACTGATGCATAGAATTTCAACGCGTTGCCACCTGTGGTAGTTTCGGGATTGCCAAACATTACGCCAATCTTCTCGCGCAGTTGGTTGATGAATATGCAGCAGCAGTTAGTCTTGCTGATAGTCGATGTCAGCTTGCGCATTGCCTGACTCATCAGTCGTGCCTGCAGACCCACTTTCGAGTCGCCCATCTCGCCGTCAATCTCTGCCTTGGGTGTCAGTGCTGCCACCGAGTCGACAACAATAATGTCAATCGCTCCCGAACGTATCAGGTTGTCGGCAATCTCCAGTGCCTGCTCGCCGTTGTCGGGCTGTGATACAAACAGGTTGTCGATGTCCACGCCCAGTTTCTTGGCATAGAAGCTGTCGAAGGCATGTTCTGCGTCAATAAATGCCGCTATACCACCGCCTTTTTGGCATTCAGCTATGGCATGTATTGCCAGAGTGGTCTTACCCGACGACTCCGGTCCGAATATCTCCACAATTCTGCCCTTCGGGAATCCTCCCACGCCCAAGGCGGCATCCAGATTGATGCTGCCGGTCGATATCACATCCACCTTCTCCGTGGCGCGGTCGCCCAATTTCATTACAGCTCCTTTGCCATAGTTTTTCTCAATCTTTTCCATTGTGCTCTGCAGAATCTTCAATTTTTCGAGTTTCTGAGCCTCTACGTCTGACATCTCTTTTGCCATAGTTTACAATCGTTTATATTAATAATTTAGGTATCTTTAACGCATATTTATCAGACTACAAATATACAATTTTTTTTCAAATCTACCAAATATCAAAAAAAAGTGCGTATCTTTGCAGAATTAAATAATACAAAAAATATTACAAAAATGGAAATCATCAGCAATAGAATCCTCAACATGGCGGAGAGTGAAACCCTTGCCATGACTGCCAAGGCTCGTGAACTAAAAGCCCAAGGCAAAGATGTCATCAGCCTCTCTATTGGCGAGCCCGACTTCAACACTCCGGATACAGTCAAGGATGCAGCCAAACAGGCCATCGACGACAATTTCACCCACTATCCCCCTGTGCCTGGTTATGCCGACCTTCGCGAGGCCATCTCCAAAAAATTCAAACGCGACAACAACCTCGATTACAAGCCTGAGCAAATTGTTGTCTCTACGGGTGGTAAACAGGCCATCTATCAAGTGGTTCAGTGCCTCGTCAATCCTGGCGACGAAGTTATTATCCCCACTCCCTTCTGGGTTTCATACAAAGAGATTGTTCGTGTCGCTGGAGGCGTACCCATCTACGTTAAGACTTCCATCGAGAACGACTTCAAGGTGACTCCCGCACAGCTCGAAGCTGCCATCACCCCCCGCACCAAGCTCATTATGTTCTCCAGCCCCAGCAACCCCACGGGTATGCTCTACACCAAGGAGGAACTCAAAGGCATTGCCGAGGTGGTCGTCCGTCATGAGAACCTCTTTGTCATGTCCGATGAAATCTATGAGCACATCAACTTTGTGGGTCGTCATGAGAGTATCGCCCAATTCCCCGAAGTCTATGACCGTGTTATTACCGTCAATGGCGTTGCTAAGGGTTTCGCTATGACCGGTTGGCGTATCGGTTTCATCGGTGCCCCTCTTGTTATCGCCAAGGCCTGCAACAAGCTTCAGGGTCAGGTGACCAGTGCCACCTGCTCCATCGCACAGATGGCCACCATCCGCGCCATGCAGATGGATCCCGCCACTAGCGACGACATCATCAATATGCGCAACATCTTCCGTATGCGCCGCGACATGGTGTACCAGCTCCTATGTGATATTCCTGGCCTTAAGGTATGCATGCCGCAGGGTGCTTTCTATTTCTTCCCTGATGTTAGCAGCTACTACGGCAAAAGCTTCAACGGCAAGAAGATTGAGAACTCCACTGACATGGCGTTCTATCTCCTTAACGAAGCCAATGTCGCGACGGTTATGGGTTCTGCCTTTGGCGATGACGACTGCATCCGTCTCAGCTATGCCACCAGCGAAGACCTCCTCCGTGAAGCCATCCGCCGCATCAAAGAGGCTTTGGCTAAGCTTCAATAATTTCTTCCCTTTGAACAAAAAAATGGCCGCCTCGAAAGGCGGCCATTTTTTTGTATAAGAGTAATCGGAGCAATCCGATTACTCTGAGAATTACTAGCGTACAATCAGCTTCTTGACAATGCTGACATTCTCGCCGGTGACGCGTACGAAGTAGGCGCCTTGTGCGAGACGGTCGACATCGAAGCTCTTGGCGCAGTCGCCGGAGCATTCGAGGGTCTCGGAAG
>CAMZFW010000123.1 GCA_947306225.1 uncultured Bacteroidales bacterium
TGAATCCCTCGACAACCTCTGCCGACACGTTAAGTGCCAACATGGCGGTGTACACGAGGTACATCATCTGAATCATTTTTTGTCGCGGGGTTTCCGGACAGTTTGAAGCACTCATACTTTGCTAATTGTTAGTTTTAAATTAGTTGTCAAAGGTCTGTCGTTAGGGATTTACAGACGGGTCTGCATGGCAGCAAGCATGTTGCCATACACGTTGTTGAGTTCTGCCACCTTGCGGGTAAGGGCATCCACTTGGTCTTTGTATTTGAGCACGCCTTCTGCAGAATCGGCAAAGTTAGCCATCATATTCTGGATACGGGTCTCCACTTCCTTAGTGGCTTCAAGCTGGCTCGTCGAGGTCTGGAGCTGCATCTCGTACATGGCATTGACCGAAGCGAGACTGCTGGCCAGTTTCTTCATCTCATCAGCGTATGAGGCATCACCACTTGTAAGAGCCTGAGCGGTTTCTTGATATATGGTAGTGAGGGTGTTCACGGCCTCGGTGGCCTGACGGAGGTTGGTGACAGCTTCGGCTGCGCCGTCAAGGCTGTTGACAAACTTGTCGGTCGATGCGGCAGCCGCTGCCATGCCGTTCATTGCCTGAGCACTCTCGGCAAGATTGCTCATACCACTGCCCAAACGCTCAATTAGTTCGGGGGTGATATTGGCATCTTCAAGCATTTTGTCTAGTCGGGCTGTGAGCGGGTCGGTGTCTTCAGGGACGGAGACAAGGCTGTCCATCTCTTCGCCATTCAATTTGTTCAAACTCTCAGTGTCTTCCATACCTGCCAACTGCGGGTACACAAGAGTCCAGTCAAATTCCACGTGTGGCGGCTCAAAGGCTGAAAGGAAGAAGATGACCGTCTCAGTACCCATACCGATAATAAGCATGATAGTACCGCCCGGCCAGTGGTTAATCTTGAACAGGGCACCAATAATAACGACAGCAGCGCCCCATCCATATAGTTTTGCCATGAAGTTTTTGTATCCTTTGCTTCGGACAAGATTGTCTAACCAACTCATAATATATTTATTTTTTTACTTATTAATGATGTATTGTTTTTTGGAGTTTTGTGGAGTGGGTTCTAGGCCTGTGCGAAGGTCTAGAACCCGTTATGATGTCTATTAATAGACGTTAGATGCAGTCTTCAGGTTATCGCCCTTCACACGACCCAAGTAGGACTGGATGCAGCGGAAACCGATGTAGCACTTGCTGGTATCCTGGAACTCGAAGGTGCGGGTCTGAACCTGAATATAGTATTTCTGGTCTTTCCAGCTACCACCGCGAACCACCTTACGCTTCATGGCAATCGGGTCGCTTTCCTGGGCATTGTAGTTGTAGTAGGGCGAAAGGGCATTGGCCACAATATAGGTGTTGTCGTCAAAAGCATCGGCGCACCATTCGGCCACATTGCCGGCCATGTCGTACAGACCGTAGTCGTTAGGAGCATAGTGGCCCACAATCAGGGTGCGGACACCGCCATCGTCGTCATAAGCACCGCGCAGGGGCTCGTAGTTGGCCAAGAAGCAGCCGTTCGGGTTGCGCACATAGGGACCGCCCCAAGGATAGGTCTCAGCAGCGATGCCGCCACGGGCTGCAAACTCCCATTCGGCCTCTGAGGGAAGACGGAAGTCGTTCATGTGCTCGTAGTTGACGCTGGCAAGATAGTCGTTGAGGTATTTGCTACGCCAGATGCAGAAAGCCTTCGCCTGCAGCCAGCTCACGCCTACCACGGGATAGTTGTCGTAAGCGGCAGAGCAGAAATAGTTACGGGTGAAATCGTCATTCATCGAGTAGCTGTAGTCATGAACCCAGCACAGGGTGTCGGGATAGACGTTGATTCTCTCTTTGTGGACAAAGGCGGTACGGTTGTTCAAGCCTCTCGGACGGGCAGTGTACAGCGTGCCACGCTGCTCGGGCTTGTTCTGTGCGCCCAACTCCTTGCGGGAAGCATCGGCATAGTCAATCCAGTAATACTCGTAGTTCAGTTTGGAAGCGTCTACTTCACGACGGCCGAAGTAGCGGTCCTTCTCAGCAATGTAAAGGTCGTTGAGAGCTTCGCGAGTCTCGGGGTCGTTCCAACGTATCTTGGTTTTGTAGTTCAGCATGGGGGGGTCGAGAGGTTCGCCATACTCGTTCTCCTCAATCTGGTAGCCATCGATACCACCTTCCGACAGCATACGGCGTGCGATAGAGTCTGTCACCCAATGGACAAACTGGCGGTATTCGTTATTGGTGACTTCGGTCTCATCCATGAAGAAAGAAGCCACCTGCATGGTACGAGGCTGTTTGGTGACGCCATAGGTGTTGTTTTGCACACCGGCACCCATACTGAAGTTGCCTTGGTTGATAAAGACCATGCCTTTCAGGTCAATGTCTTCAAACTGGTTGCGGTTTAGCACACCGGTCAGTTCACCATTGGAGGAGTTCGTGGAGCAACCGATGCACAGAGCCACTGTGGTTGCTAGCAAGAAAAACAATTTTTTCATATTATTACTTTATTTGTTATTCTTAGATAAGAGTTGCCTATTTACTATTGTTTCGTATTATACGTTGTTTCCTTAGAAAAGTTTCTTTTTTAAATATTTTTACGTTTTTAATCCATGATAGCCTTATAGCAGATAGATGGAGTTGCCGTATGACGTTGGTGGTTTAGGAGGCACAATAATCTTGAAGCAGAAGCGCAGATAGAGCTCCAACGAACCCATGCTGCGGCCTGGCTTAAACGAACCTATGCGGCTGGTAGTGAAGTCGTATGATACACCCACACGCAATTTTTTCCAGTTGACACCACCCAAGACATAGATGGCATCATTCACCCTATATCCCAGACCTCCCCAGAAGGCGTTGCGGTAGTCGACAAGGCACGAAAGGTCGGCTTGGAAATAACTAAAGTTTGCAGTTTTCAACAAAGCGGACGGCTTGATGCGAATGGACGGTGACATGGCCGGCGTGTATTCGTATCCGCCTATAGCGTACACTGTGCGTGCGTTAGTGAACTTTATCACGTCGCTGTGGGCACCCAAAAGGTTTTTAACCGACAGCCCCATATAGTATTTGCCAGGCACTTGATAGTAGATGCCTACGGCTCCGTCAATGAGCATGGCACTCACCTCACGGTTCGACAGTTCGGGGTCCGGATCGCCATGAAGATCACCTAAATTAATCGAACTGTTCAGGAGGTTGGCCTCAATGCCGGCAGAGAGGTTTCCCTCACCCCAGAACATACGGAAAGCGTAATCAAGAGAGACCTCCACGTTGTTGTGGTAGCCAATCTTGTCAGATACGATGGTAAATCCCCATCCTCCATGTAGGAATTTGACGGGCATGTCGAAGGTGAGAAGGATGTCTGAGGGCGTAGAGCCTGGGTTGTTGCCACCGGTAGGAGGATCCAGTTTAAACCCCATCCACTGGTTACGATACATTGCCGTCAAGCATATCGAGCCAGAACTGCCTGCATAGCCGGGATTGTAGGACATCCTGTTGAACATGTATTGAGAAAATTGGGGCTCCTGTTGGGCCATGACAACACATGAAAATCCCAGTGCCATCACCAAAAGTGACAGTTTCTTGCTTAGTCTGATTCTCATGTGAGCACTCATTTTGGTATCATGTAATTATTTAATATTCATTAATATATGTGTATGTCTGAGTTGCTTTTCCATGGAAAAGACAAACCAGATTTTGACTTGCAAAGATAATAATAATTATTTACATGTTATGCTTTTTTGCAATTTTTTTTTTCTTTTTTTCTTTTTTCACTCTTTTTTACCACCGAATTCTCCCTTTTTTAGGCATGGTTTCCAACTCCTTTTCAAGGCTCGTGGACGATGACATAGCTGTTCGGAAAATCGTCAATCAGCATCGCCTGCGTACGCACGGCGTGGCTGCGGCTTTCGTCAAGGGCTAGAATGATTCTTACCTGCCTATTTTGAAAGTTCCGGTCAAAGACAACCTTGTCCTGCAAGTCGGATGGTAGCCGTTTTGCCTCGTTGTTGGCGGCCTGCTGCGACCCTACCGTACATAGCTCTATATCATATCGTTTCCCCTTTGGCACATGCTCGTCCACCACGATGGTGGGTGCGGGTGCTGCTTGGGTGTCCTTTTCCACTACAGGCTGTTTCTTTGGCTTCTCCGCAGAGCTCTGTTTCTGTTTGGCAGGAGGTTCGAGTCGTGGCTTGGCTGATGCCAGCTGTGTGTTGGTTGTAGTGTTTGAGTTGATAGGCCACGGCGATATGCGGCGTGGCTTGCTGCGGTCGCGGTATGCCATGTAGTCCGCCTCGCTCATCGCCAGTGTGTCTTGGGTGCTCCATAGGAAATAGCCCATGTTTGGGTCCAACGTCTTCACTATCACCTTACCCGACCCCTTGATGCCGATGGCGTGGACTGCCAGTTTGGTCATGTCCAATATGCCGGGCTTTGGGCAGCGGTCGTTCACTCTCACCACCACATGCTGGTTGGTGACGGGATAGGTGACAAGCAGGTATGTCCCCATCGGAATGGTTTTATGGGCGGCGGTATACTGGTTTTGCCGAAATATCTCGCCACATGAGGTCTTCCGTCCCACAAACCTGTCGGCATAGTAGGTTCCCAGCATAGTCGTGCCTCCTGTCAGCGATTCCGACACCTCTTTCAGACTGTCCGTCTCGTCCTGTGTCCATGCCGCCAGTGGCATCAGCAGCATTAATATATATATTATCTTTTTAATAATAGAAAGGTATTAGGTTAATAATCTTGTTACCATCTCAGAGCTTCGTGCTGGCTGTCCTGAGGGTCAAACCATTGCCCGTGCAGGCGCAGCACCTGTTCTATGATGTCCCTCACGCAGCCTTTGCCGCCCTCGAAAGGTGACACATAGTCGCTTATTTCCTTAATTTCCGTGGCAGCGTCTGCCGGACAGGCCGCCACCCCGCAATGCGTCATCATGCCGTAGTCGGGGATGTCGTCGCCCATGCACACCACCTCCTCTTCCTTCAGACCGTGCTCGGCGAGAAACTGGGTGTATCGGTCCATCTTGTGTCCGCAGCCCGTATAGCAACGCTCCACTCCCAGAGCCTTCATCCTGTTGTCGATACTCATTGATGTGGCTCCTGAAATCAGTGCGATGATGTAGCCGCGCTTAACGGCATACTGTATTGCAAATCCATCCTTGATATTGCCGCATCGCACTGTTTCGCCGTCGGCGTAGGTCCACACGTCGCCGTTGGTCATCACGCCGTCGAAGTCGAACACAAAGGCTTTGATATCGTGTAATTTCTCTTTATAGTTAATCATCTTCAGTTCAATTTTGTCCGGCATATTCTAGCACATCCTCATACACCTTCCGCCAGCCTTCCCAGCCGAAGTCCTCGCACAAGTTCTGGTTGTGGAATATGCAGCTGAATGTCCCGCCCAGCGTGCGCACCTCGTCAATCAGGGCGTGGTATTGTTCTATTGCCTGCTCGGGTGTCAGTTCCATATACTTCTGGAATGTGGTGTCCATTGCCATGAAGGGGTGTAGCATCAGGTCGTATTCCTGGTTGCTGTTCAAGTCAAAGAAGGGCACTATCGTGCAGGTGCCGCAGCGGAACCCCGGCAGCTCGGGATAGCCCATCGAGTAGTCGTGTGCGATACCGTTGCGCACTAGGTTGTGGTAGCCTGTCGGCAGTGTGAAGCGTAGGAAGTGGTATCTATTGCGCACGATGGGGCGGTGCAGTATGTCTGCCAGCCGCTCTATCTCCCGTCCCAGCCGTTCGGGTTCGTCAGCCGAGTAGTACGAGCCGTGAACACCTATCTTGGCATAGTCGCCCAGATGTTGCAGCAGCTGTCGGAAATCGTTGTTATGGAACGATGCGGGTTTGTCATATATGCCGTAGTCGCCCATCAGCGCGAAGAACAGCAGTTTGCTATGGCGTGCCAACCGCTGGCTCTGCTCCAGTATGTAGTCGAATGTGTCGTAAGGGTCAGTCTCCAGTTTGCGCAGCACACGGATGCGCCGTTTCACCTCCTGGGGGTCACGGCGGCGAATGCCGTCGCGCAGTATGCCCAGCGTGGTGCGGAACACCCCCTTGTGCAGGTAGCAGTAGGCAGCGTCGATGTCAACCGTCTGCACAAAGGTGTAGGTGCGTGTGCCGAATACCGTGTCGGGATAATGTTGCAGCACCACCTCCCTCACCATCATCGCCCAGCGGTCCACAACTGCCGTCTGCAGAAATCCATGTTGGTAGGCGATACTCTCCGTGACCAAGAAACGGCCATGCTCGTCGCGGTGGTGCGGCAGATACTCCTCGTAGCGCGACAGCATATAGAAGATAGATGCCAGCGGGTCGAACGGCAATGCCGTATGTTGTCCAAACACGGGGAATAGAACCTTTGTCCCTTCATATTCAAAGCAGTGCGGGTTCTGCTCCTCGATGGAGGTCTCAAACAACAGCCGCGTCGCCTTGATATAGGGGTAGGGCAGTCCGCCCGTGTTATCCTTGGCACAGAAAACAGGCTGCGGGGCATAGCATAGCCGAGCCCCCTCATGACTGTCGAAAACTTCGGCATCGGTAGTGATGGCGAAGTCAGTCTTGAGTATGTCGCGCATCACCACATTGATGGTGTAACCTACGCGGTTAGTCAGTTTTGGCACATATATCAGCAGCATAATCCGATGCCTAAGAAAATGCAAAAATACAACTTTTTTTTGATTTCTTGTATTTTAGGATTTTTTAACCCACCTAAATAACGACTATTGGTTGGCTTTACGACGAGGCCTATTTTTACGGGTCATCAGATAAACAGATAGGTGATGCCGACAGGGCTCTTTCCTTCCATTTTGGATACACCTTGCCTATACCGTAGGAGCGAAGACAGAGCGGAAGCATCGTATGTGTCGACCGTCTATTTATATCGAGAAGCCCAGAAACGGGGTGCCACTTTTGAGATAAAAAAGTGGCACCAAAGTGGCAAATGCCTAATCTTCCGACCATGCACCAAGTCTCACAAAGGTGCTGTTCGGATTGTTACCTTACCTATCCGTTTGTCGGAAGAACCAGATATTTGTCTCGGTCACCTTTGGCACTATTGTCTTCAATTCCCATACCCTATAGTTCAAAAAGTCGAACCTGATAAACTTTGCCGCAATGAGGACATTGAA
>CAMZFW010000124.1 GCA_947306225.1 uncultured Bacteroidales bacterium
ATATACTCGCCGCAGTCCCACCACGACGCGGTAGCTTCGGCGGTTAGGATGTAGACAGTACAGGCCACGATGCAAATCACCCAGCCTATAATGTTGTTCATCAGATGATACTTCTTCATAGATTAGTTGAAATGTTATTAGTTGATTTGTTTATTCGTTGATACGTTTTTGATTGTTTGATTGTCTGATTGTTTGATTGTTTGAGCATTTTTACTCAAGCATTTACACAATCAAGCATTCAAGCATTCACTCATTCAGTTCCTCTGTTTATCGGCATCGTCATGCATCTTGCTCCGCCGCCGGCACGCGGCAATTCGCTTGCCTTGAATGTGACGACAAACTTGTCGTAGCCCTTCATGTCCACCTTGCCGCTGCATACCTCTTCGGCTTCCAGCACTGCAAATCCTGCATGGGACAACGCATCGATTGTCCGCAAGTTGCGCTCATAACCTATCACCTTGCCGTCACCCAGCGCAAAGAAGTTGGCTCCACTGTGCCATTGTTCTCTGTCCTGATACCAAGTGTCGTAACCGCCACACAGCACCGGCTCCATTTCCAATCCGCAATCTTTCAGTCCCTCCAGCATGTTGGAGTACTCACGAATGCCGATGTTGCCGTTGTCGCAAGTAATCAGCGTGGTCGCCTTGCCTGCAAACAGCCCTGTCTTGTCCAGTATCGGAGGGTACACCATCAGTTGGTGGCTTCCCAGAAACGTATGCACCATGTCCAGATGTATGAACGAATCGGGCTTGTGGGGCAGTTCCTGCACCAGTATGTGAAACTGGGGGCGCTCCTTGGCATATTTCTCTGCTAAGTACATAATGCCTTTGCGGTTGGTGCGTATGCCCTCACCGATGCAGAGCAGGTCTGGCGATGCCACTTGCACATCGCCGCCCTCCGTGCGTGCACCCGACACCGTGTCCTGTCCGCAAAACGTCTTGGTGCTGAAGTAGTATTCAAAGATGGCTCTATAAATCAGCGTCTCACGCTGACGCACTGGGAACGACATCGAATTAATCAAAACCTCGTTGTACACCGACGACGACGCGTCGCGAGTGAAAAACAGGTTGTACAGCGGCTTCAGCGTGAAGCGCGACTCAATGAACTGCTTCGGGTCGGTGTCGCCGTGGTACGGCACACCCTGTATCAACTCTTGCGCCAACCGACGGCTGTCGTGTTCCATCAGCTCGTCTGCAAGGAACTCGCAATTGTCCAACTTGCAACTCTGTGCCACAAGGTACTGGCGCACATCGTCGTTTTCCATTAGCTGGGTCAGCACATCCTCCACATAATAGACTTTGCACCATTTTTCAAACACGCCTGCAAAGGCGGCATACTCCTTGTCGACAATGTGCTTGCTCAAGATATCGCTAAACAACGCTTCCGAAGCATTGCTGGGGGTCATTCGCTCTATCTCCATTCCGGGTCTGTGGAGCAACACGGCATTCAAATGGCCGTATTCGCTCGAGACATTCACCGTGGTTTTGGGTATATTCATTTGTTCTGTCATATTCCAATTACATCTAGGGTGCTCGTTTACAGCACCATTTCACCACGACACAACATATCGCAGCATCTGCAAATGTACGATTTTTTTTTGAATCCCACAAAAAAACTCCACATCTTTTACTTTTTTTAGAAACTATTTAGATTGTTTGATTGCTTGATTGTGTGAGTGACTTTTTGATTGTTTGATTGCACGATTGTTTGAGTATTTTTACTCAAGCATTCAAACAATCAAGCATTAACACAATCAAACACTCAAGCATTCAAGCAATCATGCATTCAAACAATCAAACACTCAAGCATTCAAACAATCAAAATAACCGATTGGGGTTGGATCATAGCACTGCAAATAAAAACTTTCTTTCTCAATTTGCGTGCAAAAGTACGCACTATTTTCCTCGCCCTTACCGATTCTTACCGCATCTTACGGCTTTCTACCGCATTGTACCGCATTCTACCGATTGGAGCTCCATTTCTATGGCTCCGTCGGTCAAGGAACGGCACTGAATCAGGCAACCTCAAGGGCGGCTGGGAAGCGGGTCGTGCTTGCGGAGCGTGGCGACAGCGACTTTATAGAACGTGTCCTGTTCCTTCATCACCCGATAGTAATGTCCACGACCGAAGAGGCGGTCTGCCACCAGTCCCTTTATCTGTAACGAGAGGAACCGGTCGTTGAAGGCACGGACGCTGTCGCTACAGGTCTCCTGTACACTGTCGCGCACCACACCTTTTTCTGTTGCAAAGGCTATAAAGTCCTGATAGATACCTAGTGTGTCGAAGTTCTGCAGATAGGTGTCGAAGTCTGGCATGAGTGTGTCGCCCCTGTGTTTGTCTGCCCACACATGCGGGAACTGGTTGATAATTCCTTTGCGGCGACACTCTTGGTAGAACTTGGTCGATGGGGTTGTGTCCATTGGTATGAAGATGTCGGGCATCACGCCGCCACCACCATACACTGTGCGTCCGCCAACGGTCTGATATTTCAGCGAGTCGGGCAGGTGGATGGAGTCGGCACTGAACAGCTCGCCTCGCTTGTAGCGGTCGCGGAGGTCGTTGTCGTATTCGTCGCTACCCTTGGTGTAGGGTCGCTGAATGCAACGGCCCGAGGGGGTGAAGTAGCGTGCCGTGGTAAGGCGTATCTGTCCACCGTCAGAGAGTGTGAACATAGTCTGTACCAATCCCTTGCCATAGGTACGCCGCCCTATCAAGATGCCGCGGTCCCAGTCCTGCACGGCACCGCTGACAATCTCCGATGCCGAGGCGGACTGCTCGTCGATAAGGACGATGAGCGACCCTTTGCGGAAGTTGCCCCGACGGTTGGCACGGAAGTCCTGTCGCGGACGCGTGCGTCCCTCTTGATAGACAATCAGCTTGCCCTGACTGAGAAACTCGTTGGCCAGACCGCAGGCTATGTCGAGAAAGCCACCGCTATTGCCGCGTAGGTCGAGGATAAGGGCTTTCATGCCTTGTTTCTGCAACTCTTTCACCGCCTTTTGGAATTCGTCGACCGAATTGCGCGCAAACCGTTGCAGGGCGATGTAGCCGATGGTGTCGTCCTCCATAAAGTAGACTTCTACCGAGTGGATGGGTATCTTGTCTCGCTCGATATAGAAGGTCAGCGTGTCGGTGCCGCGCAGCATGTCCACTATAACCATCGTTCCTTTTTTGCCTCTCAGATGGCGGAACGCAAAGGCATTGTTGGCGCTGTCGCCTGTGGCTGTGATGCCGTCGATACGGAGAAACTTGTCGCCCGGCAGCATTCCCACCTTTTCGGAGGGTCCTCCACTCAGCACCTCTGATATGCGGATGGTGTCGTTGATTACAGAGAAGGAGATGCCTACCCCTTCGAAGTTGCCCAGCAGTGCCTCGTTGGTGCGCTTTACGTCTTTAGCGGGAATGTATATGCTGTGGGGGTCAAGCGACCGAAACATGGCACGGATGGCGGTCTCGCTGAGTGCGTCGGTATTGGGGTCGACCACATAGGAGTTCTGTATAAGCGACATCACTTCCAGCAGCCGCTGTGAGCCGAGAACGGTGTCGGCAACGGCTGTTTTCTTCTTGAAGAGGGTATGTTTACGGGTCTGTGCCTGAAGAGGCATTATTAGGATTGCGATAGCGAATACAAAAAGGATGTTTTTTTTCATGGAAAGAGGTCAATATAGTGTTGAAGGTGAAAGGTGAAAAGTGAAAAGTGAAATTATCTAGGTGCGGCAGCCCTTTTCAATTTTCAATTTTCAATTGTCCAAGTACTGCAGTGGCTCGGGGATTGGCTATGCGGAAATAGGTGGCGTCAGCTGCGGGGATGCGATGGATGGTGACCTGCTCGGCAGGCTGGGTCTCCTGCATGTATTCGAGGCAGAGATGGTAGGGCGTGGGCAGGTCGGAGCCATGTGGCAGGGTGTCAAAAATCCAGCGGACATATTCGGCATTGTTGACATGGTTGGTATGGTCCAACATCGACGGCACAACGCCGAACTGCGCCACCTGCTCAGGCTCGCCGGCATCCTTTGGGAGCCGCAGGCGGTCCAGTTTGTGGCGGTCTGTGGCGTAGTCGTCGTGGCATTGGAACGAGTCCATGAAGTCGTGCATTCGCATGACGTGGCGCGAGGCCAACTCCATAATGGCCCAATAGGTGGTGGAAGAGACAACGGGGGTGCCTTGGCTGTCAAGAATCTGCGAGTCGCGGAAGGCGAAGAGGCCGTCGGTGCCACGCGACCATGTGCGGAGGGTGATGTGCTCTGCCTCGTTGGGCAGACGGTCGAAGCGGTAGTAGGCGCGGCATATCACCCATGCCCTGCCAGTCTTGACGAGTTCGGAGAATCCGATGCTGCAGGTCTGGGAATGGAGGCCGGCAATTTCTTGAAGGAGACGCACCACCGACCAGGGAGCGAGCTTGTCGTGCTGGTCGCAAAGGTAGTTGGGGGTGATGAGTTGCTGGGTGTAGTACATGGCTCTTTTTTCTAGTACGACTAGTTTTGCTAGTATGCAAGTATTGTTAGGGGGTTTTACATTCTTTCGGGTACTTCGATGCCGAGGATGCGCATGGTGTTCTTCAACGCCTGCGCCACCACGGCACACAGCTGCACACGGAAAGTCTTCCCAGCCGTGTCGGTCTCGCGCAGGATGGGAGTGTCCTGGTAGAAGCTGTTGAAACTCTTCGCCAAGTCGTAGGCGTAGTTGGCGACCATGGCAGGGCTGAAATTATCGGCTGCCGAGGCTATTGCGCCGGGCATGTCGTGCAGACAGCGCACCACCGCCTTTTCCTTGTCGGTGAGCGTCGGCACCGCACTGGGAGCCAGCGGCTGCGTCTCGTCGATGCCCTGTTCCTCCGCCTTACGCACTATGCTACGGATACGTGCGTGCGTGTACTGGATAAAGGGACCTGTGTTGCCGTTGAAGTCGATGCTCTCGGCGGGATTGAACAGCATGTTCTTGGCAGGGTCTACTTTCAGTATGAAGTATTTCAACGCACCAAGGGCGAGTATATGGTACAGTTCTTTGAGCTGTTCGGGAGTCATGTCGTCGTTCTTGCCGTGGTCGCGACACATCTCCTCGGCCGTCACCTCCATCTCGGTGATGAGGTCGTCGGCATCCACCACAGTGCCTTCGCGGCTCTTCATCTTGCCGTTGGGCAGTTCCACCATGCCGTAGGAGAGGTGGTAGACCTTGTCCGCCCACTCAAAGCCCAGCTTGCCCAGAATGAGTTTGAGCACCTTAAAATGGTAGTCCTGCTCGTTGCCCACGACATAGATAAGCTGTTCGGCTCCGAAGTCGTTGTGTCGCAACAATGCTGTGCCAAGGTCCTGAGTCATATATACCGATGTGCCGTCGCGGCGTAGCAACAGCTTCTGGTCCAATCCGTCGCCGGTGAGGTCGCACCACACCGAGCCGTCCTCCTTACGGAACAGCACACCCATATCCAGTCCCTTCTGCACCAATTCCTTGCCCAACAGATAGGTATTTGACTCGTAATAAATCTTATCGAAGGCGACACCCAGCCGACGATAGGTCTCGTCGAAGCCGGCATACACCCAGCCGTTCATCTTCGTCCACAGGTCGCGCACCTCCTTGTCGCCCTCCTCCCAGCGTTTCAGCATCGCCTGCGCCTCCAGCATCAGGGGTGCCTGCTTCTTCGCCTCTTCCTCTTCCATGCCTTGGTCGACCAGCGTCTTTATTTCTTCTTTATAATGCTTGTCAAACTCGACATAGTATTTGCCCACCAGGTGGTCGCCCTTCATGCCGCTGCTCTCGGGAGTCTCACCGTTGCCGTAGCGCAGCCACGCCAGCATCGACTTACAGATATGTATGCCGCGGTCGTTCACCAGGTTCACCTTCTTCACGTTCGCACCGTTGGCTGCCAGCAACTCGCTCACCGACCAACCCAGCAGGTTGTTGCGGATATGCCCCAGATGCAGGGGCTTGTTGGTATTGGGCGACGAATACTCCACCACCACAGGCTTGGCAGCCGGGTCGGCGGCCTTGAGTCCGTAGTCTGGCAGACCCACCGTCTGCGAAACAAACTGCAGCCAGTAGCTGTCTGCCACCGATAGGTTCAGAAAGCCCTTTACCACATTATAGTCCGACACCTCGTCGACCAGCTCCTTCACCTTTGCGCCCAACTCGTTCCCCAACTGTTCGGGACTCTTGCGCGCCTGCTTCACATATGGAAACACCACGACCGTATAGTCGCCCTCAAATTCTTTCTTTGTGGTCTGCAGCACCACCGTTTCGGGGGCGGTGTCGATACCATAGAGGTTCTTTAATGCGGTCGAAACCGCCTGTTGAATATTTTGCTCTATCATTTCTGTACTTTTTTTCCTATAAATCACACATATCCACTCATGCCTCGGGCAAAAATGGAATGCAAAAATACAATTTTTTTTTGTATCTTTACAAAAATTGGTATATTTGTAACTTGTAAATTTGTGTTAAAATAATTCAAAACTGTTTCAATATGAAGAAAATACTATTGTCACTAGCCGCTCTTGCCTTACCTATTTTTACCTACGCAAGCGAAGCGGATTTAGAAATGCCCAACGGTTTTGCCACCAACCCCGACACAAAAATCCTATATTGGGGTTTCCTTATCGTCATTCTCGGACTGTTGTTCGGATTCTACCAATTTTTTAAAGTCAGAAAGCTCAAGGCTCACGCCTCAATGCTTGAAATAGGCAATGTCATCTTCAAAACCTGCTCCACCTATCTCAAGCAGCAGGGCAAGTTCCTCATCGGGCTTTTCGTCATCATCGGCCTCTGCATAGCCCTCTATTTCGGCGTGCTGTCGCACATGAGTTTCGGCTCCGTCTGCCTGGTGCTGGCATGGACCGTCATCGGCATCCTCGGCTCCTACGGCGTGGCGTGGTTCGGCGTTAGGATGAACACCTACGCCAACTCGCGCATGGCGTTCGCCTCCCTGCGCCGCAAACCCCTCGACCTGCTCAACATACCCCTGCGTGCCGGTATGAGCATCGGCATTGTGCTCATCTGCATCGAGCTGGTGCTGATGCTGGTCATCCTCCTCTTCATGCCTGAGAACTTGGCGGGCAGCTGCTTCATCGGCTTCGCCATCGG
>CAMZFW010000125.1 GCA_947306225.1 uncultured Bacteroidales bacterium
CAACCGCATTGTGCGCGACGGCAAGGGCAACGACCTCATCCACGTGTCGGAAGCCCTGCACGAGAAGAAATATGCCGAGATAGCCGACACGATATACCAACGCCGCGACCAAGTGAAGATGGTGCTGCTGGCGGGGCCGTCATCGTCGGGCAAGACCACTTCGTGCCGCCGCCTGAGTGTGCAGCTTCAGGTATTGGGATTCGATGTCCAGCAACTATCGCTCGACGACTACTTTGTCTGCCGTGAGCGCACTCCGAAACTGCCCAACGGGGAATACGACTTTGAGAACATCGACGCACTCGATATTCCTCTGCTGAACGAGCACCTGCAGCGACTTTTCAACGGCGAACGGGTGGAGATTCCGACCTTCGATTTCGTGAAAGGCGACCCCTATTTCGACGGCAAGAGTATGCAGCTGGGACCCAACAGCATACTGGTGGTAGAAGGCATCCACGGCCTCAACCCCAAACTGACTGCCCAGATTGCCGACGAACTGAAATTTAAAGTCTATGTGTCGGCACTAACACAGATAGCCATCGACGACCTCAACAGCATCCGCAGCAGTGAGAACCGTATGCTGCGCCGCATTGTGCGCGACAACAGTTTCCGCGGATGGGATGCCTACAACACCATCCACCGTTGGAACGAGGTGCGCCGCGGCGAGGAACTGAATATCTTCCCCTATCAGGAACTGGCTGACGTGCAGTTCAACTCTGCCCTACTATACGAGCTGGGCGTGTTGAAAATATACGCCGAGCCCCTGCTAAAGCATGTTCCCGAAAACTGCGAAGAGTACGCCGAGGCACGGCATCTGCTCAACTTCATCGAACTGCTTGAGCCCATCGAGCCTAAGTTCATCCCACCCACCAGCATCATGCGCGAGTTCCTCGGGGGCAGCAGCTTCAATTATTGATTGCTGCAATCGAATTTCTCGGGAGCCAAATCTTTCCATCGATAGAAACCAACTAACGTATCTTCGTGCGGAGACAGGTTTAGAATGGTATCTGCCACTGTATCTAGGTAATAATAGCCCGTCACGTAATAATAACGGATTCCCTCACTATCAATATCAGAGAAGCTGTATATGTAATCAGGCCCATCGCCCCAAGTAGAAGCCACCTCTATCAATGGGTACCCATCATATTTCACATATAGCGACAGCGGGTCTTCTTCATCGCCATAAACCACAAAAACCTGTGGGTCAGACGACGTAGTGTCGTAGTAAAACCGATAATAATGTTCGTCCCCTTCAGCCAGAGTGTCACAGCGAACCGTGCCGTCCTTTGGTGAGAGCCGCAATACACGGAATGGTCCCTCTGTTTGAGCATAGCGACCATCATACCCCACATAAAAATCAAATGGCAAACTGTAGCGCTTCACTTCTCTTGGTCTTGTCATCCCTATTGACAGGGCAACAATCACAACTAAAGCTAACGCTCCCCACTTCTTTTTGATGAGCTGGACCATTATATCAAAATAAACACTACTCCACCACTATCTCGTCGCAGAAGAGGTAGCTGTCGCCCCCTTTGCCAGGGTGCCATGAGGGCAGTTTGCCGGGGTTTTTGACCACCACACGGAGGTAGCGCGTCTTGGCATTAATATTGCGGATGGCATGGGTATGCACCACTGCGCCGTACTCATGGAAGTCGGGGCTGAAGTGCTCGGTATGCACCTTTTTCCAATCGGTGCCATCTGAAGAAGTGTAGACTTCTACCGTCTCCGGAGCCAATATCCAAGCATTGGTATTCTGCAGGAAACGCATCGTGAGGGTGCTCACCTGTGTGACTGTTCCGAAGTCGAATTCCGCGTCGATGTCCTTGCCCCAATAGCCCTGCCAGTGGCCGTCGTCGTACGCCTCGTCGCTGCCTAACATGCCATCAGCCAATGCCTTGTCGCCACCGCCACTGTACACGTTGCGATAGTCGCTATAAGCCGTATTGAGTTTGCGAAGTTTGCCTATACCCTTGTGAAACAGCAAATACTGCTCACTATACACCGGGTCGTCCCACTTGTTGTAACTCACCGCCCTCACCGTGAAGCTGCGCCCGATAGTGAAAGGCCGCTTGTATAGGTTGGCACCCTTGGTAGGCTTGCGCCCGTCAACGGTGAAGTAGATAGGCCTGTCTTCAAAGAGCGTCTTCAACGTGACATACATCTTTCCGTCGCGGTAGTCGTTGGAGATAAACACCTTCTGCCGCGCCTGCTGCACCTCGTTGCCCAGTCGGTCGTAGCGGTTGCAGATGGTGTCGCGACTATAGTCGGTACACTCCTCGTCCCACAGACGCAGATATTCGCGTTTCAAATTGTGCAGATTGTAGAAATACTCACGGCTCGCCGCCTGTATCTCATTCTTCCGTGTCACATAGTCGCCTTTGCCGTTGAGTGCATCGTAAATCATCACCCTCAGACGGCTCTTTTCCGCCACACAGAGGATGCGGTGGCAAGCGTAGGCGAAATGGGGCACCATGGCGCTGTCGATGCTGCCGAGCACACGGTTCACGACCCGTTCCACACTGTCGCAGCGACGCAACATCGCCTCGTCCACATCCGACGGATTGAACTCCAGCAGTGGCTGCATCAACGCACGGGTATAGAACCAGTCGCCTACCCACTTGTTGCTGTTCAAGTCGCCCACAGCGTAAATCATACGGGTGATTGACTTCGATAAGACGTTATCTATTTCGGGGTTAGTCTTGCGCATCTCCATGGCGACAAGGCGGTCGTAGTTCTTGTTAAACGTCTCCTCACGCTGAGCCATTTCTTCGCGAGCCTTCTTGGGGTCGGTGCTGGTAATCGGGTGCCATGCCATTTCAGCCGCCCACGCCATGGCGTGCCAGCAGTCGCCAAACAGGCTCTCGCCGCTGTCGTCCCATGCCGTGTTCATCAGTCCTCGCGCCCCAGCCAGATAGCCGTCGCGAGCCAAGTAGGCGATGTTCTGCATATAGTTCCTCACCTGTGGCGTGCTGCTCCAGTGGCTCACACCCGGTGCCACCCAGAAGGCGGTACCCTGCTCGCGGTGCAGCTGTGCAAAGGGGGCTATCATGCCGGCGTAGCTCTCTTGCGCACCGTATGCCCACACAATATATTCCATATCCTTAGGCAATTGACGCAGCATTGCAGGATTCTTGCCCACTATGTCGCCCCACATCAGCACTTCCATCTTCCCTTCGCCGTCATGTGCCTCGCGGTAAGCCTCCTGAATAAGGTCGTAGACGCGGTTGATATGCTGGCAGTACACCTCGTCGGCACCCCTCTCGCTCACATACTGGTGTGCGCGTCCGCTACCCAGCCCTTCGGTCTCGTCACAATTGATATTAAAGAAGTGGCTGCTGTAGTATGCTGCCACGGCATTCTCTATCTGATTCTTCAAAAAGGTGTAGGTCTCCTCCTTGGCGGGGTTGACATTCGTCGGGCTGTCCATCAGACCCTGATAGTAGGGTATGCGCAACGTCTTCTCAAAATGTGCAAAACACTGTAAATTCGCCATCATATAAGGGTCGTCGGCATATTCGAAGTCGCCGATGCCGCTGTTGCCCGAAATGTCGGGGTACATCTCGTTATAGAGCGTATGTTCGGTATAATAGTTGCCGAAATTCATCTTGTACTGCTCGGCAAAGGCGCGTGTCTGCCGACGGAACTGCTTGCTCGGTATCGGACCACGGCTGATGTCGTCGAGCCAGCCACGATACTCGTATGCCGGCCAGTCGGTAATGGTCATGCATGGAACGTTGCCGTTGTATATCTTACGCAGCTGGGCAATCGTCCTCAGTGCATAGTCCCAGCCCTCGTTGCTCACACACTCCACGCTGATGCCCTCCTGCGCTATCACAATGCGGTATGCCTGCCGCTGGTTTTGTGCCCCCGGTATCTCTGTCACAAAGTTGCGCCGTGGGTTGCTCTTGCCCATAGCCACTGTTCCGCTGCCCATCACCACCTGCTGCGGGGTGGGGATAACGCCGATATTCACATCCGTTTTCTGTGCCGATGCCTGCACGCACAGCAGCACCGCGAACAATAGTACAATCTTCTTCATATATTTTGTTGATACGTTGAGCGTTGATATGTTGATACGTTGATATGTATTGTCTATTCACATTTTGCCATTCGCCATTCACCAATTTGCAAAAATACAAAAAAAAATCGTATCTTTGCATTTTCAAAGCAAAAAAACATGAAAAAGATACTTTTCGTCTGTCATGGCAATATTTGCCGCAGCGTCACCGCCGAGTTCGTCTTCCGCCAAATGGCTCATGAGGCGGGCGTGGCACACGTTTTCGAGGTCGACTCCGCCGCCACCAGCCGCGAGGAGATTGGCAACCCCATCTATCCCATGGCGTTGCGCACACTCGAAGCCCATGGCATACACGGTGCCCGACATGCCGCACGACAGGTGACTCGCCACGACTACGACCACTTCGACCATCTGGTACTCATGGACGAGGAAAACCTCTACGGCATCCGCCGTATCATCCCCCATGACCCCGACCACAAGATAAGCCTGCTGCTCGACCATACCGACCCTTCCGACCGCGCCCATCACCGCCGCGATGTCGCCGACCCGTGGTACACCCGCAATTTCGACCAAGCATGGGAAGACATCACCATCGGCTGCGCCGCACTGCTAGGGAAGTTGAAAATTGAAAGTTGACTGCCCCAGCCATTATCGATTCACTATTCACTAACTGTCATGATTTACCAGCTCGACCCTCACTATCCAGGCTTCCCCGACCCCGAAGAGGCTGAACCCGACGGCATCATTGCCATCGGCGGCGACCTCTCGCCCGAGCGCCTTATCAATGCCTACTGCTGCGGCATCTTCCCTTGGTTCAACGATGACGACCCCATCCTATGGTGGTCACTAGACCCTCGCATGGTGCTCTACCCCGACGAGTTCCGCTATAGCAAAAGCCTGCGCCGCGTGGTCCAGTCGGGCAAGTATGAAGTACGCATCGACACCCATTTCGAGCAGGTGATGCGCCACTGCGCCCATGTCGACCGCACGGCACAAGGACAGACAGGCACTTGGATTACCAAAACGATGGTCGAAGCCTACGTCCGCCTTCACCAACTGGGACTAGCCCACTCGTTCGAAACCTATTTTCACGACACCCTCGTCGGCGGCCTTTATGGTGTCAGCCTCGGCCCGTTCTTCTTCGGCGAGTCCATGTTCCATACCATGACCGATGCCTCCAAGGTGGCATTCGTGAAGCTCGTGCAATTCGCACAAAAGCATCATTTCCGCCTCATCGACGCCCAACAGGAAACACCTCACTTAGCCTCACTGGGCGCACGTCCCATTCCCCGCAGCGAATACCTTAAGGAGCTCAACGTCATCAACTCCGACAACACCCTGCTAGGCAACTGGGGCTCGATGGAATGCGAGAATGAAGGAATGATTGTTTGAGGGATTGAGGGTTTGAGGGTTTGAAGGTTTGAGGGACTGAACGCCTCCCTAAAACCTTAAAACCCTAAACCCCTAAATCAATCAGACAATCAAGCAATCATTTACACTCTAAATTCAAGGCAAATTCCCAGCGAATCTTGTCCACCATGTCCAGTTTCTCCCAAGCAAAGAAGTCCACTGTCTTCACACGTTCGTTGCCCTGCGCGTCAATCAGCGTCACGGGTGCGCTATAGGGGTCACGACCCATGTGGCCGTATGCTGCCGTAGGGGCAAAGATAGGATTCTTCAGTCCGAAACGTTCGATAATGGCGTAGGGGCGCATGTCGAATATCGTGCCGATGCGCCGTGCGATGTCGCCGTCGCTCATTGCCACATGGCTGGTGCCGTATGTGTTCACATACAGTCCCACGGGCTCCGCCACACCGATGGCGTAAGCCACCTGCACCAGCACCTCGTCGCACAGTCCTGCCGCCACCATATTCTTGGCGATATGGCGTGTGGCGTATGCCGCCGAGCGGTCCACCTTCGATGCATCCTTGCCGCTGAAGGCTCCGCCACCGTGCGCTCCACGGCCGCCATAGGTGTCAACGATGATTTTGCGACCTGTCAGACCAGTGTCGCCGTGGGGACCGCCAATCACAAACTTGCCCGTAGGATTGACAAACAGCTTGTAGTCCTCTCTGGCGAACAAGGCTCGGTTCTCCGCGCTCAAACGCCCCAACACGCGGGGAATCAATATCTCCCTCACGTCGCGCTCGATGCGTGCCAGCATCACCGCCTCCTCGTCAAAGTCGTCGTGCTGGGTAGAAATGACGATGGCCTCCACCCGCAGGGGCTTGCCCTCGTCGCTATACTCGATTGTTATCTGGCTCTTCGCGTCGGGACGCAGATACTTCATCTCGCGCCCCTCCTTGCGTATCTTCGACAACTCCTGGAGAAAGATATGCGCCAGCGTGATGGGTAGCGGCATCAGCTCGGGAGTCTCGTTGCAGGCATATCCGAACATCATGCCCTGGTCGCCAGCACCCTGCTCCTCCTGGGTGGCACGGCTCACGCCCTGGTTGATGTCGCCACTCTGGCCATGGATGGTCGAGAGTATGGCACACGAGTCTGCCTCAAACTTATACTCGCCCTTAGTGTAGCCGATATTGCGGATGACATCGCGCACCGTGTCCTGTATCTCCACATAGCCGTCGCACGTCACCTCGCCGCTTACCAGCACCAGGCCGGTAGTCACCAGCGTCTCGCACGCCACATGGCTATTGGAGTCGTGACGTAGGAATTCGTCCAACAGCGCATCAGAAATTTGGTCCGCCACCTTGTCGGGATGGCCTTCGGAAACCGATTCAGAAGTGAAAAAATAACTCATCTTACTCTACTTTTTTAATGTTAAACATACAAAAGCAAAGGGGGAAAAGACGTAACCTAAACGGTGAAAAACATGAGTTTAGCATTATTTTTCAGTGGTTGCAATCATTACAAATCTATCCACTTTGCGGGTGCAAAGATACGCATAAAATTCAATTAAAAAAGAAAAAATACTCTTTTCTGCCGCCCCAAGGCCTCATTCTCCCCTTGCACTTATCCGTTCGTTAACCGATCGTTTGCCGTTCGTTTGCCGTCC
>CAMZFW010000126.1 GCA_947306225.1 uncultured Bacteroidales bacterium
GAGGCCGCAGCCTGCGGAGAGATGGGGAGCGTAGAGGCGGCTTTCGTCGACCAAATCATTATATTGTTTGTGTAACTGATCCATATAACCAGTCAGACACCACACATCGGAAGAAACCTCAGGAAACTCCATTTTCGACCAATCGGATGGTACGCTAGCATAAGGCTGCACCACTATACCTGCATCCATGAAGGGGTTTAGACCGATGTAGAAGTTCTCTTTGCCGACCTTGAAATGTGCCACCTGTACACGGAATTCGACATTGGCGAAGGCGACACCCGGTGCCACAATACGGTTGCGCAGGATGCCTCGCACGGAGTTGGCACCACCCAGCCCCTCATAAATGACACGCTGCATATAGAGCTGGTTGAGGTAGGAATCGAGATAGAAAGGACTGTCACCAAATAGGTTGAGTTGGGTGCCAAGACGGTAGGCGAAGGTTAGACGGTTGGGAATGACGGGCAGATAATGCCTCCATGAAGCATTGAACTTAATGTTATCGTCATTCATAGTAATATCATTGTAAGCAGCATCCCTTACAAATGTAGGAAGACCAAAATGGTGGTAATAGGTCACGAATGCATCGGCATGGATTCCTCGGCGGGGATTCTGCTGACGGTCGCGAGTGTCGAAGGTGATGCCACCATGCAGATAGGGATGGTAGCCTACCTTATTGCCAAAGCCATAATAATCGTAGAGTGTGGTTACGCCTGTGGGGAGTTTATCCTCTTCATTCTTGGCATATTTGTTGAGAGCAGCCACATCTACAGGCCCCACATCGTAACTGAGTAGACCCAAGCCCGCATTCCAATACCACGGTTTATGGATGGTACCCTGTAGGTCGGCACTGAGGCGGAACATGTCGCGTTGGAACTTGTAGTAGGCTCGAGTCTTGTATAGTTCGCTAGCAGGGTCGGCATACTCGGGAACGAGGTACGACGCATAGCCGTTGAAGCCGTAGAAGTCGCACATCTTGTCGGGCAGGTAGGTGAGGTCGATACTGAGACGATGTCCGGGGATAAGGTACTTGGAGTCGTAGGCGAAACGATATAGGCCGTAGTGCTTGGAGGTGGTGGCAGCCTCGACATAGAAGGAATGGTAGTAGTCGGGGTAGACGGCACCGTCGCCGAAATAATAGACGTTGGAGAGCAAACCGAGCTGCAGACCAAGGTCGGCATCGTAGGCAAAGCTGGGCAGGACACCGAATGTCCAGCCCCGGCGGACGTTGGCACTATCCTGCGCAGAGACGGAGGAAACTAAAAAGTAAAAACTAAAAACTAAAAGGGCTAATGTCTTTTTCATGATATTGCAGTTATGATTGTTTCTTTGATTTGAAGATTCGTTTGCGGAAGATAAAGATGGCGAACGCCACAAACGCCACGGCGAGGATGCCAAGGGTGATGAGGCAGGCCTTCATGCTCTGCGGACCGAAGCCCATAAGCAGCAGCACGGGAAAACCGAAGGCAATGGCGGGAATGGTCTGCAGCACGAGGTTGTTGGCGGCAGGAGTCTCAAACTTGGGGTCAATCTCGCGGAGGAGAATCATACCGTTGCTGGCGGTACCGGTCAACATGCCAAACATAGAGAAAAAGCCTTCGTACTCATACTCGGGATAGAGATGCTTGGCGCATATCTTGACATAGATGAAAGTGACCAACGCGCCAAATGTGCAGACAAGCAGCAGGGGCATCCAGATGCCACGGAGGTTGTTGAAGTCGATGGCGGCGGTGCCGGCGACAATCATAAAGTCGAAGCAGGTGCCAGCTATGCGGTCGAGGGTGTAGTTGTTGATATACTCACGTTCCATCCAATGATGCTTGCGCAGGCGGTTGATAACCATTTTGACCAGCACACCCAGCAGCGTACCCCACAGGAAGTTGAAGCCCCAGACCATGGGCTTGAGGGTCTTGGTGCCGAAGTTGCCGAGGTCAAGCTTCTCCACCCCAAACATCAGCAGAAATACCAAGGAATAAACCAGCAACACCAGACTTATCTGCACGGTGAGTTTGTCGATAGACTCGGCATGTGGAATTTCGTTCTCGGACTCGTAGTCCTCGAGGGTGTACACCTCGCGATAGCTGTCCCCCTTCATCTTCAGCTTGCCTTTGCGGCGCAGCATGTTCATGTATATCACACCCACTAGGCTGCCCACGATAAAGCCCGTGGCGGCAATGCTGAGACCGAAGTCGGCACCGTGGAAGTTGATGCCCTGCGACGATGCCCACTGGCTGTAGGTGACACCGAAGTTCAACGCCTGTCCGGGACCTTGACCATAGCCCATCGGCAGCAACAGCCCCGAGGCATAGAAGAAATCACGGTTGTTCCACAAAAGGAACAGCGGGATGGTTATCAACAACCCGACAAAGCCTTGAATGATGTAACTACTGGCGGTGACGGCACCTGTCTCCACCACCTTCATGGTCGTGGTAGAGCTCTTGATTTTCTTGTTTTTCAACGCCATGGCAACAAAGCCGAGACCTAGCGCATGGTAGGTGATAATCTCCATGGAGGGTTTGTTGATTAACTCGGCGAAGAAGCCGAAAGGCTTAAGACAGAGGATTAACAGACCTGCCAACAAGGCCGACGGCAACAGGCTGCGCTTGAACAGCGGCACATTGCAGCGGATAAGGTTGGCAATCAATAGGGCGACGACGATAATGAAAAACTGTATCAACCATCCCCATGCTGACATAGATGCAAAAGAGGTCATAAAATGAATGTGTTAATGGGTTAATGCTTTATTGTGTTAATGTATTCATCACTTTTTGACATTGGCCTCCAAGGCCTGACGTACTAGGTTCTTGATTTCCAAGGTGCGTGCGGATAGTTTGTTGCTCGGCTCGGGCATGTACAGGTCGGGGTACATCAGCTTGCCCAGTGAAATCTGGGGCTTGCTGATGTTGCCTGCCACATCGATTGCCAGTCGTGCCGGCAGCGGGCACTTAAGCAGTTCAAGGTGATAGTTGCAATTGTTCTCGAGTGTATGGCGACCGCCTATGCACAATTGATAGTTATGCAGGTTCAGCAAGAACGGGTACACAATGATTTCCTCACGCAACACCGTGGCTTCCACGCTGATGCTGTCCACACCGATATTGTTGTCTTTTTCGCGCCAATTCTTGAATTGCAGCAGGCGTGCCATCGTGGCAACAGTCGAATTATCCATCACCACCAAGTCCTTACCGCTGATAGCGGCAGCACCGATAAGGGTACTCATCTTAGGCTTGTAGAAAGCATCCAGCGCCCCATTGACAGCCAGATGGAAGTTCGCCCTACCCTGGAACGATGCCAACATAGGCACCAACGTGTCGATGGAGGGTATCATGTCAAGCAACTCGTCAATATCGATGTCAAGCAGGTGGAAGTCAAGACCTACGGTCAAATGATTCACCCTTGGTGTACGGTACACACCTGTCAGCTGCATACGCGCCGCCTTGCAGGTGAAACCAATCTGCTCGAGAATGGCCGTGCCGTCGTTCACCGTCACCGAACCACCCAAATCGTTGAGGTCGTTACCAAAGGCTACACACCTAGTAACATGGGTGTTAAGCCTTACGTTGACATCCTTCGGAACGATGAAGGGGTTCGCCTCTTTGGGCACATTATCCTCCACACGCTGCTGCTGCAGGGTGTCTTCGTCGCTGCCCATGCCACTGAGGATGCCCAGCAACTGGTCGATGTCGGCATATTGCGAGCCGAAATCAAGCGTGCCATGCAGCATCGCCTTATGGTCAAGCCAGTCTTCCAAGCCATAGACTTTGCCCGACAGATGGTAGTCCGAAACACCCCAGAGAATGTCGGCACGTGATATATTGCACACCTCGGGCTTGTAATTGAACTCGAAGTTGGTCATACGCACCGCCTCCGACATGCTGTTCATTGCCAACACGCCGCGCAGTATGTCGATGTCCACATCGGGGTTCCACTGATTCAGCACATTCTCTTGATTCTTATCATTGCGCACACTGCCTTTTAGTTTCAGTGTGTCGGAGTAGACAATCATCGAATCCATCTCAGCGTTCACCTTGCTGAATTTGATGTCGAAAGCGGCAGCAAGTGCCTGCTTTTTGTCTAAGATATTGGGCAGTCCCACGTTGATGTCGGGGTCGACGACATGGGCGTTCAAGCCATTCTGAGCCATCTCCACATTCAGCTGTCCACCCGTGATGCGGGCACCAATCAGCTCGTGCACCTTGGCTTTTGCCTTGCCACCTGCTTTGGGCAGCGACACAGCCAGTTTGAGGCTTGGCGACGAGGCATGAATGCTGTCGTAAAGCACATCCAATTTAGCAAAATCGAGCGTGCCATTGGCCTGAATCTTTTCTAAGTTAAGCTTTTTGAGTGTCTCAAGCCAGCTTTTCACATGCAGGTTTATCTTCGATGTGCCTTCAAGCGCAATAGGCATAGTATCAGGCAAGAATGTCTGCAAATCGGGCAAGTTGAGGTTGCCCTTGATGCGGGCATCCAGCAACAAATCCTCATATTTATCCACCGTGCCTTCAACCGCCAGATTGCTTTTCTGAGTCTTGGCAGTGAGGCTGCGGATTGTCACTGTCGAGGGCACCACGATGTAACCTTCGGCAGTGGAAAGGCAGAGCTTTACACCCAAATCGGCATTGATGTCCTTGACTGGCATGGGCAGCATCTTGGGTGCCGAGAATGAGCCTTTCTTCAGTGTCACGTCGGCATTAATCATAGGCAGCCGGCCTTCAGCCACCACACCTTGGGCGGTACCATTGATGCCCAAACGAGCATCCACATCCATGCCTTTCAGACTCTGTGTGACAAACGTGGGCAGCACTTCCAGCAGTTCTCCCACTTTCCAATCGTCGAGACGATAGCTCACATCCACCCGCATAGGTTCGGTCTCGTCAGCAAGAGCCACAGTTCCATCCAATCCAATCACATAGTCTAACAGCGAAACTGATGAAGGTTCCATCAGGCTGAAGTTCTTGAAATCCATATCAGTGCCATAATGCAGCCTAACCTTCAGCAAATCGTGCCGCGAGGCAAGCATGGCATCGGTGACAAACGACTTGTCCCCTACCGTCACACGTCCCTTAGGCACTACCAGAGCCAGCTTGCCCTCTACCATATTCTCCTCTAATACGCCAGGGTCGCTATAGCCATCCATCTTGATAGATGGGTTGTCCAGCTCGGCATAAATATTGGGATTGCCTAAGCTGTCGCGCATGTCCACCATAAGGCAGTCCACATCCAACGATAGGTCGGCATCCATAACCTTCTCTATTTTCTTTCCTTTCAGGTTCAAGTCGAGGGCATCGGCTCTTGCCAGCATCTGCTGCTGCAGGTTGCAGTACTGAGCCGACAGGTTCTTCACCACAATCTTCTCCAGCTGTATCGTCTCAGGCAGCCCAGAGCTGGTGGTATCCTCTTCTTCCTCTTCTTCACTTTTGGCGAAGATGTCGAGGTTGCTCCACCCGTCAGGCGCGGTGTACAGATTGGCAGTGGCATCGTCCATCCTCAGTTGCCTCACGATGATGGAACGGTCTTTGAGGAACGCCTTCAAGTCCAAGCCCACAGTCAGCGAGCGAATGCGTGCCAGTGTGTCGTTCTGCACCGCACTAGCCGCCAGCGCATTGTCAGCGGGCAATTCGTAGGGGTTAACCAACACCACATTCTCCACCTCCACACCCACATTGGGCCATGTCTTGAAGAGCGACAGCTCCACCCGTTCAAAGTGATTCTCACACAATAAGTGGTCGTCTGCCAGCTTATTGACGATGGCGGTCAGCCTCGCCGGGGTGAACAGCAGCCAGCAGGCCACTGCCACCACTATCGCCACCAATCCCAGCAACGAACACAGCGAGATTAGCGCTATTTTCCAACCTTTTTTCATGATAGTTTCTTTAGAAACACCTGCTTATTGCCATAAATGTCCTTCCACTCCAGTCGTGACTCGGTTTGTGTCACCACCGTGTAGTCGTAGTAGACATGCTGTCCCATCTCACCGTAGAAGTCTAGGCGCAGCTGGTCTTCTTCCGTCGACCAGTTGAACTTAATACCCTCACCCTCTTGCACATCCTCCGACTCGTCCCACGTCTCGCCCGTGTATTCGGCATCGTAACGCCAATACTCCTGCGGCTTACTCTCTTTCACCCATTTGCCTACCAGCAGCGAGTCGTTTACCACAAGTGGTTCCACCTCTGGGGTGCAGCCTACAAACAGCAGCGGTGCCACTGCCAGCAACAATAGTGCAATTAATGTTTTATTTTTCATCTGTCTAAGATATAAACGTCGCGATAGGTTCTGCCTTGGCCGCTATAGTCGAGGCCATAGCCAACAATAAAGTCGTTGGCTATCGACTTACCCACATAGTCAATCTTGAAATCCTTCTTGAAGTTGCCGGGCTTGAAGAAGAAGGTGCATATGGAGATGCTGGCGGGCTCACGCTTCTTCAGCTCGTTAATCATAAACTCCATCGATATACCACTATCCACTATGTCCTCTACAATTATCACGTCGCGACCCGTGCATCTGTCGGGAAAGCCCATCACCTTGGTCACTTCGCCTGTCGACTCCAAGCCCTCATACGAGGTGTAGCGCACAAACGACACTTGCGCGTCGAAATCCATTTGGCGTGTCAAGTCTGCCACAAACAGATAGCTGCCCGTCAGCACCGGACACAGTATGGGGTCTTTGCCCTTGAAGTCGCGCGACAACTCGTCCGCCAGACGTTTCACCGTTGCCTGAATCTCAGCCTCTGGCATATAGAGCCGGAAGGTCTTGTCTAATACTTGTATCTTTTCCATAGTGGTAATATTGTTATCGGATTATAAATTTAGGTTATTAACGCAAAAGTATAACTTTTATTGTATCCTTAATTATATATCCGCAAAATCACTGTCCAAAAATGTCCGACTGTTTCAGCAGGCGGAGGGTGTGGGTCTTGCCGGTGGCGGTGGTGAGGGTGAGGAGGTAGGTGGCTTGGGGGCGGGAGGTGAGGTCGAGGGTGTATTTGCCGTTGCCTGCG
>CAMZFW010000127.1 GCA_947306225.1 uncultured Bacteroidales bacterium
AATGCGAAAGGGACGGCACATGGTGTTGCCGTCCCTTTGGATGGTGAATGGTGTATTGGTGTTTAGTGCTTAACAATCTTGAGTGTGCTAGTACCTGATTTGAGGAAGTATAAACCTTCAGGCAGCTGACTGATGTCGAGGTGGAGGATGTTGGTGGGTGTTTGGGCTGACATGACTTCGCGACCTGTGATGTCAAAGATTTGCACGCCTTCGTGGCTGCAATTACTGACGGTAATCAGGTTGCTGGCTGGGTTAGGATAGACCGACAGGGTAGTGCTGCCATCGATAGGCTCGATGCCAACAGGGTAGTTGCTTTCATAGCAGCCTAAGTCTACGGCTCCTTGACGGCTGCGAATCGTCTGGTTGTAATCACCGTCGGAAAGGCTCTCGCTGAGCCGTTCGCCGGCGTTGATGCAGACAGAACCTCTTCCCAGTTGCCAGTCGTATGTTTGGGTAATGCCTTGTGATCCACGTTCGATGGTGGGCTGTGTGAATCGTGGGCCTTGTGGGTGATTGTTGTCGCTGTTAAGCAGTATGGAAGTGCTGTCAGAAGCAGAGCATTCGCCTTCTATGGCACAGTGGCGTAAGGATGTGTCGGAGAGGATGGTATCGAGACGAATATTGACGTCGTTATTCCACACGATGTTGTTTACAAAGGTGTTGTTAGGATGTTTGAAGACGACACCAGTGCCGTGGTTGCTGGTGATGTCGCAGTTGATTACGCGGCCGGAGCTTTGCATTGAGACGGCATCGCCATCGTTGTTGAACACAAGGCTCTGTCTCAGGGCACCGCCTGAGAGTTGGCAGATGGTGGGTGATTGGTTACGGTATATGGTGGCTGCAATAATGCGACCAGAGTGTTCGTATAGAATACTGCCACTTTCGGTTCTGCAGTCACGTATGGTCAGTCTTTTGGCCAGAACATCACCTCCGATATTGACAATAAAGCCGTCGTGGCTGAACCCGTTTCTAATAGTTATGTCGTATATTTTTAATTGATTGCTCGAAGAGCTATTAGCTTCTGCATGTAGTACGCCACGCTGTCCCTGTCCGTCAAATATGGTTGGATGGTTCTCGGGGTCGCGTTGGTTGGCGTTGGTCTCTGTGCCGGCAAAGCTTGCTAAGATGGTGGCGGTGTTGGTGAAATTGAAAGCGTATTGGGCTGTGGTGTCGCCGTAATAGACACCTTCCTTTATCCATATATCACGGTCGTTGAGTTTTACCAACTTCATTGCGGCAGAGATGTTACCATTGGCATTGTTCCAGCTGGTGCCATCGCCTTCGCCATTAGGCGATACGTGGAAGTGTGATAGATGACCGTCCCAGCCTGATGGGTAGATATTGATGACCATCTCATGGTTGTTAGTAAATCCCACCATTGTAGTGAGTGTGTAGAATCCGTCGCAGTATCCTCCCCAACCCCAGTTGAAATGGTATTGGTGGTTGTCGTTGTAGCCGTCAAGGACGAATGCGTGGCCGCCATCGTCTCCGAAGCCGGAGTACTCAATGGGGCGGCGGTTGTCTATTTCATTACGTATCATGGCATCCCAAAGCGAGTCGTTGTTGACGTTGATGCGAGAGTAGTGTAGGGCATCGGTATAGCCAAAATATGTGAGGCCTTCGGGTACATTGCTGGTGTGTGCACCACTTCCTGTGGTATGCCCTGCATGCTGATATTCCATCTTCACGACGATGCCGCAGTGGTAGCAGAGGCGTGACACCATGTCTTTTTGGGCCGAAGGGGTGCTGCGACGGATGTGGTCAGGCATGAGGCTGTAGTCGTAGTCTGTGGTGTCGAAGTCGACGGCCAGAATGCCGTATGCAGTATGACGGTACGACTTATGACCAAATCCTCGGGTGGGTTTGCCGTAGTATCGGATAATCTGAGCCATAGCGGTGGCAACACATCCGACGACCACATGTTGTCCATTCATCACGGGGCAGTAGTTGTTGTAGCCGTTGCCCTGTTCCCAAGTGGAGGTGAGTAGGTAGCTGTCACTTTTGGGTGATGGAGTTGTGTTTTCCAACTTACATAGCAGTTCTTCCCATTGTTTCAGGGCTTCCTTGTTTTCTGGGGCATTGGCTTCTATGCCGGCTTGAATTGAGGTGGCACATTCGTTCATCCATGCCAGCATGTTGGAGGGTGCTTTGTCGAGGTCGAAACATCCGTTCATAGAGTATCCCAAAATGGGGTGGCAACGATCGTCGGCACTGACGATTACAAAGCCTATAGTGTCTATGTTAAAGATATATAGGCTATTGTATGTGTTTGTTGGCAGTTGTCTTTCGTAGGGTACAAGGTGGTCAGTATTTTTGATGACCCCTTTTCTTTGCATGAAATGGGTGGCGGCCATCTGTGCTGTCTTGCGGTCAATCGGTGTCGCTGTGGCTGTGAAACCTAAGACGATGAGGAACAGGATAATGAGTCGACGCATGGTGTTTTTATATATTATATTTGATATTTAGTATATCAATTACGTAAAAAATTGCGCACATGGTCGAACACTATGTCGGCGCGGATGTCGAAGGCCTCACGTGAAGCGTAGGCAATGTGTGGCAGACAGATGCAATGGGGTGCTTTCAGTAAAGGGTGGTCTATGGGTAGAGGTGGCTCCTGTTCGTACACGTCCACAGCGGCACCGGCTATTGTTCCGGATGTCAATGCCTCAGCCAAGGCGGGTATGTCAACCACGTTTCCGCGCGCAGTATTGATGAGGATGGCACTTCGCTTCATCATGGCAAGGCGTTCACGGCTAATCAAGTGGTGGGTTTCGGCTGTCATGGGCACGTGGAGTGTCACAATGTCACTTTCGCGAATCAACGTATCCAAGTCGGTATATTGAGCGCCCAGATTAACCACATCTGCATGTTTGCTACGGTTGTATGCCAGCACTTTGCAGCCAAAAGCCGTCAGTAGGCGTATTACTGCTGTGCCTATGGCACCAGTGCCGACCACACCGACGGTCTTACCACGCAGTTCGCGTCCTAGAAATGCGCCGCGACCTTCTCCTTGACGGATGGTGCCGTCGAAGTGGGTTATCTGTCTCAGAATGTCGAGCATCATCCCGATGGCAAGTTCACTGACTGCTGTTGTGGAGTATCCAGCAGCATTTTGCACCTTAATGCTGTGCGTCTTGCAGTAGTCTAAGTCTATATGGTCCAAGCCCGTGAATGCTACCGAAAGGTAACGTAGATGTGTGCACTGTTCCAACACTGCAGCAGGTAGTTTGATGTTGGAGATGATGGCAATGTCAGCCTCTTTCATACGAGTTGTAAGAGTGCTGGCATCTTCTTTGCGGTCAAGGTAATAGTTGAAAGAATGCCCTTGTGAGGCAAATTCGTTCTTGAGTTCTTCGAAATGCTCTGGGCTAATGCCTAGAGGCTCTACACAAACAATGTTCATTGTGTTGGATTTTGATTGGTGTGGGGCCGTTGCCCCTATGTTATTATTTCTTTTTCTTAACGCTGAAACCGAAACCGCCCAGCCGTTCACCAAGACCATAGTATCTGCCATGCGAGAATGCCAGTGGCTTGGCGTGGTTGAGTTGGAATGCACCTGTTCCTTTGTCGATTAGTCGTTCCTCGGCATCAATGGCGACAACATTGGCTAGAAACATGTCGTGGCTGCCAAGCGGACGGATGTCGATAACCTGGCATTCGATGTTTAGTGGGCTCTCGGCTATCAGTGGAGCCTTTACTACTTGTCCCGCTTCGGGTGTGAGGTGCATGGCCTTGAATTTGTTATAGTCGCGACCGCTGCGCACACCGCACCAGTCGGTGGCATTGGCAAGTTCTTCGGTCGTGAGATTGATAACAAACTCGCTAGTTCGCTTAATGATATCGTACGAATGTCGTTCGCGGCGTACCGATATATAGCACATAGGCGGGTCACTGCATACAGTGCCCGTCCATGCTATAGTCAAAATATTGTAGTTGCTCGGTTCGTCGCCACAGCTCACCATGACCGCAGGCAATGGGTATATAAGTGTGCCTGGCTTAAAGGGGACTTTCATGCTGATTCAGTCTTTGAGTTTCTTCTCCAGCTCTTCAACCCATAGGTTGAATTGCTTGTCGGTCTGTGCCAGGTTGGAGACCGTTTTGCAGGCGTGTAAGACTGTGGCGTGGTCCTTGTTGCCGCATTGCAGTCCTATAATGGCGAGTGACGACTTGGTCAGTTTCTTAGCGAAGTACATGGTCAGTTGGCGGGCCTGCACGATTTCGCGCTTGCGAGTGCTCGACTGAATGCTGTCAATCGGAATGTTAAAATAGTCACACACCACTTTCTGTATATAGTCGATAGTCACCTCTCGGTTGGTGCTCTTGACAAACTTGTCCACCATCTGGCGTGCTAGGTCGATAGTGATGTCGCGATGATTCAGCGATGACTGTGCCATCAGTGAAATCAGTGCACCCTCCAGTTCACGGACATTGGTGTTGATGTTATATGCTATATATTCTATCACGTCGTCAGGCATTTCCACACCGTCGTACCGCATCTTTTGCTTAAGGATATTCATCCGTGTGTCCACGTCGGGTGGTAGCAACTCGGCGGCTAGACCCCACTTCAGGCGCGAGTTGAGTCGGGTCTCCAACCCTTGCAGCTCGCTCGGTGCTTTGTCACTGGTGATAATTATCTGTTTGCCTCCCTGGTGCAGTGTGTTGAATATGTGGAAGAAGGCCTCCTGAGTGCGTGCCGCCTTATTTGCCCAAAACTGTATGTCGTCCACTATCAGTACGTCCACCATCTCGTAGAAGTGCACAAAGTCGCTTGTCGTGCCGTTTCTTCCCGCGTCCATATATTGCTGCATGAACTGTTCCGAGGTGACATATAGTACTGTCATCTCAGGGTGAAACTCTTTGGTTTGTAGGCCAATTGCGTTGGCTAAGTGCGTCTTTCCAAGTCCCACACCGCCATGCAACATCAGAGGATTGAAAGCTGTCTTGCCAGGTTTCTCTGCTACGGCATAGCCCGCCGAGCGAGCCAATCGGTTGCATTCGCCCTCTACAAAATTGTTCAATGTGTATGTGGAACTCAGTTGAGAATTGATACGTATCTTCTGTATTCCAGGAATGACAAAGGGATTAGGAAAATCCTGTCGGTTTCCTTTGCCGAGGTCCATTGGAACCTCTTTGGGGCGGTTAAGCACGGTTTGGCTGCCAGTTGAAGGAATGCGCGTGGTGATGGGCGAGTCTGCAATACTCTTATCCATCACTATACTATATTGTAGGCAGGCGGTATGCCCTAGCGTCAACCCTATGGCCTTTTTCAACAGGTCGGCATAGTTTTGCTCCAGCCACTCGTAGAAAAACTGGCTCGGCACCTGTATGATTAGTGTGGTGCCGTCCAACTTCACGGGTACTATGGGCTTAAACCATGTAGTGAAAGCTTTTTCGCCTTCCTTACCGGTGAGATTGTCGCGGATAAAATCCAGACACTTGCCCCATACTCTCTGATACTCTTGCTCCATGATTCTATAAGTGTGTTGTTCTTTTTGCTGTGTTTGTATTAATTACGGACGATTGTTCCATGTAATCCGTAATGCAAAATTGCAACATTTTTATCACCTAGGCTATGGAAAAATAAATTTGCATATATCACTTTTTTTTTATAAAGCAACATCTGTATTCTGGCTCCGCACGACATCATTCCCCCGACAAGAAATTGAAAAATAACTCCCTTAGTTTACTGACCCCATTTTTTGCCCTTAAAATATACAATTTTTTCTCGTTTTACCAATTTTTTTTTGCTTATTTTTACCCTGTCCAAACCACAAATGTTGATTAATCATACAACTTCTTGATGGATAAATCTATAATTGTTGATAACTTATGTAATATATTGTACTTTAATGCGTTGATTGTAATCATTTGAGTATCATAGCTACTTTAATCAAGGCTGTTTTGATAAGTGTTTAATCTTCAAAACCATGTTTTTTTATTCACAAATATTGGTTTAAAATTATTTTTTCAGAGGGGTCTTTCTCGGGTTGTAAAAATCACCGTTCAGCTGCCTGTAGAGGGTGCATCTTCGGAGCTACAGCCCTATATCTAGTCTGTCGATAATATCCCCTTCGGCATAGTTTCTCAAACCTCGTTCGTCGTTTTCAGATTTTTATCAGTTGAAGTATGATGGATTCGTAGGTATATGGGGGGGTGTCAAAATGACGTGTGCTAAGATGCGAATGAGGAGAAAAGTGGAAGTGGCTGGTTTATAGTCTTAGTCGGAAGCAGTTAGGAAGAAAATATAGATTATTTTTTATAAAAATATCATTATATTAAAATAAAAGAGTAACTTTGCAAGCGAAATCATTGTCTAAAAAACGTCTAAATTTAATATAAATCACTTAAACACAAATCAAATGAAAACAGCTTATAACTTCAACGCAGGCCCTTGTGTCCTGCCAAAAGAGGCCATTGAGTCCACCATCAATGCCATCCGCGACTTCGACAACACCGGTATCGGTCTGCTCGAAATCTCTCACCGTACCCCCGGTTGGGAGCGCACCATGGAAGAAACCCGCCAGCTGTGGCGCGACCTGTTGAACATCCCCGCCGAATACGAAATCCTTTTCCTCGGTGGTGGTGCCAGCACCGGCTTCATGGATGTCCCCGCCAACCTCCTCAACAAAAAAGCTGCTTATCTGCAGACCGGCGTGTGGGCTAAAAAGGCTGCCAAAGAAGCCAAGAACTTCGGCGAAACCGTAATCGTTGCTTCTTCCGAAGACAAGACCTACAGCTACATCCCCAAGGGTTGGACTGTCCCCGCTGATGCCGACTACTTCCACATCACTACCAACAACACCATCTATGGTACCGAAATCCGCAAAGACTTCGCCGCCAACGAGATCAACAATGTCATGCTCGTTGCTGATATGAGCTCCGACATCATGAGCCGTCCCGTCGACGTTAAGAAATACGGTCTCATCTACGGTGGTGCCCAGAAGAACGTCGGCCCTGCCGGTGTCACCT
>CAMZFW010000128.1 GCA_947306225.1 uncultured Bacteroidales bacterium
AGCCACCGTTGCGGCGGGCGTGCATAAAGCCGTCGGGGTCCATGATGTTCTGCCATGATTGTGCGCGACGCATATAGGTGTGGTATACTTCGTTCAGATAACCATACTGTTCGGTTGTGTCGGGTTTGGCTCCGCGACGGAGCATTTCGTTCATTGCATATCGGGCTATGCACCAGTCGTCGTAGGCAAATTCCAGTGTCTTTGACACGGTCTCGTTGTCCAGCTGGCTGTCCAGATAGCCCTGTGTGGCGTAGGCTTGGTGTGCCTCTGTGCGGTTCGATGTGGCAATCATGGCGTTAAGCAGGTCCATGCGTCTACCGTCCGTCCAAGTCTCGAGTAGTCCGGCTTCCTGTGCCGTTAATATCACGGGACATGCGTGGTAGCCAATCATGCAGTGTGTCTCATGCGATGCCAGCTCCCACATGGTCAGCTCGCCGCCTGTTTCATAATGGTTCAGCATGGTGGTAATCCAGTCCTCGGTGATTTTAGGTTCGATGATGGCCATTAGGGGATGTAGGGCACGGTAGGTGTCCCATAGCGAGAATACGGTATAGACAGGTGTCTTGGAGGTGTACACCGTGTCGTTCATGGCGCGATAACGGCCGTCGACATCACTCCACAGGTAGGGCGATGTGTAGCAGTGGTACAAGGCAGTGTAGAAGTTTTCCTTCTCTTTGCGACTACCTCCTTCTACCTCTATCTTCGACAGTGCTTCCTCCCAGCTTCGGTGCGATTCTGAACGTAATGTCTCAAAGTCTTTCTCATCGCGGGTGGCCAGGTTGAGCCGTGCACCCTCGCAGTCCACTCCCGAGATGGCGACATACACTTCGGCCTGTTTGCAGTCGTTGTCAAGCACCACCAGGGCCTTCATGCCATCGTCGTAGTAGCGAACCTCTTTGATGGGTTCGCTGCATTGCAGGGCGAAATAGCATTTCTGGTGCGGGTTCCATGCGTCGCTCTCGCGCCAACCGCAGAGGAGGCCGTCCTTTTGTTGCTTTTCGAAACCGGCCGCCAGCACCTTGTCGCGGTGACGAAGGTCCACAACGAAGCCCTTCTTTCCGTTGCGGGGAAACGAGTAGCGGTGTGCCGCCACCCTCTCTGTGGCGGTAAGCTCCACCATCACGCGGTTGCGGTCCAGCACCACGCGGTAGTAGCCCGGCATGGCGTTCTCGCTGCGGTGCGAGAATTTGGAACGGAACTCCGTCTGAGGCATATCCTTTGTGAAGTGCCATTCGTCGCCCTCTGCCATTACCGGCATCAGCAGCACGTCGCCATAATCCTCGCAGCCGGTGCCGCTGAGGTGGGTATGGCTGAAACCGTACACCGTGTCGTCGCTATAGTGGTAGGCACTGCAGCCGTCCCAGCCTTCCAGCCTTGTGTCGGGGCTGGGCTGTATCTGTCCAAAGGGGGCGATGGCACCCGGATAGGTATGCCCGTGAAAATCGGTACCCACCAGAGGATTCACATAGCGGGTCAGCCCAGTACCACAAGAGGCCATTAATAGGGCTGCGGTAGCGCATAGCGCAAAAAGAAAATGTCTCATATTTTTATGTTGATACGTTGATGTGAATGTGTGAATGCTTGAATGTGTTATTTAAACTAAAAAGTAAAAACTAAAAATAGTTGCCGCACCCGGATAATTTTCAATTTTCAATTTTCAACTTTCAATTTAATTAGTTTTTAATTCTACCAGCGCTGCCGCACCCAGTATTGCCACCTCGTTGGCTTTTAAGTGCGACATGTATATGGAGCAATGTCCCTTGTAGATATTCAACAGGTTCGCCTCAAACGACTTTTTCAACGGCTCCAACAGCGGGGCGCCCACCTTGGTGGGACCTCCCATCAGGAATATGGCTTGCGGTGCCGAGAAGGTGCAGGCGTTGGCACACGCCAGTCCCAGCCACTCGCCAACCATGGCGTAGGTCTCCTTCGCCAACGGGTCGCCCGCGTTAGCGGCATCGCCAATCATCTTGCTGGTGATTTCCTTGTCGGCGATGTCGGCTCCAATCCAGTCGCTATGGTTGGCAGCTTCGGCGGGGGTGCCTTTCGCTTGGCGCAGTTCCACGTAGGTCTGCACGATGCCGCGAGCCGAAGTGTAAGCCTCCAGGCAGCCCTTGCGGCCGCAGCTGCACTGCCTGCCATTAGGGATGAGGATATTGTGTCCCAATTCGCCAGCCGTGCCCGTGAAGCCGTGCACAAGCTTGCCGTCCACCACAATGCCGCTGCCTACGCCCGTGCCGAGGGTAATCATCACAAAGTGGTCCATGCCGCGTGCGCCACCATACACATACTCGCCGTATGCCGCCGCGTTGGCATCGTTGCTCAGCACCACGGGGCAGTCCACGTATTTGTGAAACTCCTCTTCGAAATTCAGCAAGCCCTTTATCGTCAGGTTCGGTGCCCACTCCACGCAGCCGGTGTAGTAGTTGCCGTTGGGTGCACCGATTCCTATGCCGGTCAGGTCTGTGAGGGCTATCGCTCCCGTCCCCTTCTCCTTGTCGCCTTCCGCCACCATCTCCTTTATCTGCTCCATAATGTCGCGCACGTAGGGCTCCAGCTGGGTGTAAATGCTCGTGGGGATGCTGCGTCGTGCCACGATGGTGGCATCGTCTCTCACCAGTCCCATATCCGTGTTGGTACCTCCAACATCAATTCCAATTGCGTAGGTGTTTTGCATAGTTATTCTTTTTTAATATTATAATTCAATATTATAGCGCACTTCGGCAACCGCCCGACGTGCACTTTACACGACTACAAAATTACGCATTTTTTTTTGATTATCACATCATATTTTTAATTTTTAATTTTTAATTTTTAATTTTCAATTATTTTTATGTATTTTTGCAGCATGGACGAACCGATTATTGAAAAAATATTTTCTCTCGAAGAGATTGACTATACACGATTTTGGGGCGACAACGACAAGATTCTCGACTTTGTCAGAATCCTCTTTCCTAAGCTCAAACTCATTGCGCGTGGCGAGATGCTTAAAGTGGTGGGCAGCACCGAGGACATCGACCATTTCGACGGCAAGTTGCAGGCCATGAAGACCTACTACGACAAAGTGGGACGCCTCAACGAGAACGTCATCATGCAGATATTCGAGAATGGCGGCTCTACGCCCGAGGCCGAGACCAACGAGGAGATACTTGTACACGGGCGCAACGGACTGCTCATCAAGGCTCGCACCCCCAACCAAAAGCGACTGGTGGAGGCCGTGAAGGAGAACGACATGGTCTTTGCCATCGGCCCTGCCGGCACTGGCAAGACCTACACCGCCGTAGCCCTTGCCGTCCGTGCCCTCAAGAACAAGGAGATACGACGCATCATCCTTACCCGTCCCGCTGTGGAGGCAGGCGAGAACCTCGGTTTCCTGCCCGGCGACCTGCGCGACAAGCTCGACCCCTACCTGCAGCCTCTTTACGACGCCCTGCGCGACATGATACCCCAGCAGAAGCTCCTCTCTTATTGGGAGGACAACACCATCGAGATTGCCCCGCTCGCCTTCATGCGCGGACGCACCCTCGACAACGCCTTCGTCATCCTCGACGAGGCGCAGAACGCCACCTCCTCACAGCTCAAGATGTTCCTCACCCGCATGGGCCGGAATGCCAAATTCGTCATCACCGGCGACATCACCCAGATCGACCTGCCCCGCCACCAGCAGAGCGGCCTGGTGCAGGCCATGCACATCCTCGACGGCATCAGCGGCATCAGCTTCATCAACCTCGACAACAGCGACGTGATACGCCATAAACTGGTCACCAAGATTATCCGAGCATACGAACGCAACACCGACACACCCCATGAAGAGCCACCCAAACTGCAAGATTAACCTCGGCCTGCACGTTGTGGGCAAACGCCCTGACGGCTACCACAACCTGGAGACTATTTTCCTCCCCGTCCACGACCTCTGCGACGAGCTGGAGATAACCCCCACGGCTGCATCCAACACCACCATGCGGCAGGAAGGCATCATCCTCGACAACGCCCCAGGCGACAACCTCTGCATGAAAGCCTATCAGCTGCTCCACGACGAATTCAACATCCCGCCGGTGGAGATACTTCTGCGCAAGCACATCCCCTTCGGGGCAGGCCTCGGCGGTGGCAGCAGCGATGCCGCCTTTACCCTCAAGATGCTCAACGAGATGTTCTCTCTAGGCCTTTCCACCAGCGACCTCGAGCAACGTGCCGCCCGACTTGGTGCCGATTGTGCCTTCTTTATCCAAAACCGCCCCGCCTACGCTACCGGCATTGGCGACCAGCTAGAGCCCATCGACCTCGACCTCTCCGCCTACCGCATAGTATTAGAAATACCGCCCCACGAGCATGTCAGCACCCGCGAAGCCTACGCAGGACTGCGCCTGCAAGGTGGCAGCCGCCCCGACCTCCGGCAGGCCGTGCGCCAGCCCGTGTCGCAGTGGCGCGACACCATCGTCAATGACTTCGAAGCCTCCGTATTCCCCGCCCACCCCGCCATCGCCGCGCTGAAAGACGACATGTACCGCCGTGGTGCCCTCTACGCCTCCATGACCGGCAGCGGCGCCGCCGTGTTCGGGCTGTTCCCTCTCTGATTTTTTTCACACCTGTCAGATTTCACCCCCTGAGGGGGTAATGTATGGGTAGGTATGAACGACCACGATACATTCAACCGCCTGTTTCGCACCTATGGTGCCATCGTCTGGAGCATGTGCAAGAGCGCATCACACGACGACTACGAGCGATGCCGCGACCTGTTTCAGGACGTGTCGGTACGCCTGTGGCTGCACATCGGCGACTTGCGGCCCGATGCCAAGCCTCACGAAGAAAAGGCATGGGTTGAGTGGCAGACACGCCATGTGTTGAGCCACAGCCGCAAACCCCGTGAAATGGAGCACAACTTGCCTGAGCTTCCCGACGACGACACTGCCGCCGAGGCCGAACGGCGCACTCTTGTCGCCGACCTGATGGCACAGCTGCAGGACGAAGACAGGCAGTTGATGCAGATGCGGCTTGAAGGCTACTCCGCCGACGAGATAGCCCAAGCCACCGGTCTGAAACGCGATGCAGTGTATCAACGCATACACCGCATCGTGGCACGGATGCGCAAGATGCTCATTGTTCTGTTGTTCATACTGTCGGGCTCAGCCATTGCCGTGGCCGTGGTGCCGCAGTGGCGAAAGGCTGTGTTCCACCACAGCACACCTCCACCAAGCCCCGCTTCGAAGGGCGTCCAACCCCACCTCCAGCCCACCACCGACAGTGCCCCCACTCCGGAAATCGTGGTCAACTGGGACTATCACGGCAACGACCCCTGGTACACCCACACAAGCACCGGGGGCTCAGGATTCGCCTTCAACCACCTCGACAGCACCATCACCTACTACCGTACCCTCAATGGGCGCACCGTGACGGCGGTGATGCATGTTGACCCAGTCCTCCTATCTCACGACACCTTAACATCTGACAGTATGAATACCACAATGAAACAGGCTGCCCTTGCAGCAGCATTAGTGGCTTTGGCCACAGCCACACAAGCCCAGGTGGCACACGATTTCCAAACCGTCACCCCGCAGGGCGACACCCTCTTTTGCACCATCACCGACTCTGCACAGCACCACATCAGTGTGCGTGGCGACGAATCGGTATGGGGAGCACATTACATCCACTACAGCGACACGCTGGTCATCCCCTCCTCTATTGAGCACGACCGCACAGCCTACACCGTCACAGCATTGGCCGACAGCGCATTCTACAGCCATGGCGAGGTGAAAAGCGTCAGCATTCCCGCCACAATAACCACTATCGGGCGGTTGGCTCTTTCCTACACATTGATAAACGACCTCTTTGTTCACGACGGCGTGGAAACCATAGGGGAAAAAGCATTCGGTTCAATCAAGAATGTTGTATATCATGGAACTGCCACCGGCAGCCCGTGGGGTGCGCTGACCGTGAACGCCTATGTGGAAGACAGCCTTTATTACACCGACAGCACACGCACACGCCTCACCGCTTGCCATCCGCAGTTGGCCCAAGCCATTGTGCCCCCATCAGTGCGAACCATCGGACGTCTTGCCTTTGCCGGCTCCAATACACTCACCACAGTCACCCTTCCCGAAGGCCTCGACACCATAGGCAATTACGCCTTTCAGAGTTGCAGCCAGCTGGGCACAGTGGTCATCCCTTCCACTGTCCGAGTAATAGGCAACTACGCATTCTACAACGCTTTTCGGCAAGACGGCAGTGCTACAGCAACCATCGCAGATGCTGAACATGTCAGCCCCGATTCCGGGTGCAGTATTGGCAAAGGTGCCTTCGCCTACAGCCATGTAGGGGCCGTCAGCCTCGGCAACCGTATCACCTCCATCGGTAGCGATGCCTTCTCCACCTGCGACCGTCTTGACTCCGTCATCGTGCCCAACAGCTGCACTTATCTTGCCGAGCGCGTCTTCTGCTACAACTACAACGGCAGCCTGAAGAAAGTCCACCTGCCCGAAGGCCTCGACACCATCCGCGCCGAACTCCTCCACGGCTGTCTCGGACTGAAAGAAGTAAACATACCCTCCTCGGTGGTCTATATCGACAGCATGGCTTTTCTCGAATGTAGCAAGCTGACCGAACTCACCCTGCCTGAAGGACTCACCTACATCGGGCAGTACGCCTTTGGGGAATGCTCACGCGTCCGAAAAATACGCAGCCTTGCCGCCACGCCGCCACAGGCATTCTCCGGCACTTTCGAAAGGATGAATCCTGAGCTCTCGCTTATCGTGCCGTGCCACAGCGGTGAAGCCTACAACGCCGATCCCTACTGGAGCTATTTCAACAACATCGAAGAGGACTGCACCGGCGTTCCGACAGCCGA
>CAMZFW010000129.1 GCA_947306225.1 uncultured Bacteroidales bacterium
GCCTGTGCGCTGCTGCTGACGGTGGGCTGTGAAAAAGACCCCACCACCACCAACTCAACTAACGACGGCACCTACGCCTACGTGCTGAACGAGGGCGCATGGGGCGGCAACGATGCCGGCATCAGCCGACTGAACATTAAGGACGGCACCATCGAGGTGGATTGGTTTGCGCAGGCCAACGGTCGCGGCCTTGGCGACTTGGCGCAGGACTTAATCTACTACGGTTCGCGCCTGTATGCTTCAGTTAATGGCTCAAACACCATTGAGGTAATCGACCCCGTGACGGGCAAGAGCCTAAAGCAGATTGACATGGGTAACCGTGGCCCGCGTTATCTGTTGGGCTATGGTGGAAAAATCTATGTGACCTGCTATGACAAAACGGTGGTGCGCATTGACACTGCCACCCGTGCCATCGACGGTGTTTGTCAGTTGAGTGGTATGCAGCCTGAGCAGATGTGCCTGCTGGGTGGTTCGCTGTATGTATGCAATAGTTGGGAGTATGATGCCAACGGAAATGCTGTGTACGACAGCACCCTGTCGTGGGTGGACATCGCCTCGTTCAGTGAAATGATGAAACTTGAAATTCTCACCGATGCCGCCACGCAGACGTATGCCCTCAACCCCAGCAGAATCAAGCACAACAGCAATGGAGAGATGTTCATTGCATGTGCAGGCGACTATGACAAGAAGCCAGCGCAGACGGTGAAATTCACTATGGGTAGCGGCCCGAAGTTCACCCCCTGTCCCATAACCGTTACCAACTTTGACTTCAATGGCAACGATATGTATTCATACGCTACCTCCTATGATGACAATTGGAATCCGACGGCTACATTTTATTGCAACGAGACCCCCATACTCACCAACTACAGCAGCGTCCTTAACAATGCCTACGGCATCAACATCAATCCTGAAAATGGCGACATATACGTCTGCAATAGCCCATACGGTGTGAACGGCGACGTGTATTGTTTTACGAAAGATGGCACGGAACGTTGGCATGTGGAGGCAGGCGTCTTCGCCTCGAAGGTGGTGTTCGTGAATAATGATGGAAATTGGGATGAGGATTGATTTTTGCCTCCAGTAATTTTATTTTAGGGGTAATACAATAAAGTAGTGGTTGCTCCGTTAAATAAACTCCAGCTTAGAAAAGGGCTGGGGTTTATTATTTAACAAGATACCGTTATGTCGTCACTGCCTCCCATATTCCTAGACCTCGCCATCATCTTGATAACGGCGGGTGTTATCACTGTTATCTTTAAGTGGTTGAAGCAGCCGTTGGTGTTGGGATATATAGTGGCGGGGTTCTTCATTGGACCCTATTTCCCTTGGTTTCCTGCCATCACTGACGACACCAACGTGCATGTGTGGAGCGACATCGGTATCGTGTTCCTGATGTTTGCTTTAGGCTTGGAATTTAGCATCAAGAAATTGAAGAAGGTGGGTGCCACGGGTGCTATCACTGCCTTGACCGAGTTGGCAATCATGTTTGTGCTAGGCAACATGCTGGGACACATACTGGGCATGGGACACATGGACTGCATCTTCCTCGGCTGTATGCTCTCCATCTCGTCCACCACGATTATTATCAAATCGTTCGACGACTTGAAACTGAAACAGCAGAAGTTTACCAACACGGTGACGGCTGTGTTGGTGGTGGAAGATTTGGTGGCGGTGCTGCTGTTGGTGATACTGTCCACCTTGAGCGTCAGCAAGAGCTTCAACGGTGGCGAATTGGCGTTGAGCATGGTGAAGTTGGGGTTCTTCCTCATTGTGTGGTTCACCTTTGGCATATTCCTTATACCTACTTTTCTGCGCTGGATGCGCCGTTGGATGACAGAGGAGACCCTCTGCATCGTGGCGGTGGGACTCTGTTTTGGCATGGTGGTGCTGGCCGACTTTGCTGGCTTCTCCACTGCCTTGGGAGCCTTTGTGATGGGTGCCATTTTGGCAGAGACTATCGAGGCGGATGTGATACACCGTATCATCACCCCCATCAAGAACCTGTTTGGAGCCGTATTCTTCGTGTCAGTGGGTATGTTGGTGAACCCTGGCGTACTGGTGAAATACATTGGGCCGATACTCGCCATAGCTGGTACGGTTATCGTATTCAAGTCGGCAGCCGCCACATTGGGCATCACGCTCAGTGGCAAACCGCTAAAAACGGCCATGCAGGGCGGTTTCTGCTTCTGCCAGATAGGTGAGTTCTCCTTTATTATTGCAGGACTGGGTCTCAGCTTTGGAGTCATCGATGCCAACCTGTATCCCATCATCGTGTCGGTATCTATCCTTACCACCTTTGTCACGCCCTACATGATAAAAGCGGGCCTACCCGCCTACGAGTGGGTGTACCCCAAGCTGCCAGAACGGATGAAGAAGGCTATGGAGCAGTACAGCACCTCGTCGCGCGTTACCACGCACGAGAAGAAACTCTCCGACTTTGTCAAGAAGCAGCTGGTGACCATCTTGTTCTACGGGGTCATTCTGCTGGCGTTGGCGTTCTTGAGTTTCCTATTGTTGAAACCCGCGCTCAACGGCTTGTTCGCCAATTGGGATGCCGCACCCATCTGGGGCAACCTGTTGGGAATGCTGATTACGCTGTTCATCATGGCACCGTTCCTGTGGGCGTTAGCGGTGAAGAATGTCAATCGCGACCGAGTGCGCAAGATGCTGCAGACATACAACCATAGTCAGGTGGCTGTGATACCGCTGCTGGCGTTGCGCTACTTCTTGGCACTCTTCTTTGTGGGTTGGGTGGTGTCGAAATATGTGCATCTGGCAGTAGGCTTGCTGTTTGTGATAGCTATCGTGGTTGTGCTGGTAGTGCTGCTGAGCCGCCGTGCCACCGACTTCTACAACCGCATCGAAGACCGCTTTGTTGCCAACTTCAACCAACGGCAGGCGCAACACTCGTTTCAGATACCCGAGTCGCTGGAGAAGAACTTCCTGATGGAGCGGATGGTGGTGACACCCTATTCGCCGTTGGCAGGCCAGTCGCTGAGCAACACACGGCTGCGGCAGGACTACCACGTGAACGTCGTCACGGTAGAGCGTGCCGGCAAGGTGTACGACCTACCCGACAAAGACATGCTCATCATGCCCACCGACCGACTGACGCTGTTGGGCAACGAAGACCAGCTGGCACGGGCGCGTACTGTTGTCGAGGTGGAACCCGACATGCTCATCCACGACCATTCCGACCATGAGATAAACACCTACCGTCTGGAAGTGGCTGCCGACAATCCGCTCGTGGGGGTAGACATACGCAATTCGGGCTTTATGACCAAGTACAACGCTATGGTTATCGGCATCGAACGGGGTCATAACTACATGGTCAACCCTATGGCTGACACCCGTTTCCAAGTGGGTGATGTGGTGTGGTTCGTATCACCTAAAGAACTAAAGATTAAAGAATTTCAAGTGCTAAATAACAATTCATGAAACAACGACTTCTTTTACTGGTACTGTTTATCGTTGGCAGTGCCACAGCCTATGCGCAAAACGACAAAGGTTTTGAAATCTCCAAGAATCTAGAGATTTTCGCCAATGTATACAGAAACCTTCACCAGAACTATGTTGATGACGTTGACCCCGGCAAGGCGATGAAGGTGGCCATCGATGCCATGCTTGCCTCGATGGACCCTTACACCAACTACTTTGCCGAGAGCGATATGGAGGATGTGAAGATGCAGGTGCTGGGCCAGTATGGCGGCATCGGGTCGCTCATCCATCAGGAGGGTGCCAACATCTACATCGCCGAGCCTTATAAAGACCTGCCTGCCGACAAGGCGGGACTGAAAATTGGCGACCGCATCCTTGCCGTCAACGGCGAGAGCACCGAAGGCAAGAACAATGCCGATGTGAGTGCCGCCATGCGTGGGCAGGCAGGCACCGACCTGACCCTGCGTCTAGAGCGTGACGGCAAACAGTTCGATGTCACCATCACCCGTGCCGAGATACGTCTGCCCAACCTCTCCTATAGTGGCATGGTGGCAGGTAATATAGGTTACATTCGTCTTGACGAGTTCACACAGAATGCCGCCAAGAATGTGCGCGATGCTTTTCGTCAGCTCAAACGCGACCATCCCGACATGAAGGGTATCATCCTCGACCTTCGTGGCAACGGTGGCGGTCTGATGGGCGAAGCGGTGGACATCGTCAACATCTGGGTTAAGTCTGGCGAGTTGGTGGTAGAAACCAAGGGCAAAGTGGCATCTAAGAACATCAAGAGCCGTACCCGCATGGCTCCCGAAGACCTCGACATACCGCTGGCAGTGCTTATCAACGGCAGCAGTGCGTCGGCGAGCGAGATTGTCAGCGGCAGCCTCCAAGACCTCGACCGTGCCGTCATCATCGGCGAACGCTCGTTCGGCAAGGGATTGGTGCAGAACATTGTGCCGATGCCCTACAACAGCCAGATGAAGATAACCGTGTCGAAATACTTCATCCCCAGCGGTCGTTGCATACAGGCCATCGACTATAAGCACCGCGACGAGAACGGGCGTGCCGTAAAGGTGCCCGACTCGCTCAAGACCGCCTTCTCTACCCGCAACGGGCGCACTGTCTACGACGGCTTCGGCATCGAACCCGACGTGGAGGTGGAGCATGAGGCCTCCTCGTTGCTGTCGGTGGCATTGTACAACCGTTTCCACTACTTCAACTATGCCGTCAAGTTTGCGAAAGAACATACCTCTATCGCTCCTGCAGGTGAGTTCCAAATCACCGACGAGATTTGGCAGGACTTTGTCAACTACCTCTCCGACAAAGACTACGAATATACCACCTACACTGAAAACATTATCTCCGATCTGCGCAAGGTGGCTGAGGAGGAGAACTATATGGACAACCTCAAGCAGCAGATCGACCAGCTGGAAAAGACCTACAAGGATGCCAAGAAGGACGACCTGAACCGTAACCGCGAGGAGATAAGCCAGCTGCTGAAAGATGCCATCTTGGTGCATTACTACTACCGCAGTGGCTGTATCGAAGGTGCTTTGGGCGACGACCCCGATGTGAAAAAGGCTGTCGAAATCCTTTCCTCACCTGCCGAATACAACAAGATACTTGGAACGGTGAAAGGCGAAAAATGAAAATGGGTTGCCGCTTTCAGTAAAAATAGAGAATTAATAAGGTTGTCGCTTTCATTTGTCTAATCACCAATCGCTCATAACGAATCATATTCCACTATACTATGAGACTCTCAGTTCATCACAAAATATATGTAGTCCTGCTCTGCCTGTTGGCGGCATCAATGACCACCTCGGTCTTTGCAGCCAATCTGATGTGGACCCTCCTATTGGTCAATTGGGTGGCAGAGTGGAACTGGAAAGAGAAATTTGCCAACTTCCGTAGCAACCATCTGCTACAGGCGTTTCTAATCCTGTTGGCTGTCCACCTGCTCTGGCTCTTCGGCACCAGCAATATGGACTATGCTCTCTTCGACCTGCAGAAGAAAATGCCCCTGATAGCCATCCCCCTCGTGGTGCTTACCAGCCGTCCGATGGATTTCAAGGAGAGGCTGAATGTCGGCATTGCCTACACAGCCGCCGTGCTGGTTGTATCCATCATCGGTGTGGTGCGCTACTTCAATATTCCCGACCTTCCTTATCGCGACATCATACCCTACATATCCCACATCCGCTATGGACTCAACGTCTGCATGACGTTGGTACTGTTGGCTTATGCCGCCTTCCGGTGGCATCGTCCGTGGCTCTATGTTGTCAACGTGCTGTTGGCTCTGTGGTTCTGTGGAGTGCTGATGATGCTCCACGCCTACACCTCCTTCATCATTCTGCTTGTCACCTCGTTGGTGCTGTTGGTCGCTTATGGTTGCCGCCTGTCGCGCAAGTCGCGCACATGGGTGACGCTCCTATTCTGTGGCATTGTGCTGTCGCTGGCAGCGCTGGTAGGCTGCTATGCCGACGGCTACTACCGTCTGCGTCCGCTCTCCACCGAGCCTTTGAAGGCCTGCACTGCCAACGGTAACCCCTATCTGCACTATCACGACGGCATCATTGAGAACGGCAACTATATCAACCTCAACGTTTGCGAGCAGGAGATGCGTCAGCAGTGGGCTAAGCTCAGCGACTATCCCATCGACTCGCTCACCCCGGTCGGCTACACTGTCTACCCAGCCCTCCTGCGCTATCTCAACGGCATGGGTGTCACCAAGGATAGTGTGGGCATGACCCATCTCACACCCACCGACGTGGCAGCCATCGAGAAAGGCATCGCCAATCCCGTATATCTGAAGCCGGGACCCCGCAAGATGCTCTATGTGCTCTTCTATGAATATGAAAACTATCGCTGCTACCACAGCGTCAGCAACTTCTCCGTCCTGCAACGGCTCGAGCTCTGGAAGGCTGGTTGGCGTGTATTCTTGCAGCATCCTCTGATGGGCGTAGGCACTGGCGACGTGGTTGATGAATGCCATCTGCAACTGCGGGAAATGGGTTCGCCTTTGGCCGACACTGATTTGCACACCCACAACCAATACCTCAACTTCCTTCTGGCCTTCGGTCTGCTGGGTTTTGGGCTGATAGTATTCTTCTTCATCCGTGCAATAGTCAATGGACTCAAGCACTCGAGCAATCAAACATTCAAGCAATCAAACATTCTCTACGTCGCCTTCCTCTGCATACTGCTTATCTCCTTCATCAGTGAGGACACCCTCGAAACCTTGGCTGGCATTACCTTCTCGGTCATGGGCTTCGCCCTACTCAGTAGGGGCGTACCCCCGTGTACGCCCGAAGATAGCGTACCCCCGTGTACGCCCGAAGATAGCGTACCCCCGTGTACGCCCGAAGATAG
>CAMZFW010000130.1 GCA_947306225.1 uncultured Bacteroidales bacterium
CGCTCTCATTCGCGCTTACAACCCTTATAAGAACAAGTCCAATGCCACCCTAAAAGTACTGACAGAATTTCCGATTTTAACTAAAAATCGTCACTACATGCATGACATAATTTCCGAAATAACAATGTAATCAATTTAAAGGACACAAAAATAAGCCCTCCAAGACAAGACTCGGAAGGCTTATTAATAAATGAGTATGTGTAATTTAGAATTTAAACATCTGATCAAACTTCACTTCGGTGAGTTTGGCATCGGAACCGAGGAGCTTGGCGACGGCCTTGGGGTCGTACTTCTTAGTGCTGCCAGTGATTTCCACCACTAGCGGGCGATCTTTGATGTACTTGTTGTGGAAGGCGCGGAGGTCGTCCATGGTGAGGCGACTGATTTTCTGGGTGATTTCGACGCGGCGGTCGTAGGTCCAACCGATTTCCATATTATTATGAACAAAGGAGGGTATGTCACGGAAGCCATAGTAGTCGCTATTGCGCGCGGCCACTTTTTGCTCGATGGCGGGAGCCAGTTTGTCGGGACGTTCGGGGAAATCAATCATCAACTGGCGCATGGCTTCCACGCCGTCGTAGGTTTTGTCGCACTGGGTGCCTAGATAGCAGTATAGGCATGCCGGATTGAGGTTACGGATGTCGTAGCTGAAGGTCCCCCACGTGCTGTAGCCCAGCGAACGGAACTCGCGGATTTCTTGGAACACAACACCGTTCATGCTGCCTCCGAAGTATTCGTTGAAAAGGATACTGACGGCTTGGTCGGTTGTGTCGAGATTGATGCTGGGCATAACGAACTTGATGTTGGACTGGAGGAACTTCTTATTGTGGGCGTAATAGACCTGATTTTGGTCTAGTTTCTGGCGCTTGAAGGCACGGCGTGACACCACTTCCACCTGTTGGCGCACTAGGTCGTATTGGCGCAGTTTGGCGCTGATGTCTTCGGGCGAGGTGTTGCCCGTGAAGGTGGCAAAGCCGTTGCGGGAGAAGATTTTCATCATCTCGTCGTGCAGCTGCTCGCAGGTGAGGTTGCCCCACTCCTTGTAAGGCATCTGACGTAGATAGGAGGACTGGGAGCCGTAGTCGACGTATTCGTCGAGGGCGTAACGCCAGCTGTCGGCATCGTTTTTGGCGGCCTTTACTCCCGCCTTCAACTCGTCGACTATCTTTTCAATCTGACGCTTATCATGCTTGGGCTTGTGAATCCAACGCGACACAAGGCTGAGGATGCTGTCCATGTTCTGTTCCAGGCCACTGATGCTGAGGCAGGAGCGGTCGTCGCCAACAAGATAAAGCGAGACGCTGCCACCCAGTTTGTCCAACTCCATGTTGTACCGCTGCAGGTCCATGCCGTCGGCACCCAGCTGCTCCATGTATTCAAAGGCACGGTCAAGGTTGTAGTCGTCAATATGTCCGTAGTTGTAACGGATTGTCAGGTTGAATACGTCGTTCTTTGGGTTGGGAGCGCTGAAGAGCTGGCAGTTTGGCGTTACGTCGGTGATGCTGACGTCCTTTTTGAAGTCGATGACTTGAGGCTTGATGGGGTCGGGGTGGTTCATTTCAATCATCTGCGCAAATGGCGATTTGGCCTCTTTGTTCTGGGCTTCCAAATGGTCCCAGTCGGGTTTTACCGCCGCATCATGTTTGGGGAAGCCCATCTTGCTGCGAACGAGGGTGCAGTGGTCGCGGTCGAAATACTTGTTGGCGACCTCTATCACCTCTTCACGGGTGAGGTACATCCAGCGCTTGTTGTCGCGGAGCCATTCCTGATAGTCAGAACCCTTAAGCTCAAGACTCAGGAGCAGGTTGGAGATGCTTTTAAGGTTTTCGACTTGCCGTTGTTGCGACACGATGCTGGAGGTCTTGATGCTCTCTAGCAGTTCGTCGCTGAAATTGCCCTGCTTGATGCTGTCGATACAGTCCCAGATGACCTGCTCGGCTGCGGCATGTTTCTGTCCGATGATATTGGGGACATAAAGAATTACTGTAGAGCCGGCATCTTGGAGCGAGAGAGGCATGAGCTGCGCCATCATAATACGGTTGTCGCTAGTTGCTTTGTCGAGCAGGCCGCTGCCACCACCCAGAATGCTGCTGAGCATGTCGAGGGGCATATAGTCGGGGTGTTTTTCAGTGACACCGGGGAAAATCATGATGCCCATCTTGATGGGGGTCTGACGGACTTCCAACACTTTCTGCTTCTCGAACTTGGGGAGGTTGTAGGTGGGCTGCTGGGGCAGCTCGCCACTGCGCCAGACAGAGAATTTGTCCTTCACCAAGCGGCGTGCCTCGGCGGTGTTGAAGTCGCCGACCAAAAGGAGGGTCATGTTGTTGGCCACATAGTAGGTATTGAAAAACTCCTGCATCTCGCTGGGTTGAGGGTTCTTGAGGTGTTCGGCAAGGCCGATGACCTCGCGGCTGTAGGGGTGTTCGCCGAAGGCTTCGGTGAAGATGTTACGCGAGAAGTCGTGACCCGTGCGGTTGTCGTACATGTTCTTCTCCTCGTAGACTGCCTCTAGTTCGGACTGGAAGAGTCGGAATACGGGATTGCGGAAACGCTCGACGTAGACATCCATCCAGTTGGCGAGCTGGTTAGAGGGGAGGGTATTGTAGTAGACGGTGTAGTCGTAGCTTGTGCCAGCGTTGAGGCCGGTGCAGCCCATCTTCTGTAGGATGGCGTCCACCTCGTTGGGGATGGCATACTTGGAGGCGGCGATGTTCAGTCGGTTAATCTCCAACTGGATGTTGTGCCGTTGCTTGGCGTCGGTGGTGGCATGGAGGCGGTCGTAGGCCTGGCTGATGCTGTCGAGGTAGAGTTTCTCTTTTGCCCAGTCGGTGGTGCCGATACGGTCGGTACCCTTGAACATGATGTGCTCAAAGTAGTGGGCGACGCCAGTGGCAGTGGGCTTCTCGTTCTTGCTGCCCGCATGGACCACCACACAGCCGTAGACCTTGGGCTGCGAGTGTTCTTCGCAGAGGATGACTTTGAGGCCGTTGTCGAGACGGAAGGTTTCGACCTTCAGGGAGCCTTGAGCCTGTGTGAAACTAAAGACTAAAAGGTAGAAACTAAAAACTAAAAGGTAAAAAGTCTTTTTCATGGATTATTTCTTTATAAAACGTTTGACTGTGGTGTTTTCGGGGGTGGTGATGCGGACGAAGTAGGCACCAGGGGTCAAGTGGCCGAGGTCGATGTGGGGAGTGGTGGCGGTGATAAGGGTGCGGCCGCTCATGTCCATCAGCTCCACTTTGAGCAGGCGCACGGCCTGTATGTGGAGTACGTCGGTGGCGGGATTAGGGTAGATCGATACGGTGGTGTTTTCAGCTGTTTCGTCGATGCCCACTGTACCGTTGGGCTCGCAGGGGCGGGTGATGCGGTGTGTGCCACCGTTGCGGTAGGCGTTTCGGACTGACACGAGGGTTTCGCCCTGCTGGTTCTTTATGGTATAGTTGACGTAGCGGTCGGTGCCGCCACCCGAATGCCAGACAGAGTTGACCGCATCGGGGGCAACATGGACGATGACAGAATCCTTTACTCCCGATGTCAGCTGGGCTGTGGCGTATATGTAGCCCGAAGCCGATTCGAACGACAGGTAGGCACCACCCTGCCAGCCGTCGCCGTGGGCGGCTTCCATCACCACGGTCAGCGGGCACAGTTCTTCTTGGTCGAAGGCATTCTGCACCACAAGCACGGTGAGATGTTCACCACCCTGGGTGAAGGTGATGGTGGCGGAACGTTCTTGTCCGCTGGCATTTTCCGAGACATGGAAGAAGAGCCATCCGGCTCGCTGGATGTAGTTTTCGGTGAAGGCAATCCAGTCGGCATCGCATGTCATGTTCCATGGGGCATCAATCGTGTCGTTGATGCAGAAGAGCAGCGAGTCGTCACCACCGCTGCGGTTCATGGAGAAGAGGGTGTCACTCACCCGCATGCGGTAGTCAGGTACCAGACCGAGGAGTGCGGCGTTGTCCTGATTGAAGGTGTAGGTACCGTTGCCACCCACACCGCCTACTCCGGGGCTGATGGAGTCGACGGGGAAATAACCGTCGCCACGACGGCTCCAGCCGAAGTTGAAGTGCAGGTAGCCGCGGTTATCGTAGCCGTCGCAGACAAAGCCGTGACCGCCAGCATCACCCGAACCGACATAGACGATGGGATGCCCGAGGTCGAGCTCGGCAGTGAGCATGTCGCGCCACTGGTCCTTGGTGTAGTTCTCACGATGCACAACGCGCATTGAGGTGCTATAGCCAAAATAGTCTTTCAGCGAATTGTCAATGCTAGGAATCCCTTCCATGCCAGCTAGTCCTGCTGCCGCACTGCCGTTGGGGTCGTAGTTCATATCAAGACTTACACCGCAGTGGTACATCAGCGTCGCCACCGCCACTTTCTCCACCATGGGAGTGGTGTAGGTGGCCATGATGGGCATGTGGTCCCAGTCGTATAAGGTGTGGGCGAAATCGGCAGACTGCACACCATATCGTGCATGAGTGTAGTTGTGGCTGCCAACACCGAAGGCGGGAAACTTCCAGAAGTTCATCACCTGTGCCTGTGCCGTGGCAGCACAGCCCACAGCCGAGCCTCCGGGGCAATAACCATTGTAGGGGTAAGTTTGGTCCCAGAAGGTGGTAATCAGTGGATCCACAACGGCTGTGCCATCGTCCTTGGGCATCAGGTTGTTCTCCAAGGCGTACCACTCGGGAAATTGAGAATTGTAGGGGCTGACACCAGCGTCTGCCCTTACAAATTGAGAATTCTGTATTTCAACAATTTCCTGCTGATAGGCTTCTAGCCACTGCCGGAGAGCGGGAGGCATGTTGTCGGGGTCGAGTGTACCCGTAGGCGAATAGCCCAGTATGGGGCGCACCGCGTCGTCGGCAGCCACTAGCACAAAGCCTCCGTCAGCAGCGGTGAAGAGGTAGATGCCGTCGAACTGCCACGGGGTGCTGCTAAGTTCCAGCTGGGAGCCCGCTTTGGTGGCGGACACCGAGTTGAAGAAGTTCTGCGCCACGGTGGCTGCCCGCTTTGGGGTGACAGGACCAGCAGTTGCGGTACTTAAAACCAGTATTGCAGCTGCTAGAACAAGGATCGATTTTAGATTTTTCATAGTCGGTCAGCCTATTAGAGTCCGAGGGTCTGCGCTATCTTGCTGACAACCTTCTGCCAATTAGTCTTTCCCGTATTGGTCTGAGGACGGGGGACGATAGTCTTGGCAGGGTCTTCCACAAGATTGAACACAATTATGGAGGTGCCCATCATCTCTTCCATGTCGGGGTCGTCATAATCCATGGTCAGAGTCTTGGCTACCGTGTCGTAGATTGCCACATAGCCGTACTCAAATGTTTCGCCCGACTCTTCGTCAACGTAGATGGCGTTAAAGAACACGCTGTCGTGGCTGAAGGAGTAGGTAAATTCCTCGGTCATGTTGTCACTCTGCGAAGCGGCTGGGTAGGCGGGGACGTAGACATAGAGGTCATGGAACAGCTCGGCATGAGTGGAGTCGAGGAAGTCGAGATAGAGATCGTAAGTAAGCTCCATATCGATGTCGAAGCCCTGCTGTTGCATAGTGTAGTTGTTCTCTAGGCGTGCAGACCAGGAGGTGCCTACATAGATGTTTTCAGGTGTTTCTTCCTCTGGAGTGTCGGGAATGATGGGGGTGATGGTGTCTTCTTTCTCGCAACCGACAAAGGCAAAGGTTGCAGCCACAACGAGGGTGGCCAGGGTTCTTTTTATTGTTTTCATTGATATGTTTTTTTAATTTGACTACAATTTTCTATATAAACGTTTAACTCGGCAAAATCTTACAGTCAAGTATATTGTTTTAATATTTTTTAAGTTTCTTTTCCAGTTTTTGGCGAATAGAGGATTCTAAAGGGATGAAGTTATACTGCTGCCAGAAGGCTTCGTCGTACTGCTTGTGGTCGGCACGACGTTGGGGCACTAACACGCTTCCAGGCGGCTGAATGGTATTGTTCTTCAAGAAGGACGAACCTTCCTTGTGTTCATTAGTCAGCACACACTGGCAATGATTATCCATAGAGTTCAACCCTGCCCCTTTGGGGCTATTGGCGTTGCAATAGAAGTCCGTGCCCTCGTCGCGAGTGTAGGAAGTCAATGTATATTTGCCTTCCACCAAGCCATAGTTATACACCACATGCTCTCTCCTTGCCAACGAATCCACGCCAGCCTCTCGAAACACCTTCTTCAACGGAAAGAAAGGACGCATTGCGAAGTAGTTCGTTTCTTCTATACAGGTGATGGCAAGACTTCCCTTTGCAATCACGATGCGAAAAGAGCCATGACCACGGAACGGTCCGCCTGAACCATTATATCTTGAGGTGACGACATAATACTGATGTCCTTCGGCATCGGTCATTTCCGACACTTGATATTTATTGTGCTTCTTTGCCTTCTCCAAGCGTTTCAGCGACAGGCGAGTCGTGGCATTCGGAATCTCCACTGGGTCGTACAGCACTTCGTTCTCTTCGTAACCGATATAATCGCCTGACACCTCCCTTGACACTTGTTTATTTACATAAGCCGTGTCGCACAGCAGCAGACGGTCGTGGCGGATGCTGGTATAGTTACTCTCAATGGGACGTTTGTAACTATACCGAGCGATGTTCCCAGGCTCTTCACCGTTATTCAGTTTCTTCAATGTATGGTGCTTGTCGTACCCCACGCGCAGGGCATCAAACACCATCTCGTCAAACAAGAACAGCTCGTCGTTCAACATCCTCACATCGCGGTAGAACCATGTGCCTACCACGCTGTCGGTTTGGTAGTTCTGCGGTATGCGGTTCACCGC
>CAMZFW010000131.1 GCA_947306225.1 uncultured Bacteroidales bacterium
GAACGATATGACGGATGTGGTCGGGGTCAACGCCGAGGCCCTTGCAGATGTTGAAGAGCTTCATGTTGGCGCTCGAGGGCTGTCCGCCAGTCATAGCGGTGATGTCGTTGTCGAGAATCATCACGATAACATTAGCCTTCTCGTTCACGCAGTCAAGCAGGCCGGTCATGCCGCTGTGGCCAAACGTGCCGTCGCCGATAACTGCCACCGAGGGGAAGATGCCCATTTCAGCGGCACCCTTAGCCATAGTGATGGAGGCACCCATGCAGACGGTGGTGTTCAAAGCACCCATGTTGAAGCCGAGGGTGTAGCAGCCGATGTCGCCAAACACGCGGCCGTGCTCGTATTTCTTCATCACTTCGACGAGGGCCTCGTAGCTGTCGATATGGGGGCAGCCGACGCACAGGGCGGGAGGACGGTTGGTGACCACCTCGGGCACTGCGGGACCGTTGGCAACGTCCATACCCAGAGCCTTCGCCACCTTCTCGGCGTTCAGCTCGCCGTCGCGACGAATCACCTCGTCCAAACGACCATGTACGGGTTTGCCTTTGCCAAGGCAACCCTTAATCTGCTCCTCGACGAAAGGCTGGCCGTCTTCGAGCACCAAAATCTCGTCGCACTCGTCATACAGCTTGCCGAGCATAGCGGTGGGCAGAGGATATTGGGTAATCTTCACCACAGGATAGGGGCACTTGCCGCCGGGGAAGTTCTCCAGCAGGTAGTTGTAGGCAATACCCGTGGTGACAATGCCGCGGCTCTTGTCGGTGCCGGGGATATACTGGTTGAAACCGCTCTTCTCAGAGGACTCCTCAAACTTAGGCTGCTTGTCAATCAGGTCACGATACAGCACCTTGGCATTGGCGGGCAGCAACACAAACGTCTTGGGGTCGGTGGGGTAGCTGATGGGGTTCTGGGGCAGCGGCTCGCGACGCTCCACGCCGGCGCGGCTGTGGGCCAGACGGGTGGGGATGCGCATGAGGATGGGGGTGCCCATCTTCTCGCTCAGCTCGTAGCCGAAGAAGACCATGTCGTAGGCCTCCTGCTGGTTGCTGGGTTCCAGCATGGGAATCATGGCCCAGTGGCCATAGAAGCGGCTGTCCTGCTCGTCCTGCGAAGAGAACATGCTGGGGTCGTCGGCCACCACGATGATGACGCCCTTGGTGCCAATGATAGAGGCATTCATAAAGGGGTCGCCGCAGACATTCAAACCCACATGCTTCATGCAGGTCATGGCACGTTTGCCAGCGTATGCAACACCGATAGAGGCCTCGAGGGCGGTCTTCTCGTTGGCGCACCAGTTGGCGCGGATGCCTTTCTGGGCTGCCTCTTTGGACTTAATCACATATTCGGTAATCTGAGTGGAGGGGGTGCCAGGGTAGCTGTTGATGGCACTGCCGCCAGCATCGATAAAGGCTTGGGCAATTGCCTCGTCGCCTAAAAGGAGTAACTTCGACATATCCAATATTTTAATTATTAATATATTACTTTTTGAATTTGCAAAGATAAAGAAATTATTTGATATAGACAAATTTATTTTCCACCATATCCTACAACCCATTGAACCAAAGACAAAAAGCAAGGCAGGGACAGAGACTGCATCCCTGCCCCTACCCCGCCATTGCCTCCGGGCTTATGGCATGTTCCGCAAAGGGAACATCAATCGTCAATTGTAATCCATGACAAGACGTACGGAACACCCTGTTGAGCGCGCAATGTAGTTGGTGTTAGGAGTGTAGAGATTATTATTATTGAAGCCCAATAAGCGCGCACTTGTACCGTCATATTCATCGGATGACCAATACTGGCAAATAGAATTAATATTCGAAACAGTCGTGCCTGAGCGACTGCCCGCCGCAGGCAGAAACACCGCTCCCGCAGCCTCCATCACCGTCCAATCTGTGCTGCTATAGTTGTTGGAGCTCCAACCGTTGGCAGTACCATTGATGTAACTGGGAGATGTAATGCCCGAAGGATGGGTGTAGTTGTCAGGGAAGAGAATGATTCCATTTCTGGAATTCACATTGGCCGCGACATACCGGGCGTTTGTTGTGCCCAAGTTGGTGTTGGTGGTACGGGTCCTGAACAGATAAGTCCACTCGGCAGCTGTCAGCGGGTGCCAGATGTAGGGAGTGTTGCCCCCATTGTCGATGGCATTGCCGCCCCAATCCTCTAAAGGAGAAGGGTAGGGCCAATTGAGAGTATGCTCCGTTGGGTTATTGCCCGTACTCCAGCCGAAGAGGTCTATCGGTCCGGGGTACGCGTTGTTGCCGATATTGCTGTTTCCATTACCGACAATGTCGTACTGTTCGTCGGCAAAGTGCCAAATATGGCTACCCTGATAATACTGCAAGCTGCCCTGTGAGAACCACACTTGGTCGCCATCCTCGTTGATGGTGAAGAAGCCACCCGTCGCGCCAGTGGGACGAGTAAATGTCAAATCGTCCCCGCCCAGCGTCAGGGTGCTGTACTTGCTGCGCACAATCACCACATTGCTTGTGGCAGGGCCTTTGGTGCACACCGTGCCGTCAGCGGCCTGAATCTCTAGCGTCAGCCCGCTATAGGTACCGGCCGGCAGGTAGATATAAAAGTCGTGTGCTGTGTTGATGCTCTGGTTGCACACCAGCGTGGTGGTGTTGCTGCCTCTACCATCTCTGGGAGTTGAAGAGAGTGTTGCTTCTGCGCTTGTCGGGTTGTCCACATCGTACGTCCCGCTGATTTTTTGATCCATAGTCAACGCTATGGAAGTGACTGTTACGCCCGTCTTCTGCAGGTTCACCTTCAGCACACCGCACAGGTTGCGAAACTGCAAGTTAGCGCTCCCCTCGGAATACGCGTGCATCGGGAACATCCGCAGCGAGCCGTCCTCGCTCTTCTGTCTGGTGGATATATTCATCGCGTTTAGCCAAGGGATACATTTTTCAGCGGGATAATATGCCACATAAGTCCCATTAGCTGTGAAGTTGGCATCGGTAGTGGTAAAGGTAGCCATGGTGGGGTCACCTAGCGGCGTGGCGGAAAATTTCGCCGTCGAGTTGCCAGAGGTAACAACTATCTCGTCGCCCGCTACCCACTGCAGAGTGGTACCGTTGAGCACTGTCTTGGCATTATGTACGTCGGCACAGTCCTCCATCGTGGCGGTGAGCTGTATCGAGGAGCCCTGCTCCTCCTTATTACACGAACTCAAACCCACTATACCCACTAGAGATACTAGCGATACTAGAAAATGTAAACCTTTTTTCATCTTCTTTCTCGTATTAAAGGTTAACAATCAAGTGAACAAGGCGTTGTCGTAGTTGTTGCCGCTGTCTTGAACACCTTCAATTTTACTGCTGCGAATCTGTTCTTCGGTCGCACTTGCCTGAAAACCCTTTTCCACGCGGGCCTCAAACCGTTCTACCGTAGGAGCAGTGTACTCCTGTTTCTTTTTTTCAATCATGTGATTACTTTTTCGAGATTAGTTAATATAAAAGTCACCCCCTGCAGCTGTCCGCAAGGCGTGTGGGATATGCACAATTGTAAATAGAGACGACGCATGCCCCGCCTCTTCCCAATCTAGCGCATCGGAATATAGTAGTGGTGGGCAAATTATTGAAATATAACAAATTAAATCTCATTACCTAACAATTTTGTGCGTGCAAAATACTCATTTTTTTCCAATATGGCAAGAAAAAAACATTTCCGCCTCCAAATTATCCCCCATCCGCCTTCACCATACATCTCTCCTGTGTCAATCATTTCAACGGTACTTCAACACTATTTCGACACTATTTCAACACTTTTAAAGTGTCGAAATAGTGTTGATATAATGGTAAAGTATTGAAAAAGAGCAAGAGATACGCAAGCGTTATGATTGCGTAATATGCAAAATATTGTAAACTAATGGTTAGCGTTTGGTGCGTTTGCTTGGTTTGGCGATGGAGTCAAGCCAGTTGACAAGGGTTTCCAACACCATATCGTCGGGGGCTTGACCGAGGGAGGCATATTCGTCCACAGAGCCAGTTTCGCACATTTGCCCCAAATGGTTGATGCCTGCCAGCAGGGTGACGTCGTAAGGGATGTTGTTTCGTTGGCAGACATCGGCAATTGCCTCAAAGTTTTCCTCGGTAGGCACCTGGCAGTCCATCTCGCCCCCGAGGGCTAGCAGCGGACAGCGCATCTTGGCGATATAGTCGGCAGGGTTCAAGGTCAGGAAAGTGCACATCCACGGCGTGGCTACCGTGAGTGCCCAGCCGTAGCATTCGCCGCTGGTGAGCCCTATCTGCTGTTTCTGCTCTTTGGTCAGTCCCTCGCTGTGTTTTTTAAACAAGGGTCGGAATGCCAAATTGAGGGTCTTCACCGTGTCGGCATCCTTGCCGAGGAAGAGGGTGTCGCAAACGTTAAACAGCTCTTGCATACATGCCAGCCGCCTCTCGATGAGGCTGTCAGCCACACCTCGCAGGCGGAATAATGCCTTGTTTTGTTGGAGTAGTAGTGTCTTTCCGTCCACACCTGCGCCGCCCAGCATCGCCACGCCGGCTACAGGATTGAGGGTGCTGGCTCTTCCAGCTGCCACTATGGCCGCCACCGTAGCCCCCTCGCTGTGCCCGAAAAGGTAGATGCGCTTGGGGTCGATGTTAAGATTCGCCCTGGGCGATTGCAGGTACATCAGCTGATGCTCCACGTCGTTGGCAAAGTCGAGTGTGGTGGCGTGCGCCATATCGCCTGTCGAGCCGCCCACGCCGCGGTCGTCGCATCGCAGCACGGCGTAGCCTCGTGCCGACAGATATTCGGCTATCACCTTAAACGGGCGGTGCCCCATCAGCTCCTCGTCGCGGTTTTGGGCTCCCGAGCCAGTGATGAGAATCACGGCAGGCACTTTCCCACGCACTTTTGTGGGCATGGTGAGTGTGCCAGCCAGTTGCATGGTGTCGCGCGCATCGCGAGCAGGTTCTTTCACAATTGTCAGTTTCAACTCTTGTTCGGTGAACGACTGCGCATACACGCCTACACCAAGCAGGAGGGCTGCCACGAGGGTCAGAAAACGCCTTATCTCCATCGCACTGACTCGATTAAATGGTCCATATCCTCCTGTATGTAGGTCAGCACCGGGGCCAGAGAGTCGTTGTTGGGGGTGCAGTCGATATACATTGCCCCATGCAGGAAGTGCCTCACGCTGTCTGTTACCCAAAACTGGTAGGTGCTCGCCACGTTCTGCCCCTTCAGGCGGTAGGTGGTGCCGAACAGGCGGTGCGGGCGGTCCACAAACTTGTTCTCGTCTACACCCGACGAAAAGGAGAAATGACTCTCGACAAACTGGTACGACGTGTCCACTTGTGCGCGAAGTTCCTTTTCACCTCTAATGGTTTTGTAGGTCATAAACACATAGCCTTTGTACTTGGGATAGACTAGGGTAAACCAATTCTCACCCGGCTTGGATTTTTTCCACTCAATCTGCGATAGTTTGGACTGCTCGAAAGTGAAGGGCAGTGCCGCCGTGTCGCACAGGGTGTAATCATGCGGTGGCATGTCGATACGTAGATATGCCTGCGGTTTTGGCGTTTCGTCGTCCTTATGGCCACAGCCTGCCAGCCACATTGATAACACTCCGCAACAAATGACTATAAATAATTTCCTATACATAATTCATCTTAATATAAACTTCTGTCGGTGCAACTTGGGATTATAAAAAAGCACTCCCACGTCAAACATGTCGATACTGACATTATATTTAGCATTGCCCTGCTGCGCCATCCAACGCAACTCCCTCGCCCGGTAGCGGTGTGGGCGGCACACCACTTTCACACTCTCCAACAGGTCTCCTTCCATCACGGCCTCGTCTCGGTCGAAACAGAGCATTTGCAGCCCGTAGTAGTCCTGCATCTTATACACCGTTTCCAAATATCGCCTGTCGCGAGAGTCAGCCCCTTCCTCAGTTGGCAGCTGGGCAACAAACACACGGAAGGCCTCCTCGTCTACATGGGCAAAAAGCACCTTGCGGTACATCTCGAACACGAATGGCGAGTGTACACGATACTGTGTCTGTGCTTTAATCCAATACTCTAGACGGTTCATAATTGTCTGCAAAGATACACACTTTTTTTGTAATATCGAAAAAACTCTTCTCGCCATGCAGTCCCCATTAATCAAAATGGTCGTGACATCCCTGCTCATTCCCTCATAAAAATGTAGTTCCCTCCGTTTATTCCATCATAAAAATGTAGCTTTTTCCACTTATTCCCTCATAAAAATGTATTTTATTTTACATATTCCCTCATAAAAGTGTATCTTTGCAAATTGATTTACATATACACAATATTATGAAAAGATTGATATACAGTAATCTGCTGCAATGGAAAGACAATCTGGACCGCAAACCACTTGTGTTGCTTGGGGCAAGACAAGTAGGAAAGACATACATTATTAACCAATTTGGCGAACATGAGTTCGACAATATGGTGTATACCAATTGTCAAAACAATCCTTTTGCCAACTCGCTGTTCAGGGATTTCAATATCGACAGAATACTGTATGATATAGAGCAGCAATACGAGACAAAGGTTTTGGCTGGCAAGACGTTGCTGTTTTTCGATGAGATACAGGAGGTTCACAATGGTCTTTCATCGCTCAAATATTTTTGCGAGGAGAGACGCGACCTGCATGTCGTGGTGGCTGGCTCACTATTAGGCATCTCAT
>CAMZFW010000132.1 GCA_947306225.1 uncultured Bacteroidales bacterium
AACGACCTTATCATCTTGAACAATAGTAAGAAACATATTGTTCGTGCAGGTAAATGGATGAATGTTTTTTCAATTTTTGCCGTGCTTAGCGTCCTTTTTTTGGTGGCAGGCGGTGTGATACTATTGTTTGTCAGTGGCTACCTCGATGAGGCAACCCCCTATTATCTAGACAACGTGCTGGGCTTAGCTGGTATAGCCCTTATTATATTGGCTGCTGCGTTGCTGCCGGCCATTGTATGTATGCGCCGTGCCGTCAATGTAGCCAATCAGGTGCGTATCAACAACGACCTCTCTCTCTCGGTGGAGTATCTGCGACAAACGCGCTACCTGTGGCACTATCTGATGCTCCTTTTCGTGGTCGGTTTCTCGATTGCCCTGTTGGCATCTATCGCTGCCCTTATCCTCTACTGGCCTTCGATTTCGTTGATTTTTGCCTAAAAGGTTTTGTTTGATTTCTTGTGACCCGTGACCTGTGAAACGAGTGCTTTCGTGTCACTGGTCATTGTTCATTGGTCACAACTAGCTATAAACATTTTAATTCTCAAGCATCATGAGATACGAGGTTGATTTTCTAATCATCGGATCGGGCATCGCGGGGCTTAGCTATGCGCTAAAGGTGGCTCCTTATGGTAAGGTGTGCATTCTTTGCAAGGGAGAAGCCTCCGAGGGGTCTACGCGCTATGCGCAGGGTGGCATAGCTGCGGTAATGTACGACAGCGATAGTTTTGATAAGCATATACAGGACACCCTTGTGGCGGGCGATGGCATTTGCGACCGTAAGGTGGTGGAAATGACTATCCGAGAGGCTCCTGACCGAATACGCGAATTGGTGCAGTATGGTGTCAATTTCGACAAGAGCCGAGGTAGCGACCGTTTCGACCTCCACCGCGAAGGCGGTCATTCGGAGTTCCGTATCCTCCATCACAAAGACAATACAGGTGCCGAGATAGAACGCGGCTTGTTAGAGGCTGTGTACAGCCACCCTAACATCGAACTGAAAGAACACCAATTTGCCATCGACATCATCACCCAGCACCATCTCGGACAGCGTGTCACCAAGCATACTCCCGACATTGAGTGCTATGGTGTGTATGCCCTCGACTGCCGTACAAACCAAATCGATACATATCTTGCTAAGGTCACACTTCTTGCCACAGGAGGTATGGGCAATGTCTATACCACCACCACCACACCCATCGTCTCAACTGGCGACGGTGTGGCGATGGTGCACCGTGCCCGTGGTGTGCTAGCGGACTTGGAATTTATGCAGTTCCATCCTACCTCGCTGTACAATCCTGCCGAAAAGCCTGCCTTCCTTATCACCGAGGCTATGCGTGGCGCGGGTGCTATATTGAAGGATTTTAAGGGCAACGAGTTTATGCACAAGTACGATAAGAGGCTATCGCTTGCTCCTCGCGACATTGTGGCACGAGCCATTGATAACGAGATGAAGATTGCCGGCGTTGACCACCTCTACCTTGATGCTCGCGGCATTGGGAAGGATGAGCTCATCAGTGGTTTTCCCACCATTTACGCCAAGTGTCTTGAATTGGGAATCAATATTACTAAGGATATGATACCCATCCGTCCCGCAGCCCATTACCAGTGTGGTGGTATCAAGGTGAATCGCGACGGTGAGTCGTCCATCCATCACCTCTATGCCGCTGGCGAGTGCGCCTGTACAGGTCTGCACGGAGGCAACCGATTGGCAAGCAATTCTCTGTTGGAGGCAGTGGTCTACGCCCACAATGCTGCCATGAGTGCCATTGAGCGTGTCAAGACGCGCCAGATATGTTATCAAGTGCCCGATTGGAATGCCGAAGGTATGGTACTCAACGAGGAAATGGTACTCATTACCCAGACTAAGCGCGAACTGCAGGAACTGATGTGGAACTATGTCGGCATCGTGCGTAGCGACCTTCGTCTGCAACGTGCCTTTGACCGTCTCAACCTTATCTTCCGCGAAACAGAAGACCTCTACAATCGTTCTGTCCTCACTGAAGAACTCAGCGAACTGCGTAACCTCATTGCCTGTGCCTACCTTATTATTAAAATGGCGCGTGCGCGTCGTGAGAATGTAGGTCTCCACTACAGCATTGACTTGCTCAAGGACAAATAACCCCCCAAATAATAAGTCAGAATACTCCGACCACTCCAAAAACCCCACCCTATCTTGAAAACCTATAACTTCGACGAGATTATCCCCCGCAAGGGTACCAATTGTGTCAAATACGACGCACTCAAACAGTTCTTTGGCACAGAGGAGCTTCTGCCTATGTGGGTGGCGGACATGGACTTTCGCTCTCCCGATTTTGTCATCGATGCCTTACGCCGTCGCCTCGACCATGAGGTGCTGGGTTATGCTGCTGCCCCCGATAGATATTGGCAGGCAGTGGCCCAATGGCTTAACGCCCACTACGGCATAAATGCCAGTCGGGAACAGTTGCATTTCATTCCAGGCATCGTTGCCGGCATCGCCTTTGTCTTGCAAGCCATGACCAACCCGGGTGATGGCATTATGGTAACAACCCCTGTCTATCCGCCATTCCTCAACCTGCCGCAAAACAACCACCGCCAACTTGTATGCAGTCCTCTCAAAGTGGTCGACGGTCGTTTTGCCATCGATTTTGATGATTTCGAATGGCGTGTCCGTCAGTGCCGTTGGCTCATTCTCAGCAATCCCCACAATCCGGGTGGTACCATCTGGGACGAGGATACGCTTTCTCACATTGCCGACATCTGCTATCGCAACAATGTCAATGTCATTTCTGATGAAATACATGCCGATTTGATTCTCCCTGGTCATCATCATACCAGTTTCAGCACGGTCAGTGACAATGCGCGCAACATCTCCATCACTTTCGTTGCTCCTAGCAAAACCTTTAATATCGCCGGACTCAGCAGTTCGGTGTGCTATTGCCCTAACGAGCAGCTGCGCCAACGTTTTTTCGGCTATCTAGATGGCTATGAGGTGGCTAACGGCAATATCTTTGCTTACGTTGGAGCTGAAGCGGCATATAGTCAGGGTGAAGAATGGCTGCAACAGATGTTGCTATATTTACAAGGCAATGTTGATTGCCTACAGTCGTTCCTGACCGAACGACTGCCACAGGTCAAAGCTGTCCTCCCTGAGGCATCTTATCTTGCCTGGCTCGACTTCTCCGACATGGGGTTAGACCACGAAGACATGCGTGACCGTCTTATCCATCGTGCCCATGTGGCGCTCAACGACGGCACCACCTTTGGCGGAAATAATTATCGTTGTTGTTTCCGCATCAATTTGGGCTGTCCCCGTGCCACACTTCTCGAAGCCCTCAACCGCATTGCGGCATCCTTGGTCGGCTGACAGTGCATCCCCCCGCTTCGCGCCAAAAAAGCGGCGAAAGGCTTTTCGCATAGTTGCTACTTGCTCTCTTTGTGGCCATTTGGCATCTTTTTTTGCCTGAATTGGGATTAGTATGTACATAACCCTTTTGTTATTGTTATTGTCATCGTGTCCCACCTTGTCCCACTTTTTTTTGTGAAAAGTGGCACCCTGTTTTTGGACTTTTTCGGTATAATTATAGTAGAGTGACGATGACACACACCCGTCATTCACACAGAGTGCCTTCGCCATGCCTTCGCTCTGGCTTCGCTTCCGAAGGCGAAGAAAAGTAGGAAGTAAAAGCTAAGAAATATGAATTTATGCCTGATTTAACTTGTCAAACTTTAGTATTAAATAAATATAATTAAAAATGGCTGTTGATAATTAGTGTGTTAGGAAGTTTTTTTTGATTTTAAGTGTTAAAAACTTGCGTGGGTGAAAAAAAATGACTAATTTTGTTCCCTCAAATGAAAGCGTGCTATGCGAGGGTGAGGCGTGTGTAGGATATTGAAATATAGAAAAATAAACTTATTAACAAACATAAAATTTACTACTATGTCATTACTCATTTTGTTACAAGCTGCCGCACAGATGGCCTGGGGCTATTTCGGTGCAGCCGTTGGAGCGGGTCTCGCCACTATTGGAGCGGGTCTCGGCATTGGTAAGATTGGTCAAGGTGCTATGGAAGGCATGGCACGCCAGCCTGAAGCAGGTGGCGACATCCGTTCGACCATGATTATCGCTGCCGCACTGGTTGAAGGTGTTGCCTTCTTCGCAGTGGTTGTCTGCTTGCTGGTCGTCCTCAAGTAGCACTCCGATGAAAAGAAATAGGATGTTGGCGCGATTGGCGCCAACATCCTGTTTACAGCTAATTATTACTCTGAAACAACAAACTTTGATAGTAAATGAACAATCCGTTAATTAATCCTGGTCTGGGTACTTTCGTTTGGATGCTGGTGTCATTTGGTGTCCTAGTGTTCATTCTTGGCAAATGGGGCTGGCCCATGTTGCTTAAGGCGCTAAAGGCGCGTGAGACTGCTATAGCGGATTCGCTGAACGCGGCTGAGAAAGCGCGTGAGGAGATGAAACTGTTGGTGGCTCACAACGAAGACTTGCTGAAAGAGGCGAAGGTGGAACGCGACGAGATGTTGCGCAATGCTCGCCTGACAAGTGAAAAGATACTGGAAGATGCCCGACTGAAAGCCACAGAAGAGGCTGACCGCATAGTGGAAAGTGCTCGCGAGAATATCAATTACGAGAAGTTGAAAGCGATGCACGAGCTGAAGAATCAGATTGCGTCGCTGTCAATCGACATTGCGGAGAAACTGATGAAGGCGGAGTTGAGCGACAAGCAGAAGGCCGACAGCCTGATACAGCGCGAGCTGGAGAATGCTCACCTCAATTAGTGAAAAGTGAATTGTGAATAGTGAAAAGTGAATTGACATTACATTTGTCTATTCACAAATCGCAAAAGCCCCAATTCACAAATTCTATACAGAAGAAGTATGCAAGACTATAGAATCAATATCAATTACGCCAAGGCGCTATTTCTGCTGGCAGACGAAACACAGGAGCAGGACCGGGTGTCGGAGGATATGCGGCTGGTGAATGCCGTGTGTGCCGAGAACCGCGAGTTGAATGCCGTGTTTCGCAATCCAGAGGTGAAAGCACCCAAGAAGATAGCGATAGTTGACGACATTTTTGCCGCAAGCGTGTGCAAGACGACAATGGCGTTTATCCATTTTGTGGTACGCAAGAACCGTTCGGTGAACCTGAAGGGCATCAGTACTTCGTATTTGGACCTCTACCGTGAGAGCAGGGGCATCGTCCTGTCGCAGATAACGACCGCAGAACCGGTGGACGAGGCAACCCGCGCACTGGCGACAAGGGTGATTGCCGATTATACGCACAAGGAGGTGGAACTGGTGGCGAAGACCGACCCGAAGATTATAGGCGGGTTGGCAATGGAGTTTGACAACATGATGTACGACGCACGCATCAGCACCTACTTGATGAAGCTCCGCCATGCCTTCGGTGAGAATGTGTATGAGAGCAAGCTGTAATAAATAGAAATAACAAATAAAAAGTCTAATATATGTCAGAAATTAAACCTGCCGAGGTATCGGCAATTCTGAAGAAGCAACTGGCAGACGTCGACCTCGACGTAGCGCTGGAAGAGGTGGGTACGGTGCTGACCGTCGGTGACGGCATCGCCCGTATTTATGGCCTCAACAACGCCCAGTCGGGCGAGCTGGTGGAGTTCTCCACAGGTGAACAGGGTATTGTCCAGAACCTGGAAGAGGACAATGTGGGTGTGGTGATGTTGGCAGAGGCGAGTACTATTAATGAGGGTGACACGGTGAAACGTACCAAACGTATCGCTTCCATTAAGGTGGGCGAAGGCTTGGTGGGACGTGTCATCAACACTATCGGCAACCCTATCGACGGCAAGGGCCCTATCGAGGGCGAGCTGTTTGAGATGCCTATCGAGCGTAAGGCTCCCGGTGTCATTTTCCGCCAGCCGGTGGAGCAGCCCTTGCAGACAGGTATCAAAGCTATCGACTCGATGATTCCTATAGGTCGTGGCCAGCGTGAGTTGATTATCGGTGACCGTCAGACGGGTAAGACGGCCATCGCTATCGACACAATCATCAATCAGAAGAACTTCTACGATGCCGGTGATCCGGTGTACTGCATCTATGTGGCTTGTGGACAGAAGGGTTCGACGGTTGCCAATTTGGTGAAGAACTTGGAGGAGAAAGGCGCGATGGATTATACCATCGTGGTGGCAGCCACGGCTTCCGATCCTGCGGCCATGCAGTTCTACGCACCTTTTGCCGGAGCAGCCATCGGCGAGTATTTCCGCGACACGGGACGTAACGCCTTGGTAATCTATGACGACCTGAGTAAGCAGGCGGTGGCGTACCGCGAAGTGTCGCTGCTGCTGCGTCGCCCGCCGGGACGTGAGGCCTATCCTGGCGATGTGTTCTATCTGCACAGCCGTCTGTTGGAACGTGCCGCCCGCATCATTCAGAGTGATGAAATTGCACGCCAGATGAACGACCTGCCTGCTTGTTTGAAAGATAAGGTGAAAGGTGGCGGCTCTCTGACCGCTCTGCCTATCATCGAGACGCAGGCGGGCGACGTTTCGGCATACATTCCCACCAATGTCATTTCGATTACCGACGGACAGATATTCTTGGAGACCAATTTGTTCAACTCGGGTAT
>CAMZFW010000133.1 GCA_947306225.1 uncultured Bacteroidales bacterium
CAGCCTCGTTAATCATGGGGATAAGGATGCGGTTGACCACGAAGCCGGGAGCCTCGTTGACCTCAACGGGGGTCTTGCCGACGGAGGTGGCAAGGTCGACGATGGTCTTGCAGACTTCGGCAGAGGTGAGCTGACCCTTAATGACTTCAACGAGTGCCATGCGGTCGGCGGGGTTGAAGAAGTGCATGCCGATGAACTGTGCGGGACGACCACTGGCGGCAGCCAGCTCGGTGATGCTGAGGCTGGAGCTGTTGGTGGCGAAGATGGTTTCGGGCTTGCAGACCAAGTTGAGGTCACCGAAGACCTTCTTTTTGAGTTCCATCTCTTCGACGGCGGCTTCGATGACGAGGTCGGCATCGGCGAAGGTGGCGTAGTCGGTGGTGGTGGTGATGTTGGCGAGCAGGGCGTCGACGGCCTCCTGGGTCATCTTGCCTTTCTCAACCAGTTTGGCATAGGATTTGGCGATGGAACCCATGGCCTTGTCGATGCTGGCCTGGGTTCTGCTCTTCATTACAATGGGCATTTTAGCGGCAAAGGCCTTGACGATGCCTTTTGCCATGGTGCCGGTTCCAATAACACAGATTTTCATGATTTAGGTGAATTTTATTGTTGTTGAATTGTTTTCTGAATTGTCGGATTATTCTGATTGTTCTGATTGTTCGGAATAATCTGAATTATTTACCTGTAAAGACAGGTTTCTCCTTGTTTAGGAAGGCCTTCATGCCGTTCTTCTGGTCTTCGGTGGCGAAGCAGTGGCCGAAGATGCCGCTCTCGTACATGATGGCTTCGTCCATAGGCATGTCGTATTCGGCATTGATGCAGAGTTTGGCAGCCTTGACGGCCAGCGGGGCGTTGGCGGCAATTTGGTTGGCCAGTTCCATCGCTGTGGACATCAGTTCGGCTTGGGGGACAACGGCGTTGACCAGTCCGATACGCAGGGCCTCGTCGGCCTTGATGGCCTTGCCGGTGTAGATGAGCTGCTTGGCCATGCCCATGCCCACCAGACGAGCCAGGCGCACGGTGCCGCTGAAACCAGGGATAATACCCAATCCCACCTCAGGTTGGCCGAAACGGGCATTGTCTGAGCAGATGCGTATATCACATGCCATGGCAAGCTCACATCCTCCACCCAAGGCAAAGCCATTGACGGCTGCAATGACGGGAACATGGAGCGTCTCAATTTTGCGGAACACGCCGGCTCCCCGCATGCCGAAGGTCTGACCCTGCGGCACGTTGAGGTTGGCCATCTCGCTGATGTCGGCACCTGCCACGAACGACTTCTCGCCGTCGCCCGTCACTATCAGGCAGCGGTACTTGTTGCAGTCGAAATGGTCAAGGAAATGGTTCATTTCGTCGAGAATGGTACTGTTGAGCGCGTTGAGCGATTTAGGAGCCGAAATGGCGAGCACCACCACGGCCTCGTGTTCTTCTATTTTAATATAGTTGTACATAGAGCACTTTGTTTGGTCGAATTTGAATTTGCAAATGTACGATTTTTTTGTGGATTAGTGAGATTTTTTTAGAAAAAAGTGTTTGAATCAAATATATTTTGTATTTTTGCAGCGTCATAATAAAAGAAATATTCATCTAACCCAAAAGCCTAACACCTGATGGAGAAGAGAATAGGAACAATAACTATACTCATAGCAGACCGTACCAAGTCTGCAGAAATCAACACCATTATTTCGGAATACTCCGACCTTGTGCTGTGTCGCCAAGGGTTGCCTTTTCACGACCGTCCGGTGGCGGTGATATCGCTTATTGTCGAAGGCCAGCCCGACCGTATCAACGCCCTAACGGGCAAGTTGGGCCGGTTGACAGGGGTGGAGACCAAGGCAGTTTTAACTAAGAATAATTATTAATCCTTAAATAAATATGAGACATCAAAACTTCATAGACCGCGACAAACTGTACGGCATGCTTGATAACAACGCTCCGTCGGAGTCGCAACTGAACGACATCCTCAACAAGGCCCGCAAACTCAAGGGGCTCAACTTGGATGATGTGGCAAAACTCCTTTGCGTCGAAGACGAAGCAGATATACAGAAGATTCTCGACACCGCAGAGTACTGCAAGGACGAGATTTATGGCCGTCGGCTTGTGCTCTTTGCACCCATCTACACGGGCAATGCCTGTGTGAACAACTGCGTCTACTGCGGTTTTCGCCGTGACAACAAGTCGTTGAAACGTAAGGTTCTCACCCTCGACGAGATTGAGACTGAGACCCTCCATCTGCTGCGCATGGGTCACAAACGTGCCCTGCTCATCTGTGGCGAGAGTCCGCGCAACGATGCCAACTATATGGTCGAAGCCATCCGCCGCTGCTATGCCGCCAAGGACGAGAAGGGCAGCACCATCCGCCGTATCAATGTGGAGCTGGCACCTATGAGCGTGGAGGACTATGCCAAGCTAAAGGCTGAAAGAATAGGCACATACGTCTGCTTCCAAGAGACCTACGACCCCATCGAGTACGCCAAGTTCCATCCCGCTGGCACCCCCAAGGCCGACTATCTCTACCGCCTCACCTGCATGGACCGCGCACAAGAGGGCGGCATCAACGACGTGGGCATCGGCGTGCTTTTCGGTCTGGTCGACTACCGCTTTGAGATTCTTGCCCTTATGGAACATGCCCGCCATCTGGAAGAGGACTACGGCTGCGGCCCCCATACGGTCAGCTTCCCCCGCATCGAGCCAGCCGAAGGCACTCCCTTCAGTCTGCCTGAGAACATCCCGCACCCCGTGAGCGACAAGGACTTCATGAAGATTATCGCCATCATCCGCATCGCCATGCCTTACACCGGCATTATCATCAGCACTCGTGAACGTCCCGAGATGCGCGACAAGTTGGTCAAATACGGTGTCAGCCAAATCAGTGCCGCTTCCGAGACCAATCCCGGCGGCTACGATGAAGAGGGCGACAACACGGCTGCCAAGCCCTATGAGAAGACTGGCACCACGGGTGCCCAGTTCACCCTTGGCGACCACCGCTCGCTCGACGAGGTCATCAGCATGATGATTGACGGTGGCTATATTCCCAGCTTCTGCACTGGCTGTTACCGCAAGGGACGTGTGGGTGCCGACTTCATGGACTTGGCTAAGCCCGGCCTTATCAAAGAGTTCTGCAAACCCAACGCCATGTTCACCTTCCGCGAGTATCTTGAAGACTATGCCAGCCCCGAAACCAAGGCGAAAGGACTGGAGCTGTTGAAGAAACTGACACAGACCTTCAGCAAAGAAGAACTCAAGAAACGTGTCGAAGGCAACCTTTGCAAGATTGGCGAAGGCGAACGCGACCTTTATTTCTAATTGGTATTAATACAATCAAAAAAGAGTGGCTGCCACGGCAACCACTCTTTTTTATGTGCGTATTGTAGCGTGTTTTACACCTCGGCAGGCTGGGGGAGGGTGTTGTTGAACTCAGCCTCGAGCTGCTGGCTTGTGGCCCCTTTCTCGATTTCGAAGGTGAGTTTCTCGTCCGTCTCGCCATCTGTTGTGGCCACGGTGATGTGGATGGTGTCACCCGGCAGGATGTCGGCCTTGATTATCTCGTCGGCAAGGTCGTCTTCGATATAGTGCTGTATAGCACGCTTCAGCGGGCGTGCGCCGTAATGCTCGTCCCAGCCTTTCCTCAAGATGAAATCCTTTGCCTTGTCATCGAGGTCGATACCGTAGCCCATGTTACGCACACGGTTAAATAGACCCTTTAGTTCGATGTCGATAATTTTATGTATGTCAGAACGCTGTAGGCTGTTGAAATATACCACGTCGTCGATTCTGTTTAAGAACTCAGGGGCAAACTTCTTCTTCATTTCCTTCTCAATCACCGAGCGTTCCAGCTGATTGCGTTCAGCCTCGCGGGCAGCTGTGTTGAAGCCCACGCCCGTGCCGAAGTCTTTCAGCTGGCGTGTGCCGATGTTCGAGGTCATGATGATGATGGTGTTCTTAAAGTCCACCTTGCGTCCCAAGCCGTCGGTCAGCTGTCCGTCGTCAAGCACCTGCAGCAGCACGTTGAACACGTCGGGATGCGCCTTTTCAATCTCGTCGAGCAGCACGATAGAGTAGGGCTTGCGCCGCACCTTCTCGGTCAGCTGGCCGCCTTCCTCGTAGCCCACATAACCCGGAGGTGCACCGATGAGCCGCGACACGGCAAACTTCTCCATATACTCGCTCATGTCGATGCGTATCATATTTGCTTCGCTGTCAAATAAGTATTTTGCCAATACCTTGGTGAGATAGGTCTTGCCAACGCCTGTGGGACCCACGAAGATGAAGGAGCCGATGGGGCGGTTGGGGTCTTTCAGTCCGGCACGGTTGCGGCGTATTGCCTTCGAAATCTGGCGCACCGCCTCGTCTTGTCCGACCACTGAATTTTGCAGTTCGTTCTCCATGACCAGCAGGCGTGTGCCCTCGTTCTCGGCGATGCGCTGCACTGGCACGCCGGTCATCATTGCCACCACCTCTGCCACGTCCTGGTCGGTAACAGGGATGTGTTTGTCGCGCTCCTCTTTCTCCCATTGCTGCTTGCGTTCCGCCAGCCGTTCGCGCAGTTGGCGTTCTTGGTCGCGATATTCTGCCGCCTCATTGTACATCTTCTGTGCAAGCACGGATTTCTTTAGCTTTTCTACTTCTGTTATCTCGTTTTCTAACAGCAGTATGTCCTTTGGCACTTCAACATGTGCTATACGTACCCTTGCGCCCGCCTCGTCCAGTGCGTCGATGGCCTTGTCGGGCAGCAGGCGGTCGCTCACGTAGCGTTCTGTCAGTGCCACGCAGGCCTTCAATGCCGCATCGGTGTATTGCACTAGGTGGTGCTCCTCGTATTTCGACTTGATGTTGTTCAGTATCGTCAGGGTCTCTTCGGGTGTGGTGGCCTCCACCAGCACCTTCTGGAAGCGTCGTTCTAGGGCACCGTCCTTCTCAATATATTGGCGGTATTCGTCGAGCGTGGTGGTGCCGATGCACTGTATCTCGCCGCGTGCCAAGGCGGGTTTGAACATGTTGGATGCGTCCAACGAGCCGCTTGCGCTGCCCGCTCCGACGATGGTGTGTATCTCGTCGATAAAGAGGATGATGTCGGGGTTCTTTTCCAACTCGTTGAGGATGGCCTTCATGCGTTCCTCAAACTGGCCGCGGTACTTGGTGCCAGCCACCAGCGATGCCAGGTCGAGCGAGATAACCCGTTTGTCGAAGAGTGTCCTTGGCACGCGTCCTTCCACGATGCGTGTTGCCAGCCCTTCGGCTATGGCACTCTTGCCCACGCCGGGTTCGCCGATGAGGATGGGGTTGTTCTTCTTGCGGCGCGACAGTATTTGCGCGATGCGTTCCAGCTCTTTTTCACGACCGACAATAGGATCCAGTTTGCCGTCGATGGCCAATTGCGTTAAGTCCCGCCCGAAATTCTCCAGGGCAGGGGTCTTGCTGTCGGATTTCGTGCTGTTCGAAGTCCCTTGGCGGCCTGTCGGGCGAGGTGTCTCGTCATCTTCGGGGTCGGCGTAAGGGTCGTCGTTGTCGTCCTCGCTGGTCTGCGCTCTAAAGTCGGGTAGGGGAGTGGTGAAGTCCGTGTCGGGTGTCGACGACGGCAGCGAGCCCTGCTGCTTGAGGTATTTGATGCATTTTTCTAACGTGATGCCCTGCTGCACAAGCAGCTGCGCCACTAGGTTCTCTTTCTCCTGCAGCATGGCAAGAAGGATGTGGACGGTGTGTATCTCTTTAGATTTGAGCCGTGTGCTTTCAAGGAAGCTGAGCCGCAGAATCTTCTCGCATTGGCGGAGCATCGGTATTTCGCTGTCGCTAGTGTAGCGGACATCGCTGTCAATTTGTCCGACAGCCGACTCGATGTACTGCCTGATGGCATGTAGGTCAGCCCCCAGTTGCTGCAGCATCTGCATTGCCGAGCAGTCGTTTTCCCTAAGGATGCCTAGGAATAGATGTTCCACACCTATAGCACCGTTTTTCAAGCGTATAGCCTCGTCGCGGCTGTTGCTAAGGGATTGTTGTGCGTGTTTTGTTAGTTTGGGTTCCATAGTTATAAATTGCAAATGCAAAAGTACTACTATTTGTGAGAATAGAGTGTATTGGTGCTACAATGTTTTCAACATATTGCGGTTGAAATCACGCCAACCCTTACGGTTCAGAGCCTTTTATCAGCCATGTGGCATTATGTCATGGGTCGTCCGATACGCTCCTATGTCTTGAATCGAATCGCATGAGCGCCCAGTGAAGCTTCGGCACTTATCCTATACTTATACTATATTTATACCTTATTTATTCTATATTTATACTATTCAAGAATAGAATAAATAAGGTATAAATATAGTATAAATATAGTATAAGTATAGGATAAGTGCAAAAGGAATGGGGGAGGTGGAAGGGGAAAAAGCAAACACGTTGGCGGTGTCGGCTTGGGGTAAAATGGGGGTAGGATGGAGGTGGTGAAGAAAATGTGGAAAAAGCCTTGTGAAAAAAGGCTGATATGTGAAAAAAAAAACGTATCTTTGTACTTTGTTTTTAGAACGAGAAGTATAATTTATAATTGGTATTCAA